>DATBMW010000033.1:0-14461 GCA_036554645.1 Nitrososphaera sp.
CCCGGGATTGATCATCCTGGAAAGCATTGATGCGTTGCGCCTTCTAAGCTCTAGCATTTTCCGCAACTTTCGCATCTGAACGGCGGCTACGGCGGCACTGAGCTCAGGCAGTCGAAGGTTCATTCCAAGCACTCTGGTATCATAGCCTTCCACCATGCCATGATTTCTTATCATCCTGATCTTGTCTGCCACTTCGCTGCTATCAGTTGCCACTGCGCCGCCTTCCCCCGAGGTGAGTACCTTGCTGGCATACATGCTAAAGCATCCCATAATGCCCAGAGTGCCGGTCTGCTTTTTCTTATAGGTCGAGCCGAGGGACTGGCACGCATCTTCGATAACATCAATGGAATGCCGCCGCGCAAGTTCCGAAATCTCGTCCATGTCGGCCGGATGGCCGTAAAGGTGGACAGGAATAACGGCTTTGGATTTTCTTGTAATCTTTGACCTAAGGTCAGCAACATCCATCGTATAGTCCTCCTTCTTTACATCGACAAATACGGGTCTGGCTCCTGCCGCGATCACGGCGTTTGCTGTGGCCACAAAAGTAAATGACGGGAGCAGCACTTCATCTCCATTTTCAATTCCCGCGGCAAGGAGGCCTGCATGGAGCGCTGCGGTGCCAGAATTAACCGCGAGCACATGCTTGACCCCGAGGTAGCTCCTCATATGAGATTCAAAGTTGCGGACGCGTTTGCCACCCTCTCGGGCCGCAGTTGTAAGGGCATTTTCTTCAAGTACCTTTACCACCTCTTTTTTTTCCTGCTCGTCTATCCAGGGCCTGTTAATCGGTATCATGCTGGGCAATGACGATTTATCATGACATACCGTCAATATTTATCATGTGCCGGTGTGAATTGTCCCGCAAAGTCGGAAGAGGGACATAGATGCCTCGCAGGCAGCACCCGGCGATCCAGATAATAATCAGAATCCTTTCTCACTACTCGGAGTAGATCCTCTGTCCAATGGCTGTTTACAAGGCAAACGCTGCCAATCCCGTTTTTGCCCCTGCCTCTAGCATGAACCTGCTTTTCCAGTGCGACAATCTGGAATGTCTGCGTCATTTAAAGGAACAAGGATTTGAAAATATGCTGGACCTTGTGTATATCGATCCGCCTTTCCAGAGCGGTGAGCGCTACTACTACCGTAACAAGAACAAGACCGGCGTTGCCTTCGAGGATTCCTGGGACAGAGAGGCGTATCTTGAGATGCTCCGGTCAAGGCTCGTTGAGATCCGCCGGCTGATGTCGCCTTCAGGTTCGATCTTTGTTCATCTTGACTGGCATGCCTCGCACTATGCAAAAGTGCTCATGGACCAGATATTTGGACCAGAGAACTTTAGGAACGAAATAATTGTTAAAAGAGGAAGGACGAAGAACCTGCAGTATCAGTTCAAAGCCATAGACCGGATGCATAACGCGCATGACTCCGTTTTGTGGTATTCAAGAACTGCGAAAGCCAAGTTCGTGCCGCCCACAGTACCGCACAACTCCGAAGCACAATGGATGGGCTTTTGGAGCAATACGGACAGGCCAACGATGCGGTACAAGATTTTCGGTTATTCTCCGGAAAGGGGCCAGTGGAAGTGGTCCAAGGCCCGCGCGCTCAAGGCGATCACCAACTACAGGACGTATGCAAACAAATTCTCAGACAAGTTATCACTCGAGGATTACTGGAACCAGACAGGAAGATTAAAAGAGTTCATCAGAAAAAGAGATAATGTAAAGTACGCCGAGTACTGGATCCCTCCAAAGAGCCACAGGATTCTGGACAATGTCTGGCTTGATGTGGAGGCTTACAATTACTCGACAGGTTATGGGACGGAGAAACACCAGGAACTGCTCGATCGAATAATAACACAATTCTCAACGTCCGGTGCTCTAGTGGCAGACTTTTTCTGCGGGTCGGGCACGACGCTTGTTCTTGCAGAAAAACTTGGCAGAAGGTGGATAGGGTGCGATTCGTCTCCAAAGGCAATCTCGGTAACACGAAAAAGGCTTGGCAAGTCCAACTATTCCCTTGTAGATCTCAGGGGCGGCCGCTAGGCCGGGGTCTTGCGAGTTTGTCTCCAATGCAGGACGGTATATGAAGAGTTTTCACGAATGGAGAAATCGTAAAAATTCCTATCAAACAGCATTCTCCCGAATTTCTTAGCGACAGGATCATTTCTACGGAACAACCCTATTCTTCAATTCGCACTGCCGATTTGCCACGCACGTTCTGCTTCGTCCTTCTCCAGTTCATGGGAGATCATTTGGTGTCCAAGGAACTGGTCTTTTCCAGCTAGCGGTATCTTGCACATTTCACAAAAGATAATAGAGCTTGCCATGTCTGCGCTTCTTCGAATGCCGGATTCTTGTCTTATTGCGGTGTATGTAAAGGCAACCGACATAGATTTTGCCTCTTTACTAAGGGCCTGTCAAATACATTAATTAGTCGGACGGCCGACGATGAAAAATACCGTGCCTGCCCAGACTGAAACAGAATACGAAGCGCTCCTTAAGCGGCTACAGGACAAGCTGGGCAATACTGCAAAAAAGGAGAAGGCCAGGCTGGTGGTTCCGACTCCGCAGATCATCTGGGTCGGCAAGAAGACGATATTCCGTAACTTTATGGAATTTCCCAAGGCCCTGAGAAGGGATCCCGAGAAATTTCTGCTCTATCTCAACAAGGAACTTGCATCCGCGGGCTACATTGCAGGAGAACGGGTCATTTTCCTTGGACGCAAGACTCCTTCTTCATTTCAGGCCCTGATCGACCGATATGTCAAGGACTATGTTCAATGCCCGGTATGTGGCAGTCCAGATACCCGTACAGAGAAGAGCAAGAAAGTGGGCTTTTTAATTTGCGAAGCCTGTGGCGCAAAGTCATCTATAAAGAGTAACTACGCCTGAGCGCTGCCTTTTGAAAGAAAGTCGTAGCAGTAAAGACTCTTTATCCACGCCCCAACGACAGAAATTTCTTGTTGGGATGAAAGCTTTACCTGTGCATTCATTTCGTTGAATTCGGCAACTTTTTTCCTTACGGCATGACTTCTGGCTGCAATGTGTTCGGCGACCATAGTTGAATCAACGATTTCGTCGCATACGCTGCACCTGATCTTTTCCACGAAAAAGTGGTCACGGAGCCGGACTATCTTGCGCTACGCCAAACCGGCTTGGCGCGCTGGTCAGCTTTTTTGATCCTGAGTAGGCTCGTCGCGTATGGTGTCGAGAACGTGCTTTAGCTTTGGATCCACTTTGAGGCTGTCAATGAATCCCTTAACTATCTGCCTTGTAGTGCGATCGACAGCGCCCTGTCCCCTGTGCTGAACGTTCTCGACGTAGTCGTAAACGAACGGACTGATATACAGGGTGCAAACGTCAGAGATCCATGCAAAGAGAGTGTCGGTGGTCCTGTCTTCAAGCATCGCCTGCCTTTTTTCTTCAAACATTCTGCCGATTATCCTCACGTTGTAAAGGTACATTTTTCTGCCGGTTTTCTGATCGACTCCGGTGAAAGACAAAGAATCGCGATCGTCGTAAACGAGACCAAAAGAAACGTTGAAGGGCATCTTTACATGCTTTGATTTTGGAGCGTACGCGAACAGTTCGTCCATCAGCGCCTTGAGAAGAGCATAGAATCGCTCTACGCTCTTTTGCTTTTCTTCATTTTTCTTTTTACTGAACGGGCCCACCGCAGTCGTCTATGAGAATGCCCGGGTAAAAAGTTGGCGCGATGGATTGAACCCCCTTTTGGCAGACAGGTTCTTGTAAAAAATTTGAGATAGTGCTTCTCAAGTTCTAAAATTTGGTAAGCTGCACCTCATGATGTATGTCGTATGAACTGTTTTCACTCTTGAATTGGATAAAGTTGACTATGGGTGATAAGTAATAACTGTCAACTATCTCAATAATGACAGCAATAATGTCGCTTCACAACGAAGCCACAACATCAAGAGGCAGCTTTACAACCGGCCAGAGCTGGGGAGCACTGAGGAAGGCATGGAAGGGGTACAGGATCGCCAAGGTACAGGGCGATAACGCAAAGATGAGAGAGTACGCCACCAAGATCAGAAAAATCCAGGGCGAACTGGGCGTAAGCGTTGCATCATTCCCGCACTTGGGCATCAACTAAGTGCGGTCTCTTTTCTTTTTCTATTACCGATAGATCGAATCGCCGTTTCCGAAATGGTGCTTTAACTTCATCTCTATCTGCGCCTTTGGCAGTGCACCTACAACGACATCTACGGGCTTGCCCGCCCGAAATATCATCATTGTCGGGATGCTCTGAATGCCAAAAGTTCCTGCGACCATCTGGTTCTCATCGACGTTGAGCTTGCCAAACGCCACGCGCCCGGAGTATTCCCTTGCCAGCTGCTCTATTATGGGAGCAACCATCCGGCAGGGCCCGCACCAAGGAGCCCAGAAATCTACAAGCAAGAGCGGGTACTTCGCAACCTCAGACGCGAAATTAGAATCGGTCAGCACTATCGGCTGACTCAGGCCAGACATCATTTCCCTGGCACTTGCCCTCTTTTGGAGCTCGGCCAGCTTTCTCTGCCTGATAGCTTCCAGCTCATCGTCATCGGTCATGCTTTCGCTGGGCGTAAGATCTGCTATATTCCTTGCGCATGCGAGAGCGATAAACAATTATTATCACTAGCCTCTTTTCCAGAGATGACGTTGGAAAATAAGGAGAGCGTGGCCCCCGAAGAGCCCGAGGATCATAAAGCCGGGGCAGAGGACGAAATCGCGGAATTGAGAAAGGAGCTTGATCTGACAAAAGAAGACTTGCGAAAGGTAAGCGAGTCATCAGAGAGCAACCTAAACAAGATAAAGTATCTGATGGCGGACTTTGACAACTATCGCAAGCAGGCTGACAGGCAGGTCTCTTCAAAGACAGAACGGGTAAAGGCTGATCTCTTGCTAAAGTTCCTTGGCATAAGAGACGACTACCTGAGAGCCCTGTCTGTTGCAAGGCAGAGTGGGGCCGGGCCTCTTGTGATACAAGGTCTGGAGGGCATCTTGAAGAATATTGATTCGCTCCTGTCTTCCGAGGGCGTGATGGAGATCGAGACGGTAGGTACTCCCTTTGATCCGAATGTCCATGAGGCCATAGCCCACCTGGAGAAAAGTGGTGTCCCCGAGAACACTGTCACGACTGAGATTAGGAAGGGCTACCTGCTCAACGGCAAGGTTCTCAGGCCAAGCCTGGTCGAAATTTCCAAGAAGATAATTAGAAATAGTGTTTCTGACACTACTATGGAAGCAGATACCAGTAATCAAGGAGATTGAGAAACGATGGGAAAAATAATAGGCATAGATCTAGGAACCAGCAACTCGGCGGCCGCCTCTATGATTGGCGGCAAGCCAACGATAATCCAGGCTGCTGAAGGCACATCGGTGGGCGGCAAGGCGTTCCCATCCGTGGTGGCGTTCACCAGGGAAGGGCAATTGATCGTGGGCGAGCCGGCAAGGAGACAAATGATCTCGAACCCGGACGGCACTGTGATCGCGGCCAAGCGCAAGATGGGGACCGATTTCAAGTTCAAAGTGTACGGTAAGGAATACACACCGCAGCAGATATCGTCTTTTATCCTCCAGAAAATAAAGCGCGACGCAGAGGCGTTTCTCGGCGAGCAGGTGGACAGGGCTGTTATCACGGTGCCGGCATATTTCAACGACAATCAGAGGCAGGCTACCAAGGACGCTGGGGACATCGCGGGCCTGCAGGTAGTCAGGATCATTAACGAGCCAACGGCCGCTTCACTCGCCTACGGACTCGACAAGGCGAACAAGGACCTAAAGATAATGGTCTTTGACCTTGGAGGGGGAACTCTGGACGTAACCATAATGGAGATGGGCGGCGGGGTCTTCCAGGTAAAGAGTACGTCAGGCGACACTCAGCTGGGCGGCACAGACATGGATAACACGCTGGTGCAGTTTGTCGTCCAGGAATTCCGAAAGCAGTCGGGACTTGACGTATCAGGCGACAAGGCGGCCATGATGAGGATCAGAGAGGCCGCGGAAAAGGCCAAGATAGAACTTTCAAATGTCGTCAATACCGAGATTAACCTGCCTTTCCTTGCCTACGACGCATCGTCCGGACCGAAGAACTTTGTTTTGCAGCTCACAAGGTCAAAGCTCGAAGAATTGCTGCGGCCCATAATAGAGCGCTGCAGGCAGCCGATGACCCAGTCGCTTGCAGACGCCAAGATGGCCCCTGCAGAAGTTGACAAGGTAATCCTGATTGGCGGCCCCACAAGGATGCCGATGGTCAGGCAGTTCGTAGCCTCGGTAATGGGAAAAGAGCCAGAGCGCGGCGTTGATCCGATGGAGGCCGTTGCAATGGGCGCGGCGATTCAGGGAGCTATTATTGCCGGGGACGTTGCGACCGACATACTGCTCGTGGACGTCACCCCGCTTACGCTCGGCGTGGAGGTCCTTGGCGGGCTGAAGGAGCCGCTCATCGACCGCAATACCACCATCCCGACAAAAAAGAGCAAGATCTTTACAACAGCCGCTGACTACCAGACTGCCGTCACGATCCATGTGGTGCAGGGAGAAAGACCAATGGCATCTGACTGCGTGTCGCTTGGAAATTTCAACCTGGCAGGGATACCGCCGGCGCCAAGGGGCGTACCGCAGATCGAAGTCACCTTTGACATCGACGCCAACGGAATCATGAATGTTGCCGCCAAGGATATGGCTACGCAGAAGGAGGCCAAGATCACGATAACGGCGAACAACAAGCTGTCAAAGGACGAGATTGAAAAGCTAAAGCGCGATTCCGAACAGTTTGCAGAGGCGGACAAAAAGAAAAAGGAAGAGGTGGAGATCAAGAACGAGGCAGATAACCTGCTTTACGCTGCAGAAAAGCTGGTGAAGCAGGACCTGAAGGACAAGATAAGCGCCGAGAATGCGGACAGGGTGAACAGGGCTTCCCAGGAGCTGCGAGACGCGATGGCAAGCAACAACATTGAAGATGTGAAAGCCAGGATCCAGGCGTTAAAGACCGTCCTGGGAGAGATCAGTACCCAGGCGTACCAGAGCGCCGGTGCGGCGCCGGGACCTTCTGCAGGCACACCTGGCCCGCAGTCTGAAAGCCCTCCGTCGGGCTCGACAGAAAGCGCCGCGGGGCCAAACCCATCACCATGAAAACAGTATAATAATTGAGAAACCAGACATCACGCATCTCAAAAGGTGGATAGAGTGAGCGGCGGCGAGCGCGATTATTACGAAGTCCTTGGCCTGCAAAAAGACGCTAGCACAGAAGAAATCAAGAGCGCCTACCGCAAGCTCGCGCTGCAGTACCATCCGGATCGCAACAAGCAGCCGGGGGCAGAAGAAAAATTCAAAAAGATTTCCGAAGCCTACGCGGTACTTTCGGATCAGGAAAAGCGGACCCGTTATGACACTGTAGGCCATGTCGAAGAGGGAGAAGCGTTCCGCGGGTCGGAGGCCAACTTTGAAGAGGTATTCCGCGACATCGGCTTTGGAGGCTTTCGTGACATTTTCGAGCATCTTTTCGGAGGAGCGCGCCGTAGCGGCTTTGGCGAGGATCTGTTCGGCGGCTTTGGAGGCTTTCGGCGGCAGAGAGGACGCGACATCGTTTTTGAAATGGAACTTGACCTAGAAGACGTGCTGAACGGGAGAAAGGAAGAAGTCGAAGTACCGCGGCTTGAAAAGTGTAAGGTTTGCGGAGGAAGCGGAGCCGCGCCGGGAACAAAACTCCGCAGGTGCACCGTCTGTAACGGTGAAGGTCAGACAAGGCGGGTCTACAACCAGAACAGTTTCTCGACGTTCGTGACCCTCGAGCCGTGCAGGACATGCCATGGCAAGGGCCAGATAATAGAGCGAATCTGCGGCAACTGCAGGGGCAACGGAAAGACAAAGCAGACAAAAAAGATCAGACTCGAAGTTCCTCCGGGGGCCGAGGACGGCATGGCATTTCAAATGAGAGGTGAGGGCGAACCCGCTGATCAAGGCGGCGCGCCTGGAGACCTTGTTGTCCGAATAAGAGTAAAGCAACACCCTCAATTTGAGCGACTCGAGGATGGACATGTTCTCTACAAACTCGACGTGATGTTCACCGACCTCGCTCTTGGAATAGAGACCAAAGTGCCGACGCTTGATGGTCCAGAGAAGGTAAAGATCCAGCAGGGAACACAGCCAAATACTGTCATCCGGCTCAAGGGCAAGGGCCTTCCCCGTTACGCCGGCTCGGGCCGGGGAGACCAGATAGTGAGGATTAACGCAAAGTTTCCGTCAAAGCTAACCGACAGGCAAAAGTCCCTCCTTCGAGACCTGGGCAAGGAATTCCAGAACTGAGGTAAATGCTTTAATAGAATTCACATACAATTTAGATCATGTCGTCACCATTTGATGAGTGGTTTGGTCCACGGAGAAAGCGAATTAGCTCTTGGTTTCCTGACGTTGACGAAATGATGAAGGGAATGGAGAAAATGATGCAGGAAGCATTCAAAAATGTAGAACAGCAGGTGCCAAAGAACCTTATTCGGGAGCGCAAGTTGGACGACGGATCGATCGTCCGCGAGATGGGTCCCATAGTGTATGGTTATTCTGTCAAGATAGGGCCTGATGGCAAGCCGGTCGTTCGCAAGTTCGGTAACATTGACGCGTTTCCCAACATGCTGGGCGGCGGCATGGCGGTAAAGGAAGAGCGCGAGCCTCTGGTAGATATTATCAAGGGCGAGGGAGAGCTCCGCGTAATAGCAGAGGTTCCAGGAGTAAACAAAGAGGATCTGCGGGTCAGCGCAAACGAGAATGCGATAACGATAGAGTCAGTTACCGGCCAGCAAAAGTACCACAAGCGCGTGGATCTGCCCGAGATTGTGGATCCAAAGACAGCGAAATCGACGTACAAAAACGGAATCCTGGAAGTTTCGTTCAAGCTGAAGGACAAAGGTAGCGGCGGCGTATCCATCAACATCGAGTAAGCGCAAAAGAATATTATTGTAGTAAGAAATTAGCAACGAGCGTGCGCGGGGGTTGCCAAGCCCGGTCAACGGCGTGAGATCAGGTTCTGACACGAAGCTCAGATGTTATGATTGACTGGGATACCTCATCCCTTAGGGGTTCGTGGGTTCAAATCCCACCCCCCGCACTGTTTTAGTCTTCTCATTATGTGTTTCAAATTTTAACCCCAGCTCACGTTTACTAGTAAATCACAAGCTTATGCCACTTAGTCATGACTGTCCCTACTTTTTACGATAGAAATCGGTCGCCGTTAATAGCTTCTGCATTAACCATGATGTAATATGTGATGACCCCCTCCCTCCAAGGTGCCTGTTTCATTATTAACAAGAAATGAAAGCTGCCGGCAATGGACAATAGGCAGACTTTACAGTATCTTTGCAGTCTGTGCAATACAGTCCTTAAAGAATCATCATGCTTGGACATAGATCCGCGTAAGGTTACAGAACCCTGCCCGAACTGCGGTCATTCGCTAGCTTACACTCTAACCATCAACCGACCGCGCGAACCTATTGAGCCTGTCGTCTTCCATGTAGCAACCACTGTTAAGGCTCTCACGTTTGACGTCAAGCAACTGGACAGTTTCTATTCTGGCATTAGAACAGGAGAAACACTCTGCATAATTGGACGCCCTGCCACGACCCTTGTCACAAGATTATGTGTGCGTGCGCTGCTGGCAAAACGACAGGGCGGTCTGCAGTCACAGGTTCTTTTTATCGACGCAGGAAATACGTCTGACATCTACCAGTGCATAAGCTTTGCCCGGCAGTACGGCATGGATCTGACGAAGGTTCTTGACGGGATAATTGTGAGCCGGGTGTTTACAATCCACCAGCTTGCCTCTCTGGTCATAACGGAGCTGCCAGAGGCTATGAAGCGTTTTGGAGCAGGTCTGGTGGTCATTTCCGGTCTATTGAGGATGTTCTTGGAAGATCCACAGGTAGATAAGAAAGAAGCCCGGCGACTGCTCGGGGAAATGATGATCGCAGTGAAAAGAATCTCACGCGACGTCATGGTTGTCGTTTCTACTGAAGAAACTAGAGACTATGAAGACATCTTCGAGCAGTTCAAAAACAGGCTGGAATTGTGCGGTAATGCAACACTTGTAGTAAATGCTATTTCCAAATACAGGTCCAGGAAGTTTTCTCTACCCGAAAAGGCGCTCAAGATGGTAAAGGTGGAATAGCGTGGGCCGCACAGTGCCGTCGTTCAGACTTGCGCAGATATATGAAGAATGTGAATGGAAAGAATTCAGACACGCACTTTCAAAGTCAGAGAGAAAAGAGTTTGACAAGA
This sequence comes from Nitrososphaera sp., assembly GCA_036554645.1. Lineage (GTDB taxonomy): Archaea > Thermoproteota > Nitrososphaeria > Nitrososphaerales > Nitrososphaeraceae > Nitrososphaera. The sequence goes on from DATBMW010000033.1 coordinate 10,272, forward strand.
TGTTTGCGACTTCCCGGCTCTACATTTCTGCATGTTCGTACGCAACCAAGCCCGTCCGGATACAGCCAATCTTGATGTCCATGATCTTCCACCACTACAAGCAGCTGCTCGACATCTCAAAGACGCTGTCAGAGGGAGCGGTCAATGAGCCTATTTCCCGATAAAGATATCCTGCCGAGAGAGATAGAATCATGGAGGGGATTTGCCGCCAGCCTCAGGGCTGACGACCGGGAGTTGTTCAACAGGATGCTGGACGAATGTTATGCCTATGCAGCTGCAATAAACGCAAAGGGCGAGCCGTTTCCTGCGGAGGCCCTCCTGATGGCACTGGTGTTTGTGCAGCATAAGATGATAGACCTGCTTGTAAAGGCGATAAAAAGACATGAAAGGCTGGCTCTTTGACGCCTACCCCTCAGCCGGAAAAATGGTGTTCTGGCTCAAACAGGAGGACGGAAAGTGTGTCAGGCTGGAAGACGCGTGGACACATTCCATCTTTCTTGCAGTTGACGACATGGCTGATTTCAATATCCCGTTACAATGCCCTGACTGCAGGCGGTATGTGAAGAGCCACAAACTTGTCCAAAAGTATGAGCGCATAGCTGATCAGAAAAAGTCCTGGATGCTAAGGTTCACTCTGACAGACTCGTCTCATGCGATGAAGCTCGCCCGGGAGATAGAGTCGCACGGCAGCTTTGGCAGGTTTAGGCTGTACAACGTCGACCTGCTGCCGGCACAGGCCTACTTGTACGAGCACGACTTGTTCCCCTTGGCGCTCTGCAACGTTACCGCCGGGGACCAATTGCAATGGGAGTTGCTCGACGACGTCTGGGCGACTAACTATATCATCCCGGATTTCCGGACAATCCAGCTAGACGTCAGGCTGAAAAAGAAGAGCGCCTTGCCTAGATTCACCGACAGGCTTGCCGCCGCGGGCATCAAAGACAAGGAGGAAGAATACGAAATTTCCAGTGATTCGGAAGCTGAGATCCTCAAGGGACTTGAAAGTGAAGTCGAGAAGCTAGACCCGGACATCATCTTTACAGAACATGGCGACGCGTTCATCTTTCCATATCTTCTCCACAGGGCCGGCGAAAATGGAGTTTCGCTGTCACTTGGCAGGGAAAAGAACGCGCTGAAAAAGTCAGCCAAGGAAGGCACATCGTATTTTTCTTACGGCAAGATACACTTCAAACCATCGTCTGTACAGCTGAAAGGGCGCGTGCATATAGACGTCAGCAATTCCTTTTCAATCGACGAGACGGGCCTGCAAGGCCTGTACGAAGTGACAAGGATATGCCGCATGCCTCTGCATACGTCGTCCCGCGCGTCTATCGGCAAGTGCCTGAGCAGCCTCCAGTTCTACCAAGCAGCCAAAAGCGACATGCTGATACCCTGGAAGCCTTCTGTTGCAGAGCACTTCAAAACCTACGGGGAACTGCTGGTTGCAGACAGGGGGGGTTTCATCTTCGAACCCATGACAGGAGTGTTCGAGGATGTGGCCGAGTTTGACTTTGCGTCCCTCTATCCGAGCATAATGTACCAAAAGAACATCTCTGCCGAGACGGTTAGGTGTAAATGCTGCCCACACTCGAAGGAGCGAGTCCCGGAGCTTGGCTACAACATATGCGAAAGGAAGCAGGGTATAGTCCCCAAGGCCATAAAGATAGTTATAGAAAAGCGGGCAAAATACAAGGAGCTGATAAAGACTGCAAGCGACAAAGACAGAAAAGTATACGACGCCCGGCAGACAGCACTAAAGTGGATAAACGTTGCCACCTTCGGTTATCTCGGCTTTAACAACGCCAAGTTCGGCAGGATAGACGCGCATATCGCGGTGTGCGCCTTTGACAGGAGGGTGTTTCTTCAGGCAACACGGATCGCAGAGAGGCAGGGATTCAAGATATTGCACGGCATAGTCGACTCGCTGTGGATTCATAAAAAAGGCGCGACTGAAAGCGATTATGTGGAATTGAAAAGTGCCGTCGAAGAAGAGACGGGGTTTTCAATCTCGTTTGAGGGCGTCTACAAGTGGATAGTTTTTATGCAATCCAAGGAGAGCAACGACCTTCCGGCGGCCAACCGATATTTTGGCGCCTTTTCGGACGGCAGCGTGAAGATAAGGGGGATAGAGGCCCGTAGGCATGATACCCCTCCTCTTTTTACAAGGTTCCAACATAAGGCACTGGGGATAATGGCAAAGGGCGACAGCATCTCTGAAGTCAAGTCCCTGATGCCCGAGGTTCGACAGACCTTTGAACGCTTTGTTGCTGACATTAGAAGTGGCCGAGTTCCAATAGAGTGCTTGGTGTTTACTAAACAGCTGTCCAAGGACGCCGGTCAGTACCACAACAGGAACACCATAGAAAACAACTCGATTTCTCAGCTTTTCAATGAAGGCAAAGCATTGAAGGCGGGACAGACTCTGCGATACGTTATAACAGACTACAAACGACGGCGAACGGTCCCTGTAGAGCTTATTGATGGCAGAACATCCGTTGACGTTGAAAGATATGTCGAGCTACTTGCAGAGGCATGCAATTCGCTGACAGCTTATTTTGGATATAAGGCTACACAAGAATAAGCGGCCCGAAACAAACTCGAACCCTCGTTTGGTTTACTAGTAAAAACAAGCGAAAATCCCCCCACACACCCCGCACCATCTATGTCTATCTGCCGACCGTGGCACTTAAGGAGTTCAATCTCGTCACAAGACTTGACAAATTCTTGCCGTAATAAGGGAGATAAGACTTGCCGTCAATTTCCTGGTATGTCCCGTCTCTGAATCCTAATGCGGACATTGCCGCTTTGATTTCAGCCAAAGCGATCGGATTTTTGGTCTTAAATCGTAATTCATTTCCGCGAACTCTTTCACGGAAAACTCCGCACTGCTTGTAGTATTTCCTTAGAAGTGCCAGTTGTTCGCGACTGTCGCGTGGTATCTCTACTCGCACATCGATCACTCTTTCAGTAGTCTCTGTCACCCTGATCTCAGTCCCCGCAACTTCTGCTACTTTTGCAACGATCGCGGGAAGCGACTTAACGTCGTCTTCGTTGTACTCGAATAGCTGTCTCAGCAATTTCTTGTCTCGCTTGTGTTGGTAATTAGTCATGTATTCCATTGCGACAGTCATCCCGTCAAGATTCGGATGCCTATACCTGTAGCCGAAATACCTCGCTAGATCCTTGAGACGATACGACTGGATGGGGAATATTACTGCGCGTCTAATCTCAGTGCATATGTCGAAGAATGGAGGAAGTCTCGAGTGGTCGAATCCATACGTTTCAAGCCTTTTCTTCAATACTCGCTCATCAAATCGCGTTCCTGAAAAAGTGTATATCGTTCCGTTCATGTCTGCCATGTCATCAACGAATTTGCGAAGCACGCACTTTTCATCGCTGGGCCGCTCGGCAAAATAGCGAACAAATCTGGCCTCCTTTTCAAAATACACTCCTACCAACCAAACGACACTCTGAACTAGGTCCGTTTCGATATCAAGAAAGATTGGATTATTATCCAGTGCCACAATTGGCCTTGTTGCGATAATTCTATTCTCTACCACTGAGCGGGCCCTAATTCTATATTTGTGAGCAGTGTCAAGACTGCATCCTAGTGCAGCGGCCAGAGCTTCTGGAGTGTGCTCTATTATTTGATGGACTTTGGTTATACCAGCTGCGAAGAACCTTTCTGCTTTGACGCTCCCGACGCCATATAGTCCGAGTCCTTTCTCAACTCTCCTCCACTGAACTTTAGCTACTCCTTGCGAGTCTAATTCAATCAAGGCCAACTTGCCAGGTGCCCCTTCAAAGTCGTGAGACGCCGCGTTGACGATTCTAGTTTGTTTGCATATCTTATCCTTTCCGCCCTGCAAATGCACATGGCCGCAGACCACAAGAGGCACTCTGCTGCTATTCTTCTCGATGTACTTTCGCAGGGCTTTACTTCCAATATTGCGCTGACCAAATCTGATAGCAAGGTCAAGGACCCCCCTCGGCGGAGTATGAGAAATGATAATCAACTTCTTGTCACTGCCAATCTCGTTCTTGATATCATCAAGATACATGGCAACCTCGCTTTCAGAATGCAGGGTAAAGCCAATTCCATTTTCAGGTTCATTTGGATCATAAATTGCTCCCTCTATCCCGACAATTGCGTATTCCCCAACAATTACCGGTTTGCTATGGACATCATG
>DATBMW010000073.1:0-8058 GCA_036554645.1 Nitrososphaera sp.
TCATAAAGGAACCTGACGATGGCGAGCCTGCAGACGGTACCTCGAAGAGGAGTGTAAACCAAGAAATCGAAGGCGGCGAATATTCCTATGCCCTTTCGATATCTGAGCGGGACGATGAAGGCGTTTACTTTGTCGAAGCAACATTCGGCGGTGACGAGATATTCACTTACTTTGATGTGGAAGAAAAATCTTTTGACATTGAGATAGAGACCGACGAAACCGAATACGAGCTGGGCGATATCGTTGAAATCTCCGGGAAGGTCACGGGCGCGGAGGATGGTGATAAGGTAGAGATCACTGTAACGACTCCAAATGGCGAGACACTGGATGAAGTGGACGAAGTGAGAGATAAAGTAGTGGATGAAGAATTTGAGTTTCAGTTCCGACTCAACGAGGGTGGAAATGTCGGCGTTCATTCGATATTGGTAAACTTTGAGGACGATGAAAGCATCGAGTACGGATACTTTGACGTTCTTGGAGCAAGGGATGCAAAGCTTGTTCGAGTCGTCACGGACAAGAACAGCTATGCACCCGGCGATGCCGTGGTGATTGGTGGAATCGCGTCGATTGCAAAGGACGGCCAGGATATTGACCTCACCGTTTACGATCCTTTCGACGAACCAATCCCGGTTGCCTTCCATGAGAAATTGGATGTCGCTGAACAACAGTTCTCATTCCAGTTCCAGCTTCCGACTTATGCGCCACAGGGCGTCTATGAGGTCCACGCGATTTTCTTTGATCACACCGACTTTACGAAATTCCAAGTCATTGATGTAAACGACTTGAGAATCGGAAGCCTCGTCCAGTCTTCGAACAACAAGCTCTTCGTTGATGGAATCGGAGTAGATTTCCAGACCAACTCAGAGCTTTCCTCAATCAGAATCGATGAAGAAAAGAAATCGGTAACGATGATGCTGGAGGGAGACGAAAGCACGGAGGGTTTCGTAAAGATCGGAATCGGCAAAATACTACAGGGCGAATATACTGTACTCGTTGACGGAGAAGAAACCGATAATTTCACTATACAAGGTGACGCAAAATCGGAGGACGCAGTTATTGAGATAAGCTACCCACATAGCCTTCATGAAGTGGTTATCGTGGGTACACAAGTAGTACCCGAGTTTCCGGTAGTCGCACTCGTACCACTCACTGCCTTGCTTGGCATCATAGTCGTGATAACCAGGACGAACCTGAGAGGCAGAATAGTATAGAAGTAATAGCCGTCTCGATGCTACAGGAAGTCGAGGAGCTAATCTAATCTCCGCTAGTGTAAGACGACGGACATACAAAAAACAATGTCGTCGGGGCAATAATTGTCGGACTGATTGCTCAAGTACGTCCTTATCGCGTTATGCATGACCCTTCTCCCTCTTTTACTTGTCCTGCCTGTTGCCGCGCCTTCTAACCACATGAATGCAAACGCCGTCGAAAAGTCTCAACCATCTGAAATCATAGCTAACGGTGCAAAAGAGGACATATCAACTCTTGCCAACGAGACGCAAGTTCTCAAGGCTGTCATAGAGCACCTACAAGAGCAAAATAGTGAACTGAAAAACGAGAACCTCAAAATGCAGCAGGCTCTTCAAAAGCCAACGAGCCAACCGGGAGGAGACCATTTCGGCCTATCTGGCCCCGAAGACGACGTTTCTCTCACTGCTAACAAGCTTTCCATCCTAGAGGAACAAACCTCAGAAGTAGTCTTTAACCGCGTTCTACAGGTCTATGACTACAAGAAGGATGAGCTGCACGACTTCTCATGGTCCGTCCCGTATTCTGCCTATGCAAAGTACAGAAATGATCATACGCTTCACGGGATCCCGACTCTGAAGGGAACGAAATCAGTCCAGTATTATGAGCAAGCTCTGTCGAGCTGGAACGAATTGGATCCGCTCGCAAGGGGGCTCAGAGGATACTCCGGCGGGGATGACGAGCTTTATGCCAACATGGTGTTACAGGTCACTCATCAATTCATGTTCACATCCACAGACTACACAAAGCATCCGCTAGAAACATTCGTTGAAGGCACAGGGGATTGCGACTCGCTGGGCATATTTGCCGCCGCCCTTCTGAAGGCCGGAGGACTAGACAGCGCACTAATCTACGGAATGGCGGTACCTAAACACGATGGGTTAGCAATTGGTCATGCGCTGGTCGGAGTAAAGCTTGACGAAGAGCCTGACGATCACCATAGCAAGATTTATTCGATAACTGAAGGCCGGGATGTATACTATGTCGGCGAGCCGACCTGGGAAAAAGGGATATTCGAAGACCCTTGGACCTATGAAATTCATGGAAGTGCAATTGGAGACCTTGCGTGGAAAGACTTCACCGGCACTGTCGTCAAGACACCTGATCGCCCATTCGAGATAAACCAGCTTGGCGATTGAACTTTGGCTAGTGGATCAAAGTGTGTGGGACTTGGTCCCAAAGGATTTCCCTTCAACTATCAGTCTGAGAGCTACACTCAAGATAAGGACTAATACTATTAGGATAAGGGCTCCGCCCCACGCAGCTGCATTAGCAGGGTCAAAGGGGGACTTAGCATACTGGAAGATTCTGACTGGTATCGCGTCCACCGAAGCGTCAAAGCCACTAAAGAATGATCTGGTGCCCCCTATGGTCAATAGCAATGGAGCAGTTTCCCCCGCTATCCTGGCAATTCCCAAGACGATGCCTGTGAGGACACCTTTCTTTGCGGCCATCAGGACTACAAACATGCTCACTTTCCATTTTTGTACCCCAAGGGCATGACCAGCTTCGCGGACGGTCATCGGAATAAGTCTGAGAGACTCTTCAGTTACTCTTACTACGATTGGGATCATAATAATCGAAAGAGCAAAGGCGCCGGCTATGGTAGAATACCTTCCCATTACCAACACCAATGTGAGAAAGGCTAAAAATCCGATTACAATTGAAGGCATTCCTGCAAGGATATCGTTGATCAGGCGGACCGATGACGGAAACCTGCCGTTCCCCGCGAACTCGGAAAGATAGATCCCGGTGAGTATTCCGACTGGGACTGAAACCAACGAGGCAAGACCGATTAGAACAAGGGTTCCTTGAATTGAGGGCCCCAACCCACCGTTGATCTCTGTATTAAATCCCCTTGGAATGTCGGTCAGAAATTGCCAGTTTATCACCTGACCTCCCCTGATGACAACTTCATAAATAATGCTGACAAGCGGGATCAAAACGATCACTATGCATGCTATGGCAGCAAAGCCAACAAGCCTGTCAGTCAGTTTTCTTTTGGACGAGCTCTTTGGAAGCTGCCTCAGATACTTTTCATGCAATTGGCGGCGTGACTCATTTCGATTCATATATCTATCACGCTGTTGGCACAGTCTTGACCATCCTTGAAACCATGAAATGCGCCAGAAGGTTGATTCCAAATGCGAGTATCACAAGTACCAGGGCGCCGCCGATAAGAGCCGATAGTTGCAGGCCTGACGCTTCGGCAAAATTCTGGGCTATGATAGCTGCAATCGTATTGCTTGGGGCGAAAGGCGAGTCAGGAATGGCCGCGGCTCCTTTCACGCCTCCGATTACCATGGTTACAAGAATGGTTTCACCTATTGCTCTTCCAAGTCCAAGAATGGACGCCCCCAGAAGACCTGACTTGGCGTACGGCACTATCGCTGTCTTTACCATTTCCCACCTGGTGGCACCTAGGCTGTAAGCCGCTTCTCTTTGTGAGTCCGGCACCGTCTTCATTATTTCCCTCATTACCGCCGAGATAATAGGGATAATCATTATAGCAAGGACGATCCCTGCTGTAAAAATATCCAGACCAAACGGGGTGCGGGCGAAAAGGAATAGGTTATCTCCAAAAGCGTTGTGCAAAGGCAATTCAACATAATCAACCAGCCAGAACCTGAATACAAATATGGCCCAGAGGCCGTAAATGACACTTGGAACCGATGCTAGTATCTCGATAATGAAAGAAATCGGCGTGCTTACCCTGGGCCCCGTCATTTCGGAAAGAAAAATCCCTATCATGAGGCTGACTGGTACCGCGATTACCATTGCGATCGCAGAGCTCACCAGCGTGCCGATCACGTAAGGAAGAATTCCATAAGTTTCCCTTCCTTCAACCGTGTTCCAGTCAATACCATAGAAAAATTCCAACCCCATGTATTCCAGGACCGGGATCGAGCCCTGGGATAACGTAAGGAACAGCAGTCCCATGATGACGAGGATGTAGCCTCCTGCCGCGAATAGAATCAGTCTGAAAATCCTGTCTTGCTTGATCCTCTTCCTCAGCATGAAAGTCGCGATGATCCTCTTGTGATCTTTGTCGCCAGCAACACTGAAGGTCATATTGGGAACCGAGGTTGCAGTCTAACTTTCTGGGCAACATAATATCCTTTACTATATGAAATCACGTGAACTATGATCTCGGTTCTTATGAATGTAGAAAAGTCCTGTCCAGTGCTCTACTATGTGCTCTATGAAGACGACTTTGCAAAACAAGTAAAGACATGGCTGGCAGCAGTGCGGTATTTTGACAGCAACAAAACACTAGATCTCCTGAAATCACGTTCGCTATGCTATAATACAAATACCTATTACGGTCTGTCTTGATGACTACGAGAGCATACACCATTGCAGGTGTGATTGCAGGCATCTTTTTGGTGTCGAGCGTGTTGGTTTCGACCATGTCTGTTCCCGCATATGCAAACATCGCCCTTTCAGGTCAGGGCGCGACATTCCCGGACCCATTGATTCAGCTGTGGATTGACGAATACGAAGGCGTTAGGCCGTTTGCGGATATTAGCTATACACCACTAGGAAGCGGCGCAGGTATCACTGGCATTACAAATGAGCTGGTGAACTGGGGAGCATCAGAGGCTCCACTTTCAGTCAGCGAGCAGGCGACTTTTGCGACCCACGGTACGCCATTGACCATGCCTATAACAGTAGGTACAGTCACCGTGCCGATAAATCATCCAAACTTGGGGAACAATGAGCTCAGGCTGACGGGCAAGGTAATTGGAGACATTTTCCTCGGAAAAGTCAAGACATGGAACCACAACGCGATAAAGGGTCTGCAAACACCGGCAGTTCAGGCAAAATTAACAGGCGATACGATCGTGACAGTCCACAGATGTGATAGCTCTGGAACGACATTCGTCTTCACAGAATACCTGACCAAGACTAACAGCCAATGGGCTTCACAGGTAGGGACGAGCAAGTCACCAACCTGGCCGTCCGCTGCGACCCAGATCTGCGGAGATGGTAACGCTGGCGTTGCTGCACAAGTAGAGTCCACCGACTTCTCAATGGGCTACCTTGAACTATCCTTCGCAGTCACCGAAGGCATTGACACGGCCCAAGTGAAGAACAAAGCTGCCAAATACATTTCTCCGAGCTTGTCCTCTGGGAAGGCTGCTATAACCAACTACGTTGGTCAGAACCCACTTCCGAAAGGCGACGAGTCATGGGCAGGAGTATCAACCACAAACGCTGGCGGAGGAGGCTCTTATCCCATCACGTCGTTCTCCTACTACATCTTCTTCGAGGAAAGCAAGGACAACGGACAGTTTGCCAACTTGGCCGAAGCAAAAGAATTCAAGAAATGGCTCAACTGGAATAACGGCCCCGGTCAGGCCTTTGCTGATGATCTGACATACGTTCCTCTGCCATTTTCAGTCAAGCAAAACAACATAAACACACTGAAAATGATGGAGTGGAACGGCGCACAGATAGCAGTGGCTCCCACGGGACCTCCTTCGTAAGACGCGAATAGAACAGGTGGCAACACCTCTTCTTTTTCTTTTTTCCTTTTTTTAAGAAGCTCAATCTCGCGATTATGACGACTCAATGAACTATGTGATTCCAATAGGTAATTGTTATAATTACCCAGAATCAACAAGAGCTCGAGAAATTTTGAGAAGCAACGTGAGCAAGCTACCGGCTCTGGTAATCACTAGTATTATTGCGACCCTACTGGTGTCCATGACAGCGATCGGCATTGTTGAGCAAGATGGATTGACAAGCGCGTACGCGCAGGCAGACTTGGTAGCGACCCCTGATTCTAGTCCGTACGGTGCCTCTTATGAGGAATGGGCTGCGAGGTACTGGCAGTGGGTTCTTTCCGTGCCCTCGGATATGAACCCGATATTTGACCGAGACGGAATTACCTGTGATGAAAACCAGCCTGATGGCGACGTGTGGTTCCTACTTGGCGAAACCGAAGGAATTAGAGAGAGGACTTGTTCCGTGCCTGAAGGTAGGGCTATTTTCATGCCAATTATTACGATTGAATGCAACGACGCGACTTTTGCACTTGGCACAGATGAAGAATTCGCTGCCTGCGTCGAAGATGGCCTTGGAGACGTTACGAAAGTCGAAGCAACCATAGACGGGACACCCATTTCAGGGCTTGAAGATCACAAGGCCAGAACTAGCGTATTTGAAGTACAGGTCCCGGACCTTAATATTGTTGCAGGGGAAGGAAGCGTGAACATGATGACAGACGGATACTGGATCATGATTAACCCGTTGCCACAGGGAGAGCACGTAATAGAACTGAGGGCGGAAGTCACTCCGGTTTCTGCGCCGGGCGATGACCCTGAACCCCCATCAATAACATCAGTCAAATACATAGCCGCCGTCGGTATCGAGGCCAGCCCGATAGGGGTTGGTTCGGTTCCTCCACCTCCTCCAGAGGAAGACATCGATCCAACTGCTGACAATCCGGAGCCAGTCCTTGATGACGAAGATACAACTGGCGGAGATGAGCAGCAGCCATCAGGATGTCTCATCGCGACCGCGGCATTTGGCTCCGAGTTAACTCCACAGGTGCAGTACCTCCGCAATTTCAGAGAGAACTATATCCTTTCCACAACATCAGGCGCGGCATTCATGAATACATTCAACCGTGTGTATTACTCATTCAGCCCGCAGGTTGCCGACTATGAAAGAGAGCAGCCATGGCTGCAACAGACAGTAAAGACTACCATTTATCCGCTATTTGGAATACTCGGGGTTTCCGAAAGGATGTTCTGGGCAGCAAATGGTGGAGAACTTGGATCCATGGCAGCCGGCGCAACCGCCAGCATGCTTATCGGTGCCGTGTATCTGGCGCCGCTTGCAGTACTGGCCAAGCCCATGCACAGGAGGCTCAAGCTCGATACCAGGACTCTGGCTATCATGATGGCTGTGGTAGCTGCGGCAGGCATGACGCTGGCAGCTGCGACTCGCACAGGAACCAGTCCGCTCCTTGAACTCAGCACCGCAATGTTTGTGATCATACTGGCAGGAATGACGGCTATCCTAGCATCAAGGCTCGTCTGGTCTCTTGCTTCGAGGTTGAAGAAAGACGGAAATCGTATATGATGGCTAAATAGTCCCCAAATAGTCTGCCAAGTGACCTCGATAGTCAGTAAAAGTGCTAGACTATGTTACATTCGTCCTAGTAATAGTGGGACGAATGTATCAAGTGCGCTGTTTGCACACCCACCGCTCACACCAGGAACAAATCCCACGATTGTTATGCCATGATGATATGCAGGTCATCTTGACCGGTGAAGCCTTGAAAGGCCGCCTACTATCTCTCGTACCGAGCCCAGGTGACCTTTCTCTTTCCTTTCCACTGGCCGGATTCCACAGGCTTTCGCATTATGAACAGATACTTGAAGCCTCGCAGGTAAAAGTTGAAGCGCAGGGCGCGGTTGTGCCAGATACCCGTGTTTGACGCCTGACTCCTGCGGGCTACACAGACGATATCGACTGTCTCAAGGTGCCTGGAGAGCTGATCGTAGATCTTGAATCCGACGGGGGTGAACTTTTTCTTTACCCACTGGTCCCCGATGAGCCAGCCCAGCGTCTTGCCCGGCTTGAGGACCCGGTGGCATTCAGAAATCACCTTATCAAGAGCACCATAGAATTCCTCGGACTCGGCAGAGATCTTGCCAATGTTGCCGGGATGGTCGTTATAGTCAATGTTGTCGCCGTAGGGCGAGTCGATAAAGATCATGTCAACGCTGTTGTCCTTGAGCGGTATCGTTCTTGCGTCATTCTGGGTAATGTCGGGCCTAGTGGGTGAAATGTCGT
>DATBMW010000031.1:0-10267 GCA_036554645.1 Nitrososphaera sp.
CGGGAATAGAGTGATGAAAATATCTATCCGCGCCTGCGATGTCCTTATCATAGGCGGAGGCTCTGCGGGATTGCGTGCCGCTATCGAAACTGAAACCACTGGCCCGCAAGACGATCAGTTTGGCTGAACAGCTCAAAAGCGAATTGCTTTTATACAAATGGTTCTCACATTACTCAGGCATAGCATCTCAAGTATTAGAACCCACAAAATCGAAGGACTCAATCCCGACGGGCCCGCACCTTGTTCGAGACCGCTCATGAACAGTGTTTCAAATCGGAGTCCAGTTTCAGTAATTGTCAGGGCCGCGGTACTGCCAGTCAGTGAGGATTAAGGCAAACACCGGACCGTGTTAAACCAATATAAGGTGCCGCAAGGAAATACTGGCATCTGATGATAGTTGGCAGCAGAGTTCATTCATGTAATAATCTCACTGGGCATATTGCTTTTTGCTGCCAAATTAATGGCAGAGCTATTTCATAGAATCAAGCTGCCAATAGTGCTGGGTGAATTATCGGCGGGCATCATCGTGGGCCCGTTTGCTCTAGGTGGATTGTATCTTGTTGATGGTGAGCCGTTTGTCAACCTTAGTGAGACGGTCAGGCATGTTGGCGAGATAGCGGCTATAGTTATTCTGTTCATAGCAGGATTGCACATCACTCCGCGGGAATTCCTGAAAGGAGGCCCTGCAGCATTTACTGTCGGCTCTATTGGAGTGATCATTCCTTTCTTTGTAGGATACTATGCATTTATTGCATTTGGCGTAGATGCACTGCAAGCAACACTCATCGCGACGGCACTGACCGCAACAAGCATCGCAATATCAATCCAGGTTTTGACAGAGCTTGGAAGAATCCATGCGCCTGAAGCGCGTCTGATACTAGGAGCTGCAATAGTTGATGACATACTTGCAATAGCTGTGCTGTCGGTAGTTACAACGATGGTGCAGACCGGAAACCTTGCGCCAGACCTTGTGGAAATTACACTGCTTATTCTATACATACTTGGCATTTTTGCCGCTCTTCTCATCGCAACTATCTTCATAATTCCAAGAGTATTACATGTTGAGAGGCTATGGAAGTCAAAGGGCAGTGTTGAAGGCATAACAACTGCTTCATTTTTCGCAGCCGCCGGTATTGCCGCGGCCGTCGGTCTTTCCCCAATAGTCGGCGCTTTTGCAGTAGGCATGGCAGTTGCCAGTACGCGCGTCATAAAACAGATGGAAGGATATGTTTCCAAGTTGGAAATTATCTTTGCTCCGTTGTTTTTTGCAATAATCGGAGCTCAAGTTGATCTTCGCGGTATCAATGTCAATGTGCTATACCTGGCTGGTATCATAATAGCAGTCGCAATAGGAACAAAACTCGCCGGATGCGGTCTGCCAGCGATAATTTTCCTCAAGAACAAGGGTAAGGCGATGAAGGTGGGAATTGGGATGATCTCAAGGGGTGAAGTTGGCCTGATCGTTGCAGGTGTCGGAGTGTCGTCGGGTGCGCTCACTAATGACATTTACACTACTGTAATCATCATGGTTGCACTTACTACAATTATCACGCCCGTCTGGCTCAAAGTGGCATATAGAAAAGACCCGCCGGAACCACTCGAAGAAAGTGTTGATAAAAAATAGCTATCGCAGCCATCTTGGCCTCCGTCAAGGATCAACTCAGCAGCGAAAGCCTCGTTGGAAGATGATTTGTTAAAGTAGGATGCAAGAGTGTACCAATATTAACATCTCTAGGGGTAAGAAAGCATGGAAATAAAGTGCGCTTACTGCGGTTGCCTGCCTTCTGAATGTAGGACTAGCCCCACACCTTGCAGCTGCCCTAATTGTGTACTGCAAGAATGTTGCTGCTGGGCTGCGGAAAGCAGGCGTTAATTTTCTCATATCTCAATCCAGGTGTTTCCTTTGCTGCTGGTCCACAATCCTGCCGCTGTCATACTGAATTTCTAACATCTGGCCGTCCACGATTCTGTCATTTTTTTCCGACCAGGCTTACGTATTCGTACGCCTTCACAGCGTTGTCAAAGGCATACTGCACGTTCTGGTACCTCTTCCTGAAATCTGCGACTTCGGAAGCTATCTTTGCCGAATCCTGTTTGTCCACTACTACACGCTTTATGAAATTGGCAATGTCCTTCATTTCGCCTTCCTTCATTCCAAGGCGCGTCACTTCCGGCACCCCTATCCTAACGCCGCCTGGGTGCATGTAGTGCCTTCCAGCCTTTATGTCTCCCGGTAATAGCTGTCTATTCAAGATAATGCCGGCCTTCTCTAGGTCTTTTTCGATCGTTCCTCCGTCACCAAACCTTGTGACATCAACTGCTATTTGGTGAGATGCGGTGTAGCCTCGCTTTTCACCCAGAACGCCAAATCCAAAGCCGGCAAGCGCTTCTGCTAGCGCCTTGGCGTTTCTTATCACCTGCTTTGCGTATGCCTTGCCAAATTCCAGCGATTCTGCAAGAGCAATGGCTTTGCCCGCGACATGGTGCAGGTGGTGGCTGCTAGTGTTGCCGGGAAATATCGCCTTTTTGATGGCCTCGGCGTGCTTTTCATACGATACAATGATGCCTCCCTGCGGGCCCCAGAGAGTCTTGTGCGAGCTCATCGTCATCGAGTCGGCACCTTCCTTAAGTGGGTCCTGAAACTCGCCGCCTGCTATCAGCCCTGCGACATGGGCGCCGTCGTAATTGACATACATCCCCTCATCGTGCATAAAGCCGGCCAGCTCTCTGACGGGGTGAGGGAACAGAAACAGGCTTCCGCCAAACATCCCTATCTTGGGAGCCTTACCATCGCGCTTCATCTCCTCGATCTTTTTCTTTGTCGCATCAACATCAATTGTCATTTCCTCCTTCAGGAAAGGGTAGTGCTCGATGTTCAGCCCGTGCACAAGTCCCGCGGTTCCGGAATGCTCTTTCTTGCCATGTGATATGTGCCCACCGGACGGGATCGACGCGGCCATCATGTAATCGCCGGGATTTGAAAACGCGGCGTATATCGCTAGGTTTGCCACGACTCCCGACGTTGCCCTGCAGTCGGCAAATTCCGACCTGAACACCTTGCGCGCAAGCTCGTTGCATGCAAGCTCAACCTGGTCGATGTAGATGCAGCCCGCGTAGACCCGTTCGCCGGGCCACCCTTCGGCGTACCTGTTGCCAAAGTCGCACATAAGCGCCTCTCTTACCGCAGGGCTTGGGACGTTTTCGCTTGCAATAAGCGGAATAGACCTGCCAAACCATTCATGGTGCTCGCGCATCAGCCTGAGTACTTTATCATAGGCTGCCCTACTTTCACTCATCTCTGCGCAAAGAGTCATCGAATTGGTTCTTTTAAGTTATCGCTCAAAGAGTGAATTGTTAGCATGCCTTGATCATGCTTTTCCAAGAACATGATGGAGTACAGCCGTCAAGTGGGCAGTAGGATAATACTAACCATGAACGGAAGTGCTGACTGGGTTAGTGTTTGGATACTGCTGAATTTATTAAACGCTCGGTACCAAAAAAGTCCTTGTGCGTTGCACCGACCCTCTAGTGGTTCAGGGGATTTCCGGAGCCTGGCACAAAGATAGGTTGTTGAAGAGTGGTTAGCGTAGAAAAACAGGACATGAATCGTTCAGGATGGGCAACGCTCATCATTCTGAGTTGTCTTGGCCTTATCGTCATGTTTGACGAGACAATGATATTGCCTGCCATTCCTGATTTCATTCGCGATTTCAACATATCGTACAGCACTTCATCCTGGCTACTTTCGTCTTACATAATTGCAGCCGCCGTCATGACTCCTATAGGAGGCCGGCTTTCCGACATTTATGGCAAAAAGAAGATCCTTCTCATCGTGATGGGGGTCTACGCAGTGGGACTTTTGGCAGGGCGGTTTGCCACCAACATGGAATTCATGGTCGTAGCTAGGGCGGCCCAGGGCATTGGGATGGCGATGTTCCCTATTGCTTTTGGAATCATCAGAGAAGTGCTGCCCGAGAAAAAGCTCGGGATAGGCCAGACGATATTCAGCTCTACATTTTCTGGCGGGGCAATTGTGGGCCTGGTTGGTGGTGCAGCGATAATCCAAAGCTTTGGCTGGCAGGCAACTTTTCTGGCTATACTTCCCCCGGCGATTATTCTCTGGTTCATAATAGCCAAGTTCGTGCGTATCCCGAGTCTAGCTCCGGCGGAGGCGAATAGCGGTCAGACCAGCGAACGTTCAATTGACATAAAAGGGGCACTGGCCCTTGCGGCTGCGATAATTTCATTTCTCGCCGGCATCACTTTTCTGGAAAGTGCCGGCGCGGGGTATCAGGTAGTAGGGCTTTTTGCCGCGTCAGCAGTTTCGCTTGCAGCATTTATTTTCATTGAAAAGAGAGTGCGCTCTCCCCTGCTTGACCTCAAGCTAATGACTAACAAGCTTTTCCTTCCTCCGACCATAATCCTCATGCTGGTCTTCATGTCCATTTTCATGGTATACCTGACTATTCCTGTCCTTGTAAGAAGCCCGCTGCCGCTTGGATTTGGAGGTGATGCCTTGGCCGTTGCAAACGTCCAGCTTCCGTTCATGGTTGTGCTGCTCATAGGGACAATAATGTCAGGCTTTATAGTGAATAAAATAAAGAACACAAAACTGACGCTAATTGGAACGGTAATCAGCGCGGTAGGATTCTTTATTCTGCTCATGTTCCATTCTACCGGAACCATGGTTTCAGTTGGTCTTACGATACTTGCAGCCGGACTTTCTCTTGCTATAACCGGCGCCTTTAATGTGATACTCCTTTCGGTGCCGATGGAAATGACAGGCATTGCCCTTGGAATGACTCTGCTCCTCAACCTGGTCGGAATGTCAGTGGGTCCGGCCTCTGCCGGGGCATTGCAGCAGCTGTATCAGGGTACCGTTCCGGGGGTTGATGGTCAGTTCCCCACTCCTGACGCGTACAACCTGATATTTCTCGTGGCAGCCCTGATCTCGCTTGCGTCGGTTGCGCTGGCGCTGGCTGTGAACAGGAATGCGAAGTTTGCGAATCCTCCTGCCGCGGTACCTCAAGCATAACCGGCAGTGCCGTTTCGTTTGACTAGCCGGAGATGTCGCTAGCAAACGACTTTACAACTTCGGTCCACGCGGCGCCAATATTTTCCCTGTTGTAGCCTCCACCTCCAAGTGCGACTATCCTTCCTTTGCAATGCTTGTGGGCGAGTGCGTGCAGGACATCGGCCGCGTGCCTGTGGGCCCTTGGAGAATATTTCAGATGTGTGATCGGGTCGCCGGCAAGGCTGTCGGCGCCGCACTGCAGTATTATCAGTTCGGGTCTTGCATTGTCAATGAATTTTTCTACCCTGCGAAATTCGGTGATGAACTTTTCGTCGCCGGCGCCAGGTTCTACAGGAATGTTGAGCTTTGTGCCTTCTGCCTCTCCCTTGCCGTTCTCATCCGCTGAGCCTGTTCCAGGAAAAAGATGGCGTCCATCTTCGTGAATGTCTGAAAAAAAGACCAGAGGGTCTTGTTCGAATTCGTAAAAGACGCCGTCGCCATGATGCGCGTCGATATCCACATAGGCAACCCTCTGCAGGCCGTATTTTTTTCTCGCCGCAATAATGGCCACTCCGATGTCGTTAAAGACACAAAAGCCCGAAGCTGCTCCGCGCATTGCATGGTGCAGACCGCCTATCGGGTTGAAGGCATGCTCGATCCTGTTTCCCGTTACATCTTTGCCCCTGACCACTATTTCAAGCGCTGCAAGCGTAGAGCCGACAGTATAGAGCGCTGCCTCATAGATCCCCTTGTATGCAGGAGTATCGCCCCTGTCCAGCGGCACTCCGCCGCGCTTTGACGCCATCTTGACGAATTCGACGTACTCTTTATCATGGAATGACAGCACGTCCTGCTCGGTCGCTAAGACAGGCTGTTCTACTACAACGTTGCTGACGCGTTCGCTCTGTAATTTCTTCCAAAAAGCGTGGATCCTGTCGTTACCCAGCGGATGCGCGGTCCCAAACCCGTAGGTTGCAAGAGCATCGCCAAAGTAAACACCGGTCAGGCACACAGCACAGTGGCGTCTTGATTGCAGATAAACAATTCTGATTGATAAAAATGGATGGCCGCACTAGGCTGCGGCTGTGTTGGGACTCATGAGTGTTGGGGGCATGTCAATTCTTCCGAAATATGCTTTCACTGGCCGGGCGAACATGTAGGCCAGTATGAAGGCATTGAATAGTATTCCCATGGCGCTTTTCGCATAGCCAGAAGCTACGTCGAGCGCCAACAGAAATATCAGAGTGGACGCAAATATCACGTTGGCAGTCCACGCCCATTTTTTACCTCGAAGGGTCGCGAATGCGATGACAATTCCAATGATGCCCTGTACCGCGAAAAGGACTCCTGTAAAGGCAGCAGAAAATTCCACCTCTTCAGCCGATGTGTAGTCTGACAGTGACTCTTCCATGAAATTCAGATATCCCTCAGGAGAGGACATCAAGAACAGCCCAACCCCGAGTGCAAAAATCCCACCCAGCAGCCTGAGCGTTCCTATCGACGTCACCAGCCTTGGCCTGAAGTTTGATGCGATTGGAAACGACATTTGCGATCACATGTAAAATGGTGGCATCGAGTGATTAATCATGCTAACCGCAGGCTGTAATTTGTAATATTTTAGCACTATTACTAAGCAGCAAGAATTCCATTATTTACAAAGCCCTAGGAGAGCTGATATTAAATATTCAAAACCTAGTACCACAAACAGATGTTCACCGGCATTATCGAGGGAACTGCCACCGTAAAGTCTGTCTCAAAGAGCAAGAAGGGAGCAGACACCCTCCTGAGAATAGGGCTGGGGAAATTGAGCCGCGGCCTGAAAAAGGGTGACAGTGTTTGTGTCAGCGGGACCTGCCTTACAGTGACAAAGCTGTCAAGGGCCGATGCGGACTTTGAGATGGTTGCGGAAACGACGAGGAAGACAAGCCTTGGAGACCTCAGACCCGGCGACAGGGTGAACATTGAAAGGTCACTTCGGGTCGGCGACAGACTCGAGGGCCACTTTGTTCTCGGACACGTCGATGGCACCGGAATAATTGATGACATAATCAAGGCTCAATCCGAAACCAAGGTCTGGATAAAGCTGAACGATGCTCTACTCAGGTCGGTCGTTCCCAAGGGTTCCATAGCAGTAGATGGCGTGAGCCTCACTCTTGTCGATGTCGATAATGACAGGGTCTCGATCTCGCTGATTCCTCACACGCTCAAGGCAACAACCCTAGGCCAGAGATCAAGGGGCGACCGCGTGAACATCGAGGCCGACATTTTAGGCAAGTACGTTGCGCACAATATGCCGCGGTAACCCTGTTGTGGTTATCGAGCTACTTAGCAGAGCTTAAATGAACGGATCTAACCACATTGTGTACTTTGTTCTTTGCCGGACATATGGCCCTGGCATATCTTGTAAACCGTACCGCCAAGGTATCTAGCAGGTACCGGTCAAAGGCCGGACAGGTTTCAATTATACTGCTGTTCATTGCGGCCATCATTCCTGATGCAGATTTTATTTTCTATGAATTCATTGGGCACCACACACTCACCCATTCGATTGTTTTCTGGTCTGTCGCCTATCTTCCCCTATTCCTGCGCTGGCGAATGAAGATTCTTCCATATTACCTGGCAACACTATCCCACATTCTGGGCGACATTCTATTGGGCAAGCCGCCCGTGTTTTATGGCCTCTGGGACCAATCGCTGGGACCGGCCTATGACTACGCTGTCACGAACCTGTCTCGGGCCCAGTTCATGCTGGCAAGGTCCCTGCTGGACTTTTCCACAGTCGTTCTCTTCCTGGTCGCCCACAAGCGAGATAGTCAGAGCAACATGTTCCAGTCGGACAAGGATGCCCACGTAGCCCTGCCGATACTGGGCTTTCTTGTTATTTCGATTTTTATAGCATCTAATATGCAGGGCGGGGTATTCTTGCCCCCAGCCCCACAGGAATGGCCAACGTTTGCTGCGACGTACTCTATCCTAGCAATATCGCATGCGCTTGTTTTCATGCTGATCCTGAAGGAAGTGCGAGTATTCTTGCGCAAGCCAGCCGAGCCACTCAGAGCCAGAGAGCAGGACTGACCCTGATGGAATCAGAAATGAGAACACAGTATGTAATCTTGTTTACATTATAGCGCCCTTATATCCGCCTGTCCATGGTTTTTCTCGTTCATGCCCGGAAGTGCCTCTTACACTGTTGTTTGTATCCCTGCGTTCAATGAGGCGAAAAGCATAGGCAACGTGGTAAGGGCGGCGAAGGCACATGCTGATGAGGTAATTGTGTGTGACGACGGGTCTTCCGATTTTACGTATGAAAAGGCGGCTGAGGCTGGCGCGACTGTTATCAAGCACCCTGTCAACAGGGGCTACGGCGCCGCGATAAAGACCCTGTTTCGCGCTGCGAAGGAAAAAGGAGTGGACGTCATGGTGACCATAGATTCCGACGGCCAGCACAATCCGGATCAGATACCTGCAGTCGTAAAGCCAATCCTGGAAGGCGGGTACGATGTTGTGATAGGCTCGAGATTCATGAACAGCGAAGACAGCAAGAAGGTTCCAGCGTACAGAAGTTTTGGCATAAAGGCGATAACAAAGCTCGCCCAGATCACTTCATACCGCAACCTGACCGACGCGCAGAGCGGCTTTCGCGCCTACAGCAAGAAGGCCCTTTCAGAGATAGAACTCACAGAGGAGGGAATGGCCGTCTCTACCGAGATACTCATGAGGGCCGGGCAAAAGAATTTGCTTATCAAAGATGTTCCAATTTCAATCAGCTACGATGTAGAAGATGCATCCACGCACAACCCTGTCATGCACGGAGTCGGAATCGTGCTGACCATCATAAAGTTCCTTTCGATTTACCACCCGCTTTCGTTCTACGGATTGCCCGGGATCGCTTTTCTCATCATCGCAGGAATATACGTGACCTGGACCTTGGACCTGTTCTCTGCCACCCGCTATGTATCGACAAACATGATCCTTATTGCAGTAGGGTCGGCTGTCATTGGGATGATGCTGCTGGTTACATCACTTATCCTGTACACAGTCTCTGCATTGCTCCGAGAAAAAGTTCAGAGGCAGCTAGACTTGATGACGAGCCGGGCGCGCTAAAAGCCGGCTTTCATTTTTTCTTTATAGTCACGAGATCATCTTTGTGCGAGACCTTGCTTAGGGCAAAGTGAAAGCCTATGAGTGGCGCAAAAAGACCGGCAGTAATAATCGCAAGCCGGACATCCTGAAGGACCAGTAGGAGGTAGGCAGTTATTCCGACGCCGGTCAGAATTTCGATCCAGGTGCAGGTGCACAGCTGCAGCGCGACATGCTTTAGCAGGCCCTTGCGCGACTCTGAATAGGTTTGCATTGCTGACTTTTCGCTGGCCCTGATTTCCATTCAGTATAGGAATGATGGTTTGGGTATTAGAGCGTATTTCCAGATAACCTCCAGATCTTTTGATCAGTGCAAAGTAGTTCATATATCGCCTGAATCGTAATAAATCCCATGTCCAGCAAACCGCAGGCCAACCCCGAGACTGTAAAGTACCGCGAAAAATGCAGCGCCATGCTGTCGATTTCCCAGCACATCCGCTACGCCGGGATCACCAACAGGTTTGGCCGGACTCTTGCCGGAAGCCTGCGCAAGGGAGTAAAGCCTTTGCTAAAGCCGGAAGAGGCCAGAAACGAGTATTTCATCGAGGCGACCAGGAGCCAGCTGCGCAAGAACTTTGAAAAGTCGATTGGAAGGATGGAATATACTCTGACAGAGAACGAGAAGGTAAAGATCCTTACGATTCCAGGCGAGGAGCATATCTACTATCTGTCGATGGACAAGGAAACTCCTTCAGGCGAAGTGATGTCCATCGTTGAAGCCGCAAGAAAGCTTGCCGCGAAATAGCGGTTGACAATGCTAACAGGCTAGAATCGTGAGATAGCTACTTTGCGAATGCTTTGAGCTTGCCGCGCATTTCTTTGTCCTTAGAGATTGCGGGGTGCCCCGGGTCTGCCAGGATGACTTCGTACCAGATGTTCATTCCGTCCTTGTGCAAAAAGTAAGAGCCGAGCACTTCTAGGTTGGGGTATTTCTCATTCACCCTTCGCTCGGCGACTCTGCGCATGCTGATGCCCTGCTTTATGCGGACTACGCCGATGTGTTTTGGCCGCCTGCCTGAAACCGGCCTCTGCTTTCGCATGCCGCCCCTGCCGACGCGGGTCCTGACTACAACGATTCCCTGTTTTGCTTTGTAGCCCAGCCTCCTGGCCCTG
>DATBMW010000077.1:0-3102 GCA_036554645.1 Nitrososphaera sp.
ATCACCAGTTCTGCGGCAGAGGCTATCTCGTCGGCAACTGCGATTTCAGTCACTTGCAATTTTCTCCCGTACATGTCGCGTTTTCCAACGTAGCTTTTGATCGGCTTGATGCCTGCCACTCCAATAGCCGTGTTTGTCTGCCCGATGCGAAACGGCCTGCCAAACGTGTCCGCAATAATGACGGCTATTTTTGCGCCGGTTTTCCTACCAATTGAATCTGAAAGACGGCGCGCAGATCTGTCAGGATCGGTTGGAAGCAGGATGGCAGACTCTTTGCCTTCCGCGTTGCTCTGATCGACTCCGGCGTTGGCGCACACAAAGCCGTGTCTCGTTTCGCTGATAATGATGCCCATTTTTGCTTTCACGATAGATGCTGACTCACGCAACATGACTTCTACCACCCGCGGATCCTTTCCTTGCTCCTTCGCGAGTTTTTTTGCCATCCTACCAGGGCGGATTGTACGGAGATCGACTATGCGCCCCTCCGCCTTTGAGATGATCTTTTGTGCAATTACGATGATGTCCCCGTCGAGAATCCTGCGATTGTTTCGTCTGGCAGCATCGGTAATTATGGCACCAAGATCGTCTCCCTCCCTTATGTCAGAGGAGATCATGATGGGGATTATCCTTATCAATATGGCGGGTAATGACGATAGCAGTTAAAAAACGGGTCGGTTATCCTATTGCCTTCTGCCGGCAGCGGCGTTAATCAATGCCGTCTCGCCGAATTTTTTTTTTAACAAGTGGAGCAGGAGGCTGAGGTCGCGCTTGTCGATAGATTCGTCTGCCTTTTCCCTCACCACGTCTACAGGGCAGAATCCGACCGTAAAGCCGGCCAGAGCAAACAGTTTCAGGTCGTTTGCTCCGTCGACTACAACGACAATGTCCTCCTTTCTGAATCCCCATTCCTTTATGGTTGACCTCACTGCCGCAGCCTTGTCGGACGTCACGTGCATCACCACATCTTCCAGCTTGCCATCATTGAATACCAGCTGGTTGGAAAATATCCTGTCAATCCCGAGTTCTTCCTTGAGCCTGTCAGTAATTATTGTAAAGCCGCCCGAGACTGCGATCATTTTCCATCCTGCCTTTTTGAGCGCAGAACAGAGCTCTTTAGCTCCCGGCATGAGTGGAAGGCTCTCGCCTATCTTTTTCGCGTCATCGTAGGTTATCCCGCGAAGCGCGTGGACGCGTCGCCGCAGGCCCTCCTCCCAGTCGATCTCGCCCCTTATACCAGCATTGGTGATGTCCCAGATCTCTTTCTCTTTCTTTGGGCCTCTTATCTGAGCAAGAACAGGAAGGTATTCGGCATTAAGCAAGACTCCTTCTACATCAAAGATGATCAGCATGATTCGTTGCTTATGCAAAGCAAAATCTCGTCTGTATATTAAGCTTGTCCACACCACTCTACCACTGAGAAGTCGCTCTGATAGTCTTTTGTTTCTTGTTGTTCAGATAATCGGTAAGCAAAACCTTGTCGATGTCGGCAGGGTTGATGTAGTATGATCTGCCTTTCACGTACTTTTCCATTTCATTGACATATCCTAGCAGGGAATCCTCTTCACTGATCATTATCGTGTCAATGTCAATCTTCATGGAATGGCATTTCTTTGCCTCGACTATTGTTCGCTCGCCAATGTACTGGTCTACCTGCCGGTAACGATAGCACAGGTACACAAGCTCGCCAGATGCGACATCAAGGTCCATGCTGTTGTTCTGCTTCACGGTGTTGATCGTTTCCCTGTCGGGGGTATAGAAATGCGAGTATGGCCTCTGTGACAGTATCTTGTCCTGCTCGCTCTTGTCGTCGATAAAGCAGGCGCTAGGATGCCCGTCCGTCACAAGAACTATTCTCTTGTTAAGCGCCCCGTCCTTTTGAAGAAGCTTGCTGGCGAGGCGGAACGCGGCCTGGTAGTTGGTGTAATGCAAAAAGTCAGCACCCGGCTCAAAGGTCTTTAGGTATGGTATGTCCTGCGGCACTACCTTGGATGCAAGTGCTCCAAATCCCACGATGTAGACAGTATCTGAGGGAAAGAACTTGCGGTTCAAAAGATAAAGACTCCAGAGCGCGCGCTTTGCCGCTTCTATCCTGCTCATGTCGCCGTACATGGTGGAGTAGCGCATCGTGGAGCTCAGGTCTATGCAATAGACCACGGCTACCCTCACTTCCTTCATCGTCTCGTACTCTTCAAAGTCGTCGACTTCGATGGGCAGGGGGAGCTGGATGTTGCCCCCTTCCCTCAAGGTTCTCTGGATCGCGTTCAGAAGGGACTTTGGGACATTTAACAGCCGCATGTCGTCGCCGGGCTCGTACTTTTTGCTCGTGTCAAGGATAAGCGAGCCGCTGCCTAGATCCTGCGTTTCATGCATCCCGTACTCTCCCGCCTTTAGCGCCTTCATTACATCTGAAAGAATTCTTCCGCCGATTGAAGTGAAACCCTTTGCGCTGAGCCACTTTGGTGAGTCCTTCAGGTAGCCTTTTTGAATCAACTGCCTGACTAGCGGCATCGAGTCGCCTCCATTTTCTCCCCGGGAATCTGACCGAGACTCTGACCCATGATCTGGCTGCTGTTCCTGCGAAGCGGACATTGACTGCAAAGCCTGCTCAAGTTCCTGCAGGCTGGGAGTTTTTTCCCGCAGCGCTTCCCTTCCGAGCCCCTTGAGGAGCCGGTCAAGCACATCTCTCGGCAGCTCCTGCTCACGCTGGTCCTGCTGCTGATGCTGCTCCTGCCCCTCCTTATCAGGGGGAAAGTAAAGAAATTTCTTGCTGCCGGGGGCGCTACTGGGCGAGGCCATAGCTATTGTCCTTCTTGTCCAGCACAGGCGGCTGGATGTGGCGCAGGCCCTCCAGAATAACCTCTGCCACCGACGCGGTGAATTCACCGTCAAGATCGGGAGTGAGCGCTATGCTTTCGCTCTTTATCCCCATGTTCTTTGACCGCTCTACCAGCTGCTTTTGCTCTTCCTTCACCGCCGAAATGGTTTCATTTATTGCCTGTCGCAGTCCGGGGAACTTTGCAAGTTGCGACTCGTAGTCCGAATCACCTTTCTTGCTGCCTGAACCCACTACCACCTGAGAAACCTGGAACGCTTTGTTCTTTG
>DATBMW010000090.1:0-13441 GCA_036554645.1 Nitrososphaera sp.
GCGTATTATCTGCACGGCCTTGCTGTGGAAACAGCAGAAGCTATGGCGGAGTGGGTCAACGCGAAGATAAGAGACGAACTTGGGATCGGTCCAAAGCGTGGCCTGCGTTACAGCTGGGGATACCCCAGCTGCCCCGATATCATGCAGCATCATCTGGTTTGGGAGATAATTGACCCGGCAAAATCTGGCATGACCCTGACAGAGTCCGGCCAGATAGTTCCCGACCAATCCACAGCTGCGCTGGTGGTCCATCACCCGGAAGCAGAATATTTCGTACTGTGAATTCCGGCCCGGTCGATGATCGGTGCAGGGGAAAAACCACCCGCGGGCATCTGATTCTCGATCTCCTTGATAAGAATATATTATTACAGCAACCTCCCGAATTCAGGTTGCGATTGCGTAAAGGGCACATTATGCTCATCGCTGGTGGAGCGATTGCAGCTATCAGTCTGTCTGTCCTTGGCTATTATGGCTTGAGATTGATTACCAACCTTGAAGAGCAGCCGAAATATTCAATTCCGCCGAGTGGCTCGCAGCAAGTGCAGCAAAACATCGCAAACGTGAGCCAGGGCGCATATGTCGTATCATTTCCAAACTATGATGGCGGCAAACCGATGGTCACACTTGCCGATCCAACAGGCCGGACAATAGTTCAGAAAGAGGTGAATCCGCCTATATTGATCGAATCGTTTCCGATTAACGTTCCAGGGAATTATACTCTTGAATTATCAAACCCATCTCCTGTCCAGACGCTTGAAGCTTCCATCATCCTGGGCTCGCAGGAATCGGTTCTAAGCACCGCCGACATTTCGTCTGCGGTAATGACCCTGATATTCGGGTTCATGCTCGTGGCCGGAATCGCAACCGCGATCGCAGGCGCAGTAATAACAGTCATGGACAAAAGGCGCATAGCAAGGATGAAGCAGTTCGGCGACACGACCGACCTGGTGTAGGCAGTAATAGAATTGGCAAAGCTGGAGGCTAGAAACATTGGCAAGTGGTTCACATCTACCGAAGGAAACCAGACGCAGACCATTGATGCCATAAGGGATGTCAATTTGTCGATAGAGGAAGGGCAGTTCGTATGCTTTGTCGGACCGTCTGGCTGTGGCAAGACCACCCTGTTGAATATCTTGGCAGGTCTTGACAAGCCTACCGAGGGCGAGGTCGTCCTTGATGGCCGCCCCGTTATCGAGACCGGGCCTGACAGGTGCATGGTCTTCCAAGAAAGCGCCCTGTTTCCTTGGCTCAAGGTCATTGACAATGTCGAATTTGGATTAAAGATGAAGGGAGTAGAAAAAGCAAAGAGGCACGAGCAGGCCATGCACTACCTGGAGATGATGCAGCTGACCAAGTTTGCCGACGCCTACACCTACCAGCTTTCAGGCGGGATGAAGCAGAGGGTCGCGATTGCACGCGCCATAGTAATGGACCCCGAAGTATTGCTGATGGACGAGCCTTTTGCGGCGCTCGACAGCCAGACCAGGGATCTGCTGCTGGTAGAGCTCCAGCTTATCTGGGCAAAGACCAGAAAGACGATCGTATTTATCACGCACAACATTACCGAGTCAGTCTGCCTTGGGGACAAGGTAGTCGTGTTCAGCAAGAGGCCGGGCAGGGTGAAGAAGGAGGTTTCGGTCAACTATCGCCGGCCCAGGCTCCCCGAGGATGAAAACCTGCGCGAATATCACCGGCAGATAGTAGACGCGATGCAGGGAGAGATGATCGAAAAGAAAGGAAAGGCAGGTGGCTGAACTATTTCAGCTGATTCAGGAGCTCGAGCCCGGACCTAAAGCTGTTCGGAGAGGTGATGAGGATCCTGTCTGCTATCCTGCCGGCATTCTTTACAAAATCCACAGGGTTTTTTTCATAGCCAGACCAGTCAAGCCCTATCATCTTGGCAGACTGCCGGTTCTTCTCAGCAGGAACCATGATGACGGCGGCAACTTTGATGCCGCATGGCTTTGCAAGGTCCACTATCTCGCCAAGATCTGACAGAGAAGATATCGACTGCGTCACGAAGGAATGTGGCCTGGCGTCAAGCTTTGCTTGGACGGACTTGGCGGGGCAGTCGCTCTTCTTTGCTGGAAATGACAGATCAAGCTTTATCCTCTGGTCATATCCCTCTTTCTTGAGCATCGTCACGGCGGTGCTCGGCTTTAGCCCAGAGTCGCCAATAGCTTGCGGAGGCCTGTCGCCTAAAAGCACAAGTAGATTTTCGACTCCTGCCAGAATCGCGTCCGAGACGGCCTGAGAAAGCGCAGTAAAGTTGCGATCTCGCACCCTCAGGCTGCAGCCAATCCTGATTGCGCCCGCACCAAGCAACTTTTGAATAAAGGCAGCCGCTGTAACACTAGAAATCCGCGGTATTCCCAAGACAGAGTCAGTAAGATGTATCCCGTCCACAAGTTCAGCAAGCTGCGACGCCCGCCCCCCCATTACCTTCAGGTCATTGGTGAGCTGATCAAGATCAAACCCGTTGCCCCTGATTATCTTGGGCGGATTCAGCTCGTATGATACCTTCATCCCTTGGAACGAAATCATTTTCGGGTCTTATTAAGTGCGATGTCGCATGTCTAGAGCATATATCTGGCCGATGACAATCAGAGATCCGTTGCGACGGGAGGAGATACTATCACACCTTGCACCGGCTATTCGTCATGGGCAATACATGCCGGGTGACTCCGTCGGGGCCACGCCGTCCGCCGTCATGGTAATAATCCACTATCACAGCTCATCTCACAGGCCACACGTCTTTATGACGAAAAGAAGCTCGACCCTGAAATCTCATAGAGGTGAAATATCCTTCCCGGGCGGGAAATATGCAAAAGCCGACGGGAGCCTCCTTGCCACAGCGCTGAGGGAAACGGATGAAGAAATAGGGATACTTTTGCGCCCAGATCAAGTCGTCGGAAGCTTGCGGGCGGTAAGCACATTTACTTCCAACCACTTTATCGTACCGTTCATAACCTTGCAGGACAGGATATCGGAACATAGGATTTCCAAAAATGAAGTGGAGGCGTTGCTGGACGCACCGCTGATCGAAACGCTCAGGACCATCGAGCCTGATGCTGAGCATTACCGACTCGCCAAAGACGCTTTCAAATTCACATATGACAATAATGTGATCTGGGGCGCTACCGCGAGAATAATGAAGCAGCTCTATGACCTGCTCGTAAGTCAGTAGCCAGTACGAACATCATGTATTTGGATCTCATCAGCCCGTCGTGATTTCTTCATCGCTTGTTGCTCCCACGGATAACAGGTCATCATTTGAGCCGCGAATATTCCGCCATCGTGGTTTATAGAGCTAGCTGGCGGCAGAAATTCTGGGTAATGGGAGCAGGAAATTGGAAATGCAAGTGAGTGTGTGTCTGCCTACAAAAAATTAGGGGGGCAGGTCAGCCAGTCTGAGCTCCTTTTTTGCTTCTACCCCTTCTGCTTCGTCTTTTTTTTGAACTTCGGTGTTTTCCTTTTTTTCTCGGATTGACTTTATGGCTTCAATGCAAATCTTCTTGATGTCCTCATGCATGGTGACATTCAAGATTTCTTCAAGCGAGGAAAGCGCCGTTTCGCCCCGATTTGATAACTCGTTGATGGCGGTCTTTTTTGCTTCAGTGTCGTCTGACCACTTTGCGGTTTCCTTTAGCTGCCAGATTTTTTTCTCTTCTGACACCAGATCGACCCGTACAATAATGCAACAGGTTGTATTTATTGCCGCCGCCATGCATCATGGGCGAATTATTCGCACTAGGTGATGACGGCTACCGAAAAATTAGATAGTAGACCTTGTTTAGCGCAGCGAGTGCGTAAATGCCCCGACCGCTTGTCATCAGAAATGTGTTCTAGGCATCGAGCTAATGAACAGCGGGCCCGGTGGGCTTCGATCCCACGACAACTGGCTTCGGAGGCATGTGCTTCTCTAAAAGAAACAGCACCCTGTCCTGACTAGGCGACGGGCCCCGCTTACGATCGAAATGTAACCTAATATATGGAATGTGTCAGCGCTTTTGCAAAGAAACTTTTTTTCGAGATATGAGATTTCTATTGTTTTGTTGTTCGATCATTGCCTACAAACTAGCGAGTATGTACCGAACGTCTTGCTACCCCACTTGCTGCGAGGCTAGCCCGATCCAAAATCACAGTCCGTCTCCTTTTGAGTTCCTTGTTCAAGACATTCCAAATATTGCACGCATTAAGCCATATTATTGAATTATTCTAGAATTCCTGGTTGCATAGGCCGCTACATTTCAAATTTTGGGTTCAAGTTTCCAAAAGTTATATATCTTAGAATCGCCCTAATGAAGTGATGTACGCAAAGCTCTGCAGTATCGAGATTCTTTCGAGCTACATAAAGGAAGTCAGCATGGGTGACATGCTCACGGTTCAGGCTCTGATCACCAACCCGCTTGACTGGCATCATTTCTACGAGAAAATTTCCACCATAAGAACTGGCGACAAGACGGACTTTACCGTTGTCACAGGAGAAGGGGACAGAATAGTTGGCTCTGGCGACATTGTCGAAGTGGACAAGTGGAGCAACAAGGGCCAGTACGGTTTCAAGGTCAAGGTAAACGTCAAGAAGCAAAAATCGCTTACTGACAGGAGGATAAGAGGTCCTCCCAGGCCTGCGAAAATAACGACTGCCTCATCAGAAAAACCAATGCGGACTCCTCAGCTGCCGGCTCAGGCGGTGACTGCCGGGGGTGCCGTAACCATAATGACGCCGGAGGACATGTCCGCGTTCCGAGAAATGCTGAAGGGATCTCTTAACATGGATATTTCCAAATAGCAATAGAGATCTCTGTCTAACGCGCTGTTTGGAAACTGGCTGATTACACTTATTAATCAACAAATCGCGCATAGCTCCGCCTGTGAAAAAATTCAGGATTTTTGCAGTGGACATCGACGGCACCCTAACCGAAAATGGCGGGGGCGCAATTCACCTCGCCGCGGTCGCCAAACTCCGCCACCTTGAAAGACTTGGTCACAATGTGATCTATGTAACAGGCAGATCTTCGATCGAGGCATTCGTGCTCGCGGTTTTTGGCGGAACTACGCGAATAGCTGTCGGGGAGAACGGTGGCGCGATCACTGTGGCGCCGCAGGAACACATGCTGCTTGCAAGTAAGGAAAAATGCCTTCAGGGATATGAATTGCTAAAGAAGAGCCTGGATGGAGTGCAGGTAAAGCCCGTCTTTCCACGAATGACCGAAGTCGTGCTGCTGCGGACATTTGATCTTAAGGAAGGCCAGAAAATTCTGGACGAGCACGGCCTTGCGCTTTATCTATCTGATAGCAAGTACGCATTTCACATAAATGAAAGGGGGGTGCACAAGGCCAAGGGATTGAGTGAGGCGCTGAAGCTGCTAAAGGCCGATCCGGAAGAGACCGTGGCTATCGGCGACAGCGAAACTGATGTCTCGATGTTTGAAATCTGCGGCTGCAGCGTGGCCCTGGGACATTCAGAGGAGAGTGTCAAGGCAAAGGCCACCCACACAGTAAGCGGAAAGGAAGGCGCGGGGCTGGCCGAAGCAATAGATTTCCTTGCGCTAAATTATCTGGGAGTGAAATCTGCTTGACATTTAGGCTCCTGATAGAATCAGCGCGAAAACTGGTCGAATCGAGCCTGGCAGCAGCAGGCTATCCATCGGTCGCGTTTGAAGTATCCGAGCCACCGCGCAAGGAATTTGGAGATCTCACATGCAATGTGGCTTTCCAGCTTGGCAAGCAAGCCAAAAAATCGCCTGCAAGAATTGCGTCAGAGCTGGTGGAGGTGATAAAGCCCATGCTCTTGACTGACCGGCACATCAAGTCAGTGGAACCTCACCCCGCCGGATACATCAATTTCAACGTAGACCATCAAGCGCTTTCAAAAATCACGCTAGGCCAGGTCCTGGCAAATCCGGAGCAGTACGGAGCCCATGATTCAGGTCACGGCCAGCACGTGGTCATAGAGCACACGAGCGTCAACCCCAACAAGGCACTCCACGTGGGGCACGTTCGAAACGTAGTGCTCGGAGATACCCTGTACCGAATGATGAAAGCAACTAATCACAGAGTCACCGTGCTAAATTATGTCGACGACTCTGGCCTGCAGGTCGCGGACATTGTCGTGGGATTCAAGTATGGCGGGTTTCCTACTGATGGCCCCTCCGGCAAGAAGTTTGACCTGTACGTCGGGGACGACATCTATGTCAAGATAAACGAAAGATACGAAAAGGATCCCGGACTGGCGGAAAGGCGCAAAGCCGTGCTGCGTGAAATAGAAGAGGGCAAGTCGGATATCGCCCGCTTTGCCGCAGATGTCACCCTGAGAGTTCTGCAAGAGCAGTTAAGGACCTGCTGGAGGATGAAAGCTCGCTACGACCTCTTGAATTTTGAATCGCAGATTGTCACCTCCAGACTGTGGAGCAAAGCATTTGAAATCCTGAAGAAAAGCAAAATGGTCCAGCTCGAAACCGAAGGCAAGAACATCGGCTGCTGGGTCATAGAAGCCAAGGATGAAGAAGACAAGATCCTGGTGAGAAGCGATGGAACGGCGACCTACATCGCAAAAGACATCCCTTATGCGGCGTGGAAGTTAGGAATAGTCGAAGATCCGTTCTCTTACAAGGAATTCGAAAGGCAGTGGGATGCTTCAATGCTTTACAGAACTGCCCCGGATGGTGACAGGCTGCATGAGGCAGCGTTTAACGGCGGTGAATTGGTCATTACTGTCATCGACTCGCGCCAGGCCCGCCTGCAGAGGATAATATCGCGGGTCCTTTCCCAGATAGGAACCCGCGATGGGAATCATCGATACCACCACCTTGGCTACGAGGCTGTCACTATTAGCTCTGAAACTGCAAAGACCCTTGGAATCAATATCGGAGATAGAGAGTTCGTGCACATGTCAGGCAGAAAAGGCATCTATGTGAATGCCGACTTTGTCATGGACACGCTGCATGCAAAGGCACTGGAAGAAGTAAGGACACGGAATCCCGAGCTACACGATAGCCGGCTCCATGAAATTGCGGAAGAGATCGCAATTTCTGCGCTTCGATATAACATGATAAAACAGGATCTTGACAAGGCGATTACCTTTGACATCAAAGAGTCACTCAGCCTTGAAGGAGACACAGGTCCCTACTTGCAATACGCCTATGCAAGGTCACAGAGGATTCTAGAGAAATCCGGTGAGCAAATTATCCCTGGCCGGTTCGAGCTTCTGACCCAGGACTCTGAGGTTTCCTTGATCAAAGAGATCTCCAAACTTGATCTTGTAATTGAAGATGCCGTAAAGTCTCTTTCGCCCAAGTCGCTTGCGCGATACGCATACTCGCTGGCGACTGCCTTTAACCTCTTTTATGAGAAAGTACCGGTGCTAAAGGAAGAAAACCCGGATGTCAGAATGGCCCGGCTTGGACTTGTAAAATCATTCGGGATTACGCTGGAGAACTCGCTAAAAATACTTGGGTTGACTGCGCTCGAAAGGATGTAGGTCACCAAATCAACATGTCGCGCCTTGAGGTTGATTTTTATCCCCTGGATCTTGCAGTCCTATTCAGTATTGGCCAAGATCCAGGAAGGTGGGCATGTGCTCCTTTTCCACACAGCGCGCAAAAAGTGGCTCGCAAAAGTCACTCGGGATAAAAAGCTGCATACCCACCTTGGCATCATTGACATTTCTTCGACCATCGGCATGGAGTATGGTTCGGCGGTCAGGACAACGGAAGGCAAGGTCGTCTTCCTGATAGAACCAACGCTGCATGACTTTATCATGAAATCAGAGCGCAGAACTCAGATCGTTTATCCAAAAGATCTAGGCTACATCGCTGCGAGGACTGGCCTGAAGAATGGATCAAAAGTACTGGAAATAGGCACTGGCTCCGGCGCGCTTGCAACATTTATGGCAGGGATTGTAAAGCCTGAAGGTCACATCTACAGCTACGATGTCAACGCAGAGTTCATGGAGATAGCAAGGCGTAACTTGGAGAAGGCAGGGATGATAGATTTCGTGACCATGAACCAGCACGACCCGCACCAGGGCGTCGATATTCGAGAAGCCGACATTGCGGTCGTGGACCTGGGGGACCCTTGGACAGTCATTGATCAGGTCTACGCCGCGCTGAAAGGCAGCGGCGCTTTTGTTGCAATCTGTCCCACAATGAACCAGATCGAAAAAACCGCTACCGAGTTGAAGCGATCGGGCTTTGTAGACGTGGACACTGTAGAGCTAATGATCCGTACAATGGAGGCAAGAGAGGGCATGACCCGCCCATCGATGAGGATGATAGGACACACGACTTACCTGGTGTTCGCGAGAAAGGTCCAGAAGCAGGAGCAGGCCCCTGACTATGTCGATTCTGACGTTGAAGAAACTGAACCTGAAAAGTCAGAAGAATAGAAGCGATACTGATTTAGAACGCATTGGGGATTTCTGTGTTGGTTGCTTTCGACTGCCGTAGCACATCCAAACAAAGCCATAGTCATCTACTGGGGTAACACCGACGATCATAGAAACATACCGTCCAGGACCAGTCTTTCCATGACTCTTCAGGGGGTGAATCACGAACTCGACTACACTGTTACGCTGAAAACTGATGAGGGCTCGCAAAGGGACAGAGTTATCATTGACGGCAGCGAGGACAAGGGTGAGATCTACAATGACTTTGTCCGCCATCTGGATATGATGCGACGCTATACCGGCTTCAAAGAAAAGCTGATAGTAGCCACCAGAAAAACATTCCCGATAGGAAGTGGTCTGGCGGGATCCGCAGCCGCGGCATCTGCACTTGCCGAGGCGTTTGCAGGTCTTATCGATGGCGGAATGGAGAGGAAGCGTATATCTATAATGGCGAGACGGGGAAGTGGGTCGGCTGCTAGGTCAGTATTTGGCGGGTTTGTAAAGCTTCAGACCGGCACCGATGAAGAATCCTTTGGTGTCCAGCTCTGGGATGAGAAGCACTGGGATCTCTGTGATGTGATAGTCGTCGTCGACCCTGGTATGAAGAAGGTAAAATCAAGAGATGGAATGCGCCTGTCCAAGCAGACCTGCCCTAGGAAATTGTATTCCAATTTTGTCAGGACGGCAGAAGGCCACGTGAGGCAAGCAGCCGATGCTGTCGCCATCAGGGATCTCGAAGCGCTCGGAAAAGTCTACGAAGCAGATAACACGCTCTTTAGAACAGTATGCATGAACACCAGGCCGCCGCTGGATTACTGGTCAAATGCCACACATGAGGTCTTTGCTGCCGTAACCCGGCTTCGCAGCGAGGGCATACCAGCATTTGCAGGAACTGATGCTGGACCAAATGTCCACATTCTGACAGGATTCCGGCATGCCAAGAAAGTGATTAAAAAAGCAAAAGAAGTTGTTGGAGTCAACGAAGTTATTCACGCAATACCCGGACAAGGCAGCAGACCTTTGAAAAAGCATCTGCTGTAATGTCAGACGTAATGATTCTTAGCACAATGCAATTATTTCATAGCAGGCTAGGATCAAACTCTACCAGCGTCCCTTTAACCACATCATGCTTTTCGGCAAATCCTGCGACTGTCTCTAGCACATAAAGCGCCTCACTGTTTGGCTTGTATGTAGGACACGAATCAGGGCTGCATGGCTCGAGGCTGTGCTCAATATGGACTACCTCCCTGTCGCTGTCGAGCCATATTATGTCTATAGGGAATTTCATGCCTTTCATCCAGAATCCGTATTCATTTTCCTTTGAGAAGACAAATAGCATCGCTTCGCTTTCTTTGAGATCGTCCTTCACCGCCAGCCCTTTCGATCTCTGATCTCCAGTTGATGCAATATCAGTGACCAGGTGAATGCCGTTAACCGTTACGTTGATCTGCTTGTAGCTGTACACTGCCGCAGGGATATCGGTGTTCGAACCGTTGTCGGTGGTGGCTGGGGGATGGCCAACGTCCGCATCAGTGTCACCTGGGGTATAAAGCATGAATGCAGCGGATGCGATTCCGACGGCAGCAGCCGCAGCTATGGCTGCGATGGTTATGGCTCGCAAACAGTCAAATGCTGCTCTCTTCTATATTTAATTCATGTCGAGACGGACGTGGCAAGCCGAAGGTGGACGAGCTGTGCTCCTTTGCCATTGGGCTGCATTATTCGGGGATCATTGCCTGCTTGTTTGAAATATGACGCGAGTACCAGCGCCCAGGGCAGCGGGTGTTTTCGGTCCATCTTTGATTGCAGGCTCAGAATATTATTGGTCTTGTCGTGTTTCAGGCCGCCAAGGCAGGTAATGCGAAGGGCAGAGTCCACTAGGTCAATGACTTCCAGTGGACTCATGCTGCTTATCTTTAGTCCATGCTTTTTGTCTATCAAGTCCATTAGCTCAGCAGGAATCTCGCTGTTGCTACCGGACATCGCATATTCGAGCATCCTGGCCCCGAGCCCTTTTTCAACAATCCTGGCTAGCTCGATGGCTTTTTTCGCTAGCGAGGGTTCGACTTGGCTGATGTTTTTGATTTCCATCGCCTTCTCCCATTCCTGCTCAAAGTTCTTTGTTTGCATGACGCCTAACGAATCGGCCGATGAAAAAAGCGCTGCCCTGCCATTGTTGCTGTCTATCGAAACCAGGTGGCTTGAGTCAACAATCAACAGATTCGACGAAACGGATCCCTCCGCAGCCACCTTTAGTTCGATCCCCTCAAGCAGGGAGTAGAGGTTCTCGCTGCCTATGCAATCCGGGCCGACAATTAACCTGACCTTGGAGCTGTTCGTAATTGCCCGTACCAGCGAGGATCTGCACTGCGACAATAGCCTGAGCCCCCAGGCATCGAGAACGCCGACGACAGATGACCTGGAATTGGCTATCAGGCTGGAGACCTTTTCCAATGTCGAATTGGGATCGAGTATGAAATACCGGCGCTCTTCAGAACCCTTGGGGCGCTGGCCTTCATCGTTTAGCTTTTGCAGCTGATCGATAATCTTTTTCATGTTCTTTACTCGCCTCTCGTGCAGCCTTAGCAGTTCCGCAAACGCCTCTTCAGGAGGGATAGCACTGCAGATGAGCGGCTTTTGCTGGGAAATCACTGCAAGTCGCTTCTTCTCCAGCTTTTTTATGGTCTGGTAGACCTTGGTGCGCGGCAGGTTGGCGTAGTAGGCGATCTCGCTTGCAGCAAGCGATCCTTTTCCTATTATGGTCAGGTAGGCTCGGGCTTCATACTTTGAGAGTCCGAATTCTTCGAGACTCCCGGGAAGATCACTGTCAATAGCTGATTTAGTGTTAGACACGTACTCAGAAATTGGAAATTAAAAGTAAAACGATGGGTCAAATAGATTGCGTCAAAGTTTGAAAAAATATCAAGCTGTTACCCCCCCT
The DNA here is from genome assembly GCA_036554645.1 of Nitrososphaera sp. Taxonomy (GTDB): domain Archaea; phylum Thermoproteota; class Nitrososphaeria; order Nitrososphaerales; family Nitrososphaeraceae; genus Nitrososphaera. Next base: position 11,331 of record DATBMW010000090.1, read on the forward strand.
TACTGTTACCATAGTTACACGTGCTCTCTGCACATGACAGGTATTATTTCAGGCACAGCAAACCCGGAATCACTATGAATTCAAGATGGGTAAAGTCCGAGTCGATACTGGATGATAACAATAAAGCCTCACTGCCAAAACCTGGTGGTCCACTAAAGCCGAGGCTGGATGCAGTAGAAAAAAAAGTTCAGCTGACTGTGTCTCGCCTCGATGAAATGCGCAAAGTACTCAGGTCCAAGGACGAAGAGATATTCCACAAGCTGGTGACATCGGTCAAGGCGAGTGATGCGCAGTATTCGACCATCCTCTCGTCGGATCTCACAAAGGCAAGACAGGTGAGCAGAGTTGTGTTTCTTGCCAGGGTGGCACTAGAAAAAATTGAAGGCAAGCTGTCGTCGGCAGGAGATTTTGGAGACTTGGTGATAGTGCTGAGCCCGGCAATGGCGGTGGTCAAAAGCCTCCGGTCTTCCCTGACACCTCTTGTACCTGAAATGGAAGAAGAGCTGGGAGTGATATCTGAGCTTCTGAGTGGCATCCTAGTCGATGCAGGGCAGGTTGGAGGCTTCACGATCAATTTCGAGACTGCAAATGAAGAGGCCGTTAGGCTTATCGACGAGGCATCAGGCGTAGTTGAACAAAAGATGAAGGAAGAGTTCCCGGGGATCCCTGACCTCCCCGGGGTAATCTCATCTCCAGAACTTGCCTAGCCGGCATGAACGCGCTGGCCGGCTAAGCAAGTAGCTGATAAACTACGCAACAACTTTTGACTGCTCGGTTTTTCGCCGTTTTCCCGTACCTTTGTGATACATTTGTTGTTCAGGAGGGGCTCTACGATGAAGGAGCGAGCGATCGCTGTGCTTGCTGGACTGCAGCGAAATGCAGCAGCAATGAATGTATTGCGATCAAACCTCGAATCAAGAATCAGCCATACGATGGGAAAGGGCGGCAACGCTGAGAGCTGCAAGGAGCTTACGCGGATGTTGGACCTCGTCAAGAATGGTGAAATGATCCTAAGTGAATTGACGCTAAAGGCAGAGTCGGCGCGATTTCTTGAAGAGTTTATCCGGATAATTGACAGCGCTTCCACGTCGTTTGGCGAGATAAAGCACGACTTGCAAGAGCTCGTGCCAGTTGCTGAAGCAGCGCTATCGGAAATGCATGACGCGATAGCAGGGATGACCCCTGAAACGGCGATGGAGCTAAAGAAAGAGGTCGAACTATCAGTTCTCACCGAGCCACCAATAGATGTCAATAAAAGTAATCAATCTCTGGCGGAGAGGCAAGAAGGGCAGAAAGAGGTGGCCGTCCCACGACGCGAGCCCAAACAGATGCAAGAGATCGAAGGACAGATTCCCATCTGACAGGTTCAAATTATTTCGTTTGCTAGGCAACATAGATTTACACTCGGGTAATTCAAATCTAGAGCCAATTCTGCTTGAACTGTAGTTATGAGTCTCGCACCACAGGAACTAGAGAATAGCGCTAGCAAGTATGCGGCTGAAGCGATCAGACTTGATTCTCAGGGATCAAGGGGCATGGCCATCCAGTCGTATCAGCGCGCAATAGAGGCGCTCGTAAAGCTCGTTCAGATCTATCCAGATTACAAGCTAAACAAGGTTTACATGGAGAGGGCCACCGCCTACCAGAACAGGATCAAGGCGCTCCAGATGTCCCACGGCCTTGAGGAGGAAGGGTCGTCACCGTCCCAGATAGACAACAGCACTGCAAGAAACGAGCCTTCAAACGGCCACGCCAACAAGCCATCTGGTCCTTCAAGATCCGGCAATGTCGAGACTCTAAAAGCCGATTTCGATGATCTTGTAATGAAGGAGAAGCCGAACGTGAGCTGGAACGAGGTGATTGGTTTGGAAGATGCGAAAAGGGCTATACGCGAATCCATAGTCTACCCCATGAAAAGGGCGGACCTGTTCCCACTTGGATGGCCCAGAGGAATCCTCCTGTACGGGCCCCCGGGATGCGGCAAGACCTTGCTTGCAGCTGCAGCCGCTGCCGAGATAGATGGCTACTTTATCAATGTTGACGCTGCGTCGATGATGAGCAAATGGCTTGGCGAGGCTGAGAAGAACATCTCGAAGCTTTTCAAGTTGGCT
>DATBMW010000007.1:0-13446 GCA_036554645.1 Nitrososphaera sp.
ATGCCAGCACTGATACCAAAGGAAGTCGAAATTCAGAGACTAAAGAAAATCTACATCATGGTCATCATGCTGGGTTCAATCGCTGCCTCAGTAGAAGTCGACAACTTTGTCGACGGCTCACTGCACCAGACAGCAATCAGAGACAGTGCATTTACGCCAGCTCACTGGTGGCTATACAGCCACTTCGTGGCACTCCCGCTGGGTTGGGGTTTTGTCGCAATGTACGATAGAAGGGTACCAATCCTTAGGGGTCCAAGCAACTCGATGAACACCGGTCTGAAGATTACGATCATTGGCTACCTAGCCACAATGTTCACAATCGGTGTCAACGAGATGTGGCACTTCTGGTTCGTCGAAGAAATCTTCGCAGTTCCTAACCACTGGATGTTTAACATGGGTGTCGTCGTGGCATTCATGGGTGCTCTGGCCTATGTGGTCAGGGTATACGCCAGACTGGTAGAACTGGGTGCAGAATCGCCAGCAAAGAACCCATACGTGGCCGAGATGTACAAGCTAGCACTAGAAGGCAAGCTTTACAGCAGGTCCATCCCGTAAACGGGATTTCGACTAGTCTGGTCAGAACCAGACTCCCGATTTTTCTCTTTTTTCATTTTGTCTTAGCTAGGGCTATTTTGCCATAGTCGCAACTCCAACCGTCTTTGAATTTGCGCGAGTCCCCTTAACGAATTCGCGCATATCGGGAATGAATCATGGAAACCCAAGCAGGCGTGGCACTGATCCTAGTCGTCAGGCAATCCGAAGTCCCGGATACGGGGATGCCACCTATTCTCTTCTAAGCGCAACTATTGGTGGAAGTCTAGAAGCCTTCCATGCCGGGTAAAGTCCAGCTACCATTGAGAGACCGACGGAAAGTCCCCACACCTGAGCCAAGTCTGCCGGCCGATAGACCGGGGCAAGCCCTGATGAGCCTGGGTCCTGAGATGCAAAGCCCGCGACGAGAATATAGCCTCCAGCAGCTCCAAGAGCTAGGCCGAGAGTAGCACCAAATACTCCGATAATCATTGCCTCGGACAGGAACAGCGCAAGGACAAAGCTGCTCTGAGCGCCTATTGCTTTCATGGTGCCTATCTCTCTGATCCGCTCCATCACAGACGTGTACAGAGTGGTAATGATACCTACGCCTCCTACCAATAGCGCGACAAGGGCGATACTGAGAATAAAGGAAGTAAATCCTGTCGTGAATTCCTGAATGGTTTCGAGAATCGCCGCTGCAGTCGTGACCCCTATATCGTTTCCATAAAGATCTCTGATTTCTTCCTCTACGATTTCAACGTGATTCCCTGACTCTGCCGCGACCAGAAGTGAATCGTACTTGTTGGCTTTCTCCAAAAGGGTGTTGCCGGCTATCCTGTTGAATATCACCGAGTTATCGATCGTTGGGTTCCCGGTGGGCTCCAGTATCGCGCTGACAACAAAGCTCTTGGAATTCTCCTCCTGCTTGCCAGTGATCGCATCAACGAAAGAGTACTTTGCGCGTATTGTCTGGCCAATCACTGCAAACGGAGCGTTCTCTCCGGGAGGGTTGGCAACGCTATCAGACAGGACGATTGCCGATGGGTCATTCTGCCTTATTGACGAACCCTCAACAAGTTCTATGGTCGGCGCAATGACGTATAGCTTTTGCGGGTCGATCGAAAATACCGTGGTGTCTCTTGACTTGCCTCCGGATTCAAGCGTTATCTGCGCCTGATACGACGGAATCACCTCGTCCACAAACGGCAGAGATCTAAGCCTGCTGACCACCGCTTCGTTCAGGGTGATCTTGGGGGCTGGCGGAGGGCCGCCTCCGAATGGATCCGAGTTATCTGACTGCGCGCTTGTGACAAATATTATGTTGGGCGCCAGCTGGCTGAACTGCTCGTCAATAAATGCGCCAAAGCCTGCCCCGAGTCCATTAAGCGCCACCATCAGACTGGAGCCCACGACTACCATGAGCACTGTGAGTGCCGATCTTGTCTTTCTCTCCCTCAGCGCATCAAATGAAAGGGAGAAGATCTGTGCTATGTTCATTTGCGATCGTCAGTTCTTTTCTCGATCCGCTGCTGGCTGTCAAGGAGAGACTCGATGTCGTCCTGCTTGCCCGCTGTTATCGTGCGCCTAAGGGCGCTCCTCTGTCTCCTTTTTATCAGAACCGCTGCTACGACCACGACTGCCGCTATTCCAATGACAATTGGGATTATCATTTCCATTCCCGGCGCCGATGCTGATTCGTCCGCTATCGCTACCGGAACATAATTGACCTCTGAATCGATGTCAAGGGTATGCACCTCGCGCAGATTGTCTTTGTACGTCACGCGAAGCGACACGGGGTAGGTCCCCGCCGCGGCATCGCCGACATCAACAGGGATGCTGAATGGGAGCGGTGAGTTTTCTTCCAGATCGCCCAGGTACTGCTGCGGTGGAAGATCTGTCGCAAGGCTCCCAGCATCGACTACCTCGATAGTGGTAAAGAGTGCAACGGTGTTGCCCTCATTAAGGAGGTTACCGACAATGTTTGGAATTCCGCCGATGTCATTGACTTCGATTTCATACGCCTTGATGCTTATTTCACCTGCGACATACGTCCCGAGTTTGAAAGTCTCGCTGCTGGAAATGCCGTTTGAGGAATAATCAATTGTCACGTCGAATGATGCCGGATTTCCAATCAGAGGCCTGGCGGCAAAAATACGCGTGGACAGGGTGACTTTGGAATCTTCTTCAATCCTCTGGATAGTCCACTTGGAATCGCCCAGGATTTCCAGCGATTCTGAAGGCGATACCACGGTTATGACCGCGTTTGTTACAGGAGCTGTGCCTTCGTTTGCAACATCAAAAGTATATTCTTCTATCCTGCCGGCTGCTATCTGGTTGCCGGAATCAGATGTTGTGCTTACCGTCAGGGTTGGCTCTCCAGTTATTCTAAATGGAACGACGAGCTCCTTGACTCTCGGTGCCCCTGCCTCGAAGAACCTGGAATATTCAACCCTGAGGTTGGTGGAGTATTCTCTGACAGACGCATTCTCTAGTACATCAACATCAAACAGCAGGACAAATGGCGTTCCGACGGTAGCGACCCGATTAAACGCCGCATCGGCCTGAGCTCCGGTGGGCCTGCCTGTCGCCTTGAAACCTTCGGGGAGGGACAGGTATCCAATTACGCCGGTAATATCGGAAGGTCCTCTGTTTACCAGCACTACGGCCAGCGTGGAAGCGCCGTCTCCAGGTCCTACCTCTACGTCTGTTCTTGCAGCGAGGACTTCCTGGTCTGTCGAGCTCGAATCAAAGGTGGTCCAGAACGAATCAAGATAGACAGGTCCGTTATACAGGGATTCGATTATCTGCTCCTTGTCGCAGTCGGGGCATGATTCCTGGGCATAGGAGGCGATCAGCGACTGACCTGATATGAGAACTGACAGTGAGATAACGCCGGCGAGGGCTAGTGCACCTATTCCCTTTCGCATCATCGATAGGCGACCTCCTTTTCTACCATCCCGTCTCTGATGAATATCGCCCTGTCTGATGCCTCTGCAAGCTCTGGGTTGTGCGTCACCATTACTATCGTGCGCCTGAACTTGCTTGACAGCATCCGCAGCAGGTTAAAGACTTCCTGGCCCGTCTTTGTGTCCAGGTTGCCGGTCGGCTCGTCAGCAAGGATTATCGCCGGGTCGTTCATCAGTGCCCTGGCTATCGCAACTCTCTGCTGCTGACCGCCGCTCAGGCTTGATGGTTTAAAGCCAGCCTTTTCGCTTATGCCCAACACTTCGAGAATTTTTCTCGCCCTTCTGGACCTCTCCTCGTGGTTCATTCCGGAAAGAATGGTAGGGAGCTCTATATTTTTCTGCACGGTTGTTCTGTTTATCAGGTTATACGACTGGAAGATAAATCCGATAAGATAGTTGCGCATCGTCGCCAGTTCAGAGTCGCTCAGAGTAAAAATGTCCACGCCTCTGATAAAGACCTTGCCCGAAGTTGGCCTGTCAAGTGCTCCTATGATGTTGAGCAGGGTGGACTTGCCGCTTCCGGACGGGCCCACTATGGCAACGAATTCTCCTTTCCTAATTGAAAGGCTGACGCCCTGGAGGGCCGCGACCTGTCCAGCCGCGGACTCGAATACCTTTGTAACGTCTTCAACCTTCATGACGACCGAATCGTCTCTCATGTCACCAGTGCTGTTCATCTCGGATATGTTCTTTCGTGACATTTGCCTATAGAAAGCAACGGGTGCCTAATAAATATAACTGACTGGTCAGTCAGTTTTTTGCTACCGTCGATAGGATAACAATTAATACGCAGATCCCACGTTCAACGCTCATCATGCCCGTAGATCCTGTTTGCGGCATAGAGATGGACCAGGAACTTGCAGTTAGCCACGAGCACCATGGCAGGACCTACTATTTCTGCTGCGAAGGATGCAAGAGGATCTTTAAAAAAAAGCCAGGCAAGTATTCATAGCGATCTCGTTGGCCTGACAGGAAACGCGCCGCAAATCCTGCAGTATCTTCTGTCAGGTTCGATACAGCCGTGGCAGCCGGGGCACCTGGATTCGCAGTCGTCCTCACCCGGAGGCGCGAAATAGCTCCTAAAGAGTCCATAGTAATGCAGATGTTCTTTGTTCCTGAGGTTGACTCCTTCTGACTTAGCTGTCCTTGCCCTGTTCGCAAAAGTCAAGTCATCTATCTTCCCGTCGATGTAGGTTCCGAACCTATCGGTCGCTGCCCCCTGCTCCTGTGCAAGCTTGGGCCTCCATGCTATCATGCTTCCGAGTTCCGGTTCAAAGCACTGGCGGAGGATGAACTTGCCCCATTTCCTGCCTTCATGTTCTCCAACCTTGTGCTCCACTTCCAGCGACATGGCGTATCGCATGAACTCAGGATCCAGATACGGAGCCTTCACCTCGATGCCAGTGTTCTCGCCCAGCTTTAATGATGAAAAATGCATCACATGCCAGAGGCGGTGGAGCTCCTTGGTGAGCTTTTCAAAGTCATCATGATATCTTGAGAGATAATTGTAGCCAGCGAAAAGTTCGTCACCTCCATCGCCCGTCATTATGGCAGAATATCCATCCGACTTTGCCTGTGCTATTCCTGCCAGTGCGACTACAGAATTTCGGATTTCTATGGGATCAAAGGTCTTTAGAATCCGCACAACCATTTCGACGAGCTCGAGCATTCTTTCATGTGTGAATATGACTTCTGCGTGTTTGGCGCTGTATTTTTTTGCGACCTGTCTTGCAAAAACAAGGTCTGGTGCATCAGCCGCTAGAGCCGAAGTCACAGAGTATCTGGGATGAACCATTGACGCCAGTATGCTGCTGTCAAGCCCGCCCGACAGCAGGACCGCGTCAGCACGATTTCGCTCGACGCTTCGAGCCAGCATGTCGTGGAGCTCGGCGCAGTGGGATGGCAATATGAAAGACTTGACAGGTTAGTGGTTATTCTTCTTTGCCGTTTTCTGGCGGCGCCTCGCAGAATTCTGTGAGCACGCCGTTGAGCGATTTCGGGTGGATGAAGGTTATCCTGCGTCCGTACGAGCCGGTCCGCAGGCCGCCAAGCATTCTCATCCCTTTAGAAGATGCTCTTGATACGTCTTTTTCGATATCATCAGCGGTTATCGCTATGTGGTGAATCCCTTCGCCGCGCTCTTGCAGAAACTTGGAGATCGGGCTGTCAGGTGATGTCGGCTCCATGAGCTCCAGCCTGGTGTCTTCTAGCATGAGCATCGCAACCTTTACCTTTTCGTTGGGAACGTCTTCCATTTCTACTTCGTCGATATTGAGGATCTTTTGGTAGTTCTTCAGAGCCTCCTGTACGCTATTGACTGCTATCGCGATGTGGTCTACTCTCATTCTTGATTCCAATATATCGTCTTGAGTTTATTTAGTTTGATGTTGCTCGGGCGCTTCGGGTCCAATGGAACAAAGTCGTGGATGCCGAACCGAAATCGAATAGGTACCCCCTCCCCCGCAGGTGCTTCGGTACTTATAAAGTTCCACTGGATAACCATCGTCGCCCGCAGAGCAGCCAACATCGATTGGCGTCCCCCTTTGGCTCTGCGGGCTAGCTCCCCCTTTTGAGCACGAGTTGAAGCACGTATCGGGTTCCACATACTGCAAACCACATAGCGCCAAGTCCACTCTCTTTTTTAACGACTCTGGCATCTAGTTTTCCAGTGCTGTAATATGGCGGGAAAAATGCGCGGTGCATATATCGTGTTGGGCGTCCTCGGCATGCTTGCCCTGCTGGTTCTTGCGATGTCCTCATCGCAGGGTCAGGCAATGATCCAGATGGCAGGTAGCGGTGGAATGAGCACGTTCTCTGACCCGGCTTCAATGCAGAGTCAGAACGCGGTCGGCTGCTTTGTCATGCAAGGCAACTGCGGATGATGCACGCGCACAAGCCATAGAGCTACAGCCTTCGGAAAACGGGTAATCCGTGGCGAGGGAGTTTATTACAACTCCTTTCCCACGTCAAATATTCAGACAATTTATCGGCGATACAGGAACACAATAATCTAACCTATCTGCATATTCCGGATGGTTGCATCTTTCCGTCGGCTGCTCTGGTTGGAGCTATAAAGCCTGGGAAGGCCATTTCTACCCAAAGGGCGTTGAAAGCAAGAACTATTTGGACTACTACAGCAAGGTCTTTGACTATGTCGAAATCGAATCATCTTTCTATCGCATACCAAACACTGCAACCACGACTCGCTGGGCAGAGATAACACCTGACAATTTCAGGTTCACGGCAAAGTTTCCGAAAAGGATCACGCATGTTAAACGCCTAGGCGAGGTAGAAAGCGATATGGAATATTTCCACCAGCAAATGACTCCGTTAGCACGCAAATTGGGCTGTTTGCTCATCCAGCTACCGCCCTCGATGACCATGAAAGAAGGCATGAAAAAGATTCCAAAGTTGCCGCTTGACAAGAGGTTCAGGTACGCAATTGAGGTTAGACACAAGAGCTGGTTTGACGATGAAGTCTATTCTTTCCTCAGGAAAAATGACATATGTCTGGCCTGGAGCGAGCTTGAAGACATGCAGACGCCGACTGTGGTAACGACTGACTTTATCTATCTCAGACTCATGGGGGACAGGAGCATCCCCGCTGAAGAATTCGGCACTCTTCAAAAGGACAGAACGACTGAATTGAAAACCTGGGCTTCAGTCATCAACAAGCTGTTGAAGGACAAGAAGCTAAAGAACGGATTCGTGCCAACCAGCAACCATTACGCCGGGTTTGCGGCAACCACCGCGAACATGCTTAGGAAGCTGGTCGGTCTAAAGCCTGCGATCTGGGAAGAAATGAAGCAAACAACGCTGGATTAGCAGTCACAGAACCTGAAGGTACGAGTATGCAGTGCAAGAAATGGGTAAGTCGGTGAAGCACTTCCGGCAGCAGTTAAATATCTGAAACCCAAGATAAGCTTGCCTTGGCTCCTAGGAGCATATGGAAGGGAAGTATCTCCTTTGGTCTCGTTAACATTCCGATTAAACTCTACTCCGCTACAGAATCCAAAGAATTCTCATTCAACCAGCTGTGCGAGAAGGGCCACAAGATACACTACAAGCGCTGGTGCGCGGTAGAAGAGAGGGAAGTCCAGTGGTCCGACATCAAGAAGGGCTACGAAGTCTCAAAAGACAAGTACGTGTTGCTAGAGAAAGACGAACTGGACAATGTAAAGCTCAAGACCACAAAAACAATCGACATCAAGGAATTCATCGGGGCCGAAAGCCTAGATCCTATCTTTGTGGAAAAAAGCTACTATATCGCTCCCGATTCCAAGACTGTCGACAAGGCCTACTCTCTACTAATCAACGTTCTTCGAAAGACAGGCAAGATAGGGATTGGCAAAGTAGTTCTTCGAGAAAAGGAGCATCTGGTCGCCCTGCGGGCGTACCAGCGAGGACTCGTGATGCACCAGCTACACTATCTGGATGAGATAAAGCCCATCGACGAGATAAAGGAAATCACATCGAATGCGACGGCAAAATTAAAGATCGAAGAACAAGAGATCGAGCTTGGCAAGATGCTTGTTGACAACCTTACGTCAGAAGACCTTGATCTGGGCCAGTATTCAGACGCGTATGCTGCGAAACTGCGAGAACTCATCAACCAGAAAGCGCGCGGCAAGGTTCACGTCATAAAGGAAGAGCAGGAAGAACCTGAGTCCGGCAAGGACCTGCTTGAAGCGCTGAAGGCAAGCGTAAAGCAGAGCAAGCAAAAGCGCGGCTAATCGAGTCGCCCAAGTATCTTGGCCAGGTTCTGCTTCCTACGCAGTATGTCCGACCACGGATCACCTTTTTTCCGCAGGATCTCTGGGACGGTTAGTATCGTAAAGTCGGTCGGAAGCACCCGTTCCAGATCATTCCACCTTACCGGCATTGAAACGGTAGCTGAAGCAGTAGGCCTTGCGGACAGGACCGACGCTACAGTTTTGCCCTTTGCATTCTGGTTATAATCAAAGAATACTTTGCCCTTCCTTCTTGCGGTGTTCCATTCCATTGTAATGCTGTCAGGGTCTTCCTTTCTCAGCATCCTTCCCACTATTTCTGCAAAATCCCTCGTCTGCTTGTAAGAGTATACTGGTTCGACCGGGACAAAGATATGCAGCCCTGTCTTGCCCGAAGTCTTAACATAGGAATCGATCTTGAATCTGTCAAACAGGTCTTTTAGCTCAAACGCTACGTCCACTGCGGCATTGAATCCCTTTTCATTGTATTCAGGCTCGCTTCCCGTCTTTTCGCTGCCAGAGTAGACGTACGGATCAAGGTCGAATATGATAAAGTCAGGGGTATCGAGGCCGCATTTTTTTTCATCCACTGGGTTCGGAACTTTTCCCGCCATCGCGCTTCTTTTGCATGCAGACTCGTCGAGGATTCTGGCGTACCACGGATGCATTTCTATGCAGCCCAGGCTGGCAAGCCATAACAGCGTCTCTCTGTTGTTGCAGACAAGGCAGTTGATAACGTCATTTTTTGGTTCGGAGAATATCGGCACTGTTCTGGCATGGGGAGGCATGGCCTGGTCCCAGTGTTTGTGGTAGAACGTTTTACCGTTTATCCCGTCCGGATACCTGCTCAGGGAAAGAGGCCTGCTCTTCAAGTGCGGCAGGATGTAGCGGCTAATCAGGTCGTAGTACTCGACAAGATCTCTTTTCTTTAGAGCTCGGTGGTCGGACATCGCGGGCCAGTACACCTTTGACAGGTTGGAAAAAGTGTATTCCTTCAGTCGCTGAGGACTCTCCTTTGCAACCACACTCTGCGCCTGTTTCGGCAGTTCAACAATGCATTCGTCCGGAGACTTGTCCTCTCTGAGTCTGACAAAGATAGGAGCTCGCATTATCTGATCCTTTGTCCATCCGTTGAACTTTACCTCGGCCACCATCTTTGGTTCTAGCCAGACAGGCTCGCGGTTGACGTACGGGACAAAGTCAATCGGGCGCCGCGCTATCTTTAATCGCTCAAGTTTTTTGAAAATTTCCTGGACCTGCTCGGACGTGAAACCACTTCCAGAATGCCCGATGAACTTTAGCCTACCGCTAATGTAAGCGGCAAGGATTAATGACCCGAAATATCCTTCCCTGTTGCCCTCTCCCGGAGTATAGCCGATTATTGCACAGTCCTGTGTGACTGTGCCCTTGATCTTTACCCACGATGGCGATCTGGCTCCTTCCAGATACTTGCTGTTCTTTTGCTTGCCGACAACGCCTTCAAGGTTCATGCGAACGGCGGTGTCAAATACCGCCTTGCCCGATTCTTCGATATAGTCTGAAATGCGAATTCTGGGAGAACGCACCTTCAGGACTTTGGCAAGTATGGTCCTCCTCTCCAGAAATTCCAACTGCCTCAAGTTGCGGCCATCAAGGTGCAGGATGTCAAAGACATAAAAGGTGGAAGGCGTGCTCTTGGAGAGCGACTCAATTTCCTTTTCAGAGTCTATGTTCATTCTCTTCTGGTGGCGCTGAAAGTTGGGGACCCCCTCGGAGTTCAGTACCACAATTTCTCCATCTAGCACTACCGAGTTTTCACACTGGACAGCCGATTTGGCGATCGCCGCTATCTCAGGATATCTGTGAGTTATCGTCAGACCACTCCTTGCCTGAATCTCTAGGATGTTTTTCGATTTGTTGAGGAAAAGAATAGAGCGGACGCCGTCCCACTTTACTTCAAACACCCAGTCCTTGCTGTCAAATGGCTTATCAACCGGCACTGCCAGCATCGGCTTTACCAAAGCGGGAAAGTCTTCAAGGGATCCCTTTGGCGTTTCGGGGTCCTGCGTACGAATTAATCTTCGGTTCACCTGAGCGTTCGTACGGCCAGTCAAGACCGACTCGGGCATCGTGGTTGCAATATCTTCGGTCGAAGAGAATTCATCCTTTGTCTTGATAACGAGCCATTGCTTGTCCGCATCCTTCAGCCTTACAAGATGGAAAGACCCTCTCAGTTTTTTTCCGTGAAGAATGAGCTTGATGTTTCCGTCCTTGAACTGTTCTTCAAGGTCGCCGTCAATGCTGTAGTCTCCTGTGTCCCAGACAATCACAGTTCCAGCGCCATAGTTTCCTTTCGGTATCTTGCCTTCAAAGTGAATGTAATCGCCGGGATGATCTTCAGTCAGCACGGCCAGCCTCTTTATCGTTGGATCAAGTGTCAGACCCTTGGGCACGGCCCACGACCTCAGTAAGCCCTTCTTGGTTTCCAGCCGAAAATCATAGTGGAGTCTTGTGGCTTCATGCCTCTGAACCACGAATCTCCGCATCTTGGCTTTCTTGCGATGAGCTTTACGCGTGTCGGGCTCTGGCGTCTTCGCAAAGTTCCTTTTGCTTTTGTACTCGTAGAGAGTCATTCCCGGGTTATACTGGGTTGACTGGAACAGGAATTAAGTTTAGCTTTTGTTAGCGGACTTTACAATGATCCGACCTATTCATCATGACTCCACGAGAAAAGCGCGGGGAGTGGGATTCGAACCCACGTGTCCTTTCGGACATGGGATTAGCAATCCCACGCCCTACCAGGCTAGGCGACCCCCGCCCGTCATACCCAACAGCTGCTACAATATATTAATCAATAACAGGATCGATGTCCGCTGCCGCCTTTTCAAAATTTCAGCCAGCTTTCAAAAGATTATCTTAAGGATCATTTCGAATATCAAAATCAGCAGATTTAAGAGGAGCCTCTCGAAGGCTTGAGCTATGAGACCTACTCTCAAATCGGAAGGCAATGCCTGTCGCGTCATAAGGAGTTGGACGTTACAGCGCATAAGAGAAGACCAGTTTTCTGGTAAGCCCTTTAATCAGAAGGAATTCGACCACTATTCAGAACTGATTAGTGAATCAATGGAGGGTATCAGTCTGATGATGCCATCTAGCTTTGCAGACCTGATTGAGCTAAACGTGAGCGCACTCCGGACGACCCTGACTTGCTTCTCAGATTTTGCAATGTCTAATCATCTCGAAAAAAAGATACCGTTGTTCAAAGCGCCCGCCGTGCAAAACGAGATAGCAAAAGAAAGGATCTCAAATGCTTCAGAATAGCGACGGAAGAAAACCTGGACATGTCACCATTTCCGATAGCGTCTGGAAAGGACTCAGGACTATGACTTATGAAGGGATAAAGGAAAAGCTGGACTCTTCTCGGCGCTTACTTGAAGGCGGTGGCTCGGTTAACATCTCGGCGGCCTTGTATACATTCGCCCTTGAAGAGTATGGCAAATTCTTGTTGCTAGAGAAAAGTCAGATAGTCAAGGGCGGTAACAGGAGGGTCATTAACTACAATTCAGAATTTGCCAATCACGAAAAGAAGTTCGAAATCGCTTGCGATGACCTACAGAAATCAGGACATGAGGAATGCTTCTTGCTCGATGACGAAGCAGAGTTCAACCCAAAAGAATTCTACTGGAAAGACTTCAACCTTGGACTGTTGGCAGATATGACGGCGAGGCTTTCTATCATTCACTCCGATTTAAAGCCTCCAACAGATGACCCATCTGTACAGGATTTGCCACCAGTTAAGAAAAATGTCCTAATGACAGCAATCAATGAGCTCGAATCGGTAGTGAGTACTATCTCGACTTAGACACATAGCGTGATGAACTCACAGAACGGCCAGTGGAACGCACATGCTAATATTTGCACCTGACCGAGATGAGGTCAAGCCTGTTAAACTCGATTTATGACCACGGTATCAATCATGTGTTCCGAAAATAGAACACCTAAAGGCACAAAAGCATGGTTGCAACCACAGCTATCTGTAAATGGGCGATAACACCCTTGCCCCAGTATTCGTGGGTCTAGCTACCGGAGTCGCTCTAGTAGCCATTTTCTCTTTTTTTCAGAACCCAATCTTTCCAGTTTTTCAGAAGGATTTAGATGATCTGGAGATCCGTCTAGAACGCACCACCTGCTACGGGACATGTCCTAGTTATGTGGTACTGGTTCACGGCAACGGCACGGTTCAGTACGATGGCAGACTGTACGTGGCTGTTCCAGGAAAGAGAAATTACACAATCTCGCAAGATGACGTGCGCAGGTTGGTAGGACACTTCCATGACTCTGACTTTTTTTCCTTGAAAGATGATTATGGTACCTGCATTGACTGTCCAACATACACCGCTACTTTCATGCTTGGCGACATGAAAAAGACGGTTCGATACAACAGCTACACTGCGCCACCTATAATATCCGATCTAGATGAGCAAATCGATATACTATCAGGATCTGGGGTACTTGCAAGATGTCTGGATGGATGGAGGGTAGCTAGTATAGACGAAGGAGGCTGTGTAAGGACTACTTTCATTGAGCGGTATCCTTCGACGAGCTTCCACCCGTCAAACCATACTCTGGAGGAAGCCAAAGAAATTGTGAAAGAAGCAGTAGGGAATTCCACGTGTTCAATCAGCACTTTCACGGAAGATGACGACCCAACTTTGTATGAAGCCCTGATGCCTAACGTAGTGACCTTCGAGTATCTCGAACCCCCTCTGCCAGTACTGCGCATCGGGTGTTCCTATACACCTGGAGGTCCCACGTACTTTTACGTCTCAGAAGCGAACGGAACACTTGTTGCCGCGGAAGGCATGCTGACCATCAATTCTGCTGAACAGGCAATAGAATACCTAAGGCTATATCCCCTCGCTTATGTTCAATTCATATTCGGCGAGGACGAGTATCTCGAAATATTGAATGAATCTGAGCTAATCGAAGATTCTCCGATTCGTCAGTTGTATGTGGTTGACGACGGCGTCGCATTCACTGTTAGCCTCAATCTTGTCGATAGTCACAGTGGTGAAGTAAGATATGAAAAGTGGGTTGTAACGGAAAAGCCCGATGCCGACGGATTTCATGTATGGAATCCCGCGAAATCGACAGTTGTTGCCAGGTTGCATTCCATGGTCTGACACGTTAAAGGGTTCCCCCGCCGCACTTGAAAAGCACACAAAAATGGGCGATCC
>DATBMW010000021.1:0-34258 GCA_036554645.1 Nitrososphaera sp.
GCGTATATTTTTGCGAATGAAAGCGGCTCAAGGAAGGTGACCTATGGCGAGCTGGACGCGCAGGCGAGCAAGCTGGCGGGGGCACTGGCCGATTCAGGCATCGGCAGGGGCGACGCAGTGGGCATCTACCTGCCCCCGAGCGAAGAGGCCTTTTACGCAAGTTTTGCCTGCTCAAAAATAGGAGCCGTCCACAACACTATTTTTTCAGGCTTTAGCGCCCAGGCGCTGCACTCAAGGCTGGTCGATTCCAGAGCAAAATTGCTCATCACTTCAGATACCGCCCGCCGCCGCGGAAAGGATATCGATCTCAAGAGCCAGTGGGCCAGGGCAGTAGAAGGAACAACGATTTCCAGGATAGTCACTACGGGCCAAGGTTCTGGCAGGGCGATCAATTATCACGATTTCACAAAGTCCGGCAGCAGGGCCGGAACAGCAGTAATGGACTCTGAAGATCCGCTCTTTATTCTCTATACCTCCGGGACCACTGGCAAAGCAAAGGGGACCTTGCAGGTCCATGGCGGCTTTACGCTCGTAGCGGCGCAGCAGGCTGCCTACCTGGTGGACATGAAGCCTGATGACGTGCTGTTCTGGTATGCTGACATTGGTTGGATTACCGGCCAGGTGTGGGTACTTTATGGGAGCGCCATAATTGGCGGGACTTCGCTTGTCTACGAGGATGCGCTTGACTATCCCTCACAGGATGCATGGTGCAGCCTGATCCAGGAACATAGGGTCAGCATCTTTGGCGCCGCGCCGACTGCAATAAGGCTTTTCATGAAAAGCGGCGTCCAGACTCGTAATTATGATTTCTCTTCGCTGAGGATCCTGGCTGCCACTGGCGAGCCTATAAACAGCGAAGCATGGGAATGGTACTTTGGAGAGGTCGGCAAAAAGCGCTGCCCTGTCATAAACCTCTCCGGCGGAACCGAAATCGGAGGAGCAATCTTGAGCGCCCTTCCTGTCATGGAGCTGACGCCGTGCACCGTAGGCTGTCCCGTGCCCGGATTTGACGCCGATGTTTTTGACGACTCGGGCAAAAGTGTCAGAAACGGCGAAGGATATCTTGTCATCAAAAAGCCCTGGCCATCCATGACAAGAGGGCTGTTGAACAATCCTGAAAGATTCATCGATGTTTACTGGTCCAGATTCCATGATGTATGGTATCATGGAGATCTGGTGTTTGTTGACTCGCACGGCCTCTGGTACATGCGCGGGCGCACTGATGACGTGATCAAGGTTTCAGGACACAGGATAGGAACAGCAGAAGTCGAAGCAGCCGCGACGTCACATCCGGCTGTTGCAGAAGCCGTGGCGATAGGCAGGCCGCAGGAGCTCAAGGGAGAAGTGGTAGTGGTCTGCGCTGTGATCAAGGACGGGTACAAAGCAGACGATGCTCTGAATGCAGAGATTGCAAGAAAAGTGGAGGAATCGATCGGGAGATTCGCCCGTCCCGAGGAGGTCAGAATAGTGCCTGACCTGCCAAGGACAAAGACCGGCAAGCTGGTGAGGCGGCTGGTCAGGGCCAAGGTTGCAGGTGACAAAGTTTCGGGGCAGGACCTTTCCGGCCTGGAGAACCCCTCGTGCCTCGAGGAAAGCTGGTGACATCGCCTTCTCAAAGATATCACTAGCGATAATTCGTGTGTCGGCGAGGATGAGGTGCGACCATGACCGAAGCTTTATGTTGTCAATGGATTCGAGTATCTGCCATACATGCCTATAGAGGGCGATAGCGACGGGAAAAAGTTCGAACTTCCCGGCAGCCGGCCGCACTACGCTCCGTCGCTCCTGTTCACAATAAGCCACATCCGGATGGACCTGGAGCCTGACTTGCACAAGAAGAGCATCCAGTGCGAACAGCGTCTTGATATCACGGCCCTCCAGGACACCGACACCATCGAACTGGACGCAGCTGAACTCCAGATAAAGTCGGTCTCTGCCTCAGGAAGGCTTGACTTTCGTGCAATCGACAACAAGCTGGTGATAAAGCTGGGCAGGGTGTTCAAAGAACAAAGCAGGATCAAGATTGATATTTCATATTCCGCAAAGCCGCGCAAGGGTTTTTATTTTGTCGGCCCAGAC
Source organism: Nitrososphaera sp. (assembly GCA_036554645.1). Lineage (GTDB taxonomy): Archaea > Thermoproteota > Nitrososphaeria > Nitrososphaerales > Nitrososphaeraceae > Nitrososphaera. The sequence goes on from DATBMW010000021.1 coordinate 2,080, forward strand.
AAGCATTATCCCGACAAGCGGCTCGAGGCATGGACCCAGGGCGAGAGTACCGAGTCAAAGTACTGGTTCCCGTGTGTGGATCATCCCCAGGTGAAATTTACATCTGAAATTTCGATAACCGTTCCATCGGGGTTCACGGCGATCTCTAACGGCAGGCTTGTGAAACTGGATCAAAAGAACAAGAAGCAGATCTATCACTGGTCAGAGACCAATCCTCATCCCGCGTACCTGACGTCAGTCGTGGTCGGGAACTATTCGCAGACAAAGCATGGCGAGCTGCTGCAGTACTACGTTCCATCCGAGAGGGCGCAGGACGCTGCGAGGTCTTTTGAACGCACGCCTGAAATGATAAAATTCTTTGAGGGTTATTTCGGCACAAAGTATCCGTACGAAAAGTATGCGCAAGTTACCGTCCAGGATTTTGTGTACGGCGGCATGGAAAACGCCAGTTGCACGACACTGACCATGGACACGCTCCATGACAAGAAAGCCCACCTTGATTTTACAAGCGATCATCTGGTTTCGCACGAGCTGGCGCACCAGTGGTTCGGCGATTTCGTGACCTGTAGGGACTGGCAGCACGTCTGGCTCAACGAAGGGTTTGCAACGTATTGCGAGTCTCTCTACTGGGAGTCCAGCAGGGGCAGAGACGAGTTCCAGTATTACATCATGCGAATGGCCGACGACTATTTCGAAGAAGCGGGAGCGAGGTACATGCGGCCCATTGTGACCAAGGTATACAAGCACCCTGACAACCTGTTCGACAGGCATACCTATGAAAAAGGGGGCTGCGTGCTTCACATGCTCCGGCACCGAGTCGGCGACAATTATTTCAAGAGGTCGCTCCGGACGTACCTGCTGCGCTTTGCCAATAGCACTGCGGACACCGACGACCTGAGAAAGGTCTTCGAGCTTGAAACGGGCAAGAGCCTTCAGCAGTTCTTTGACCAGTGGGTTTTCCGGGAAGGCCATCCCGTGCTAAAGGTCGAATTTTCCGCTGATGCGAAGGTGGCCAAGATCAGGATAGAGCAGACCCAGCCCGGGGAACCCTTTGATTTCCCTATTGATGTCAAGCTGGTCTTTGAAAAGGGCGAAAAGTCGCATTCATTCAGGATATCAGAGAAGGAAAGCCTGTTCCAGATCCCTATTGATAGGCAGGTTGAATGGTTCTCTATAGATCCGCAATTCAAGATTCTAAAGATGATATCGATCAAGGCGCCAAAGGAAATGCTCGTGCAGCAGCTGGCAAACGGCCAGACCGTAGTCGAGCGGGTGGAAGCGGCGCGAGCCCTGAAGGATAACTCGTCAGAGGTAGTAATAGACGCGCTGCGCGATGCCGTCTTGCGTGACAAGTTCTGGGGCGTCAGCGCAGAGGCGGCAAAGTCGCTGGGCGCGATCAAGACGCAGTACTCGTATGAATCGCTGAAAAAGTGCATGCGGATCAAGCATCCAAAGGCAAGGCGCGCGGTCATTCGTGCGATCGGCGAATTCAAGAAGGACGAGTCGCTGGAGCTCCTGAGGCCGGTCCTGCAGGACGACGAAAGTTATTTCGTAAGGTCAGAGGCGGCAACTGCGATCGGCAAGACCAAGAGTAGCAAGGCAGTAGCCATTCTAAAGCGGGCGTCAGAGACCACTACTTTTCAGAACATTGTCGCGCAGGGAGCGATCGCCGGCCTCAAGGAATTTGGCGGCGACAGGGACATCGCAGCCTTTCTGATCGAGAAGAGCAGGGCTGGCAACCACCACAGGGTAAGAGAGGCTGCCACTCTTGCTCTTGGCAAGTTTGTTGACAGCGACATGGCTGTTTCGGATCATCTGAAAACTCTACTTACTGATCAGTGGTTTAGAGTGCGCATTAACGCGTGCAGGGCGTACGCTGACGCAGAAGCAGGCAAGTCGATAGCCGACCTGACGTGGGTAGCAGAACACGACCTGGACCACAGGGTCAGAAGGGTCGCCGAAGAATGCATCAACCTGATAAAGGATGCTATCAGAAAACCCAGAGAAGTTGCCCAGATGAGAGAAGAGATAGACAAGTTCAAGTCAAAGAACCTGGAGCTCTGGCAAAAGATTGACAGGTTGGAAAGAGAACTCCGCTAGTGCATAAAGTCGGTGACTAGGCGGTTAAACAGGGCGGGCTTTTCCACATGCGGCCTGTGCCCGATGCCTTCCAGCATGATTATCCGGCAATTCTTCATTTTCACAAATGGATCTATGAACTTGATCGGTATCATGGCGTCCTCTTTTCCCCAGAGAAGCAGGGTAGCCGCCTTGATTTTGTGAAGGCGGCTATTAAGCCGGGTCGCCCGGGCACTTCCCATGAGGGCGGACAGAAATGCGTCGCCGGCGCCCGGCGCTGAAAGCCTCTCAAAGACCATCCGCGCGTAGGCGTCATCTACCGGCTTGCCGTCGACCGCGAAAAGGGCCTGTTTTACCTGCTCCAATGACCTGGCTTTTATCACCTTGACATACTGTCTTAGGGCGGGGCTACCCTTGAAAGAAGCCGGCAGGGCGCCGGCCGGGCTTATGAGCACAAGCCTCTGAACGAGGTCTGGCCTGGAGATAGCAAGTTCCGCCGCTATTTGGCCACCAAGAGACGATCCCACCAGAGTAGCGCGCAGTTCCAGCTGCTCAATAAAAGATGCCAGGAAATCTCTATAGAACTTGATCGTATAGTTCATCTTTGGTTTGTCGCTCTGGCCAAAGCCGGGCAGGTCCAAAGCGACGACCCTTATCTCTCTAGAGAGCCCATCAATGTTATTGGCCCAGCTCTCTATCGAGCCTCCCAGGCCGTGAACCAGAATTGCGGTCTCGCCGGTGCCACGGTCCAGATATCGCACCCTGATGTCACCCATCTGGAGGTACCGGCTTTCCAACAAATGTCAGGGCTGGGCTCTGGGCGTAAAAACTTTATTGTAGAGCAGAAACTGTTCCGACTCTTGCATCCTGAATTCCTCCAGAACTGACATCATGTTGTTGCTCTGCTGACAAAGAACCTGAAATCGCTGGAAGCTGCCACCCGCGTAAATATTTGCGACAAAGGACACCAGACATCGGAGTATTCCTGTGGAATAAGAGTCCAGATATACCACCTGCAGGACACCTTTTCTTTTCCAGTAGCCACTCGGATTGATTATTGCGATGCCTTTTACCGGTTCGCCTGCCACTATTACCCGCCGTTTCCTGACAAGGTCTTTTAGCGCATTGTGGTCAAGCGGATACCAGTGCCAGGACTTTACATGCATTCCCGCAGAGAGCCTGTAAATTCTCGAGGATAAGAGATAGTTCCAGATCGACCGGCTGTCACTAGCAGTGGCAAACCTGGCGCGCGATCCCGGCATCTTGCGCATTTCATCCGTGCCGTAATATGCCCACCGCGATATTACCGCAAAGCCACTCTTCTCCATCATCCTCTGCGATGCCAGGTTGTCCAGGGCCACAATTGCAGACGCCTGGCTGGCGGCGTTTAGGTGTCCGAACTCGGTCATTGAATCAATGAGGGCCGAGGCGACCTGGGAGCGGCGATAGTCTGGATGGACCCTTATTCCTTCGAGCCAGATTCTTTCCCCGTCAGGGCAGAGGGCGACGTGTGCCATTCCAATCCTTTTCTTGCCGCCGGCCTCGGCGACCAGCAGCCGGCCGTGTCTGTCCTTTAGCCAGAAATCCCATACCTGGTCGATATAGTCACCCCAGGTGAAAGTGTTTGTGCAAAATTTGAGGATTGGGTCCCTGTCCGAGGCCCTTGCCTGTCTGATTATCAAGGCTGCGATTCTGCAACTGCCGCGGCTTCCATTTCCTGCATCAATGTGCCAACGAACTCTTTGACCTTACCAATGAATTCAAGCGCGGCTGGAAGCGATCTGGTCTCGTGAAATATCGTAACGACGTAGGAATTGGTGCTGAACTGGCTCACCCTGATGTCATTCCAAAAATCCTGTGACAGCTCGCTTCCTGTCCTTGAAGTGAGCTGGATTGCATCCATGGGGTTCTTGTGCCCCACATACCTTTCCGCAATTGACGGTATGTGATCTATTCTTGATATTTTTGACAGCATTCTTTGGACATCATGGCTGCCGGTGACAATTGAATGGTAGACGACACGGACTGCATAGATGTCATCGTCGATGTTGACACCGAGCTGCTGCTTGAGCGACTCCGCCACGAAACGGAGGCATGCCACAGTTTCAGAGTCGGGACTCTGCAGCGCATTGGGAAAGCTCATCACCTGCAGTATGCGAAACGGCAGGACGTTTGACTGAACTGGAGCTATCCGAAAGCCCTGCCTTGAAAAAGACGCGGTGTCTTGCATCGGATGGCCTGCATAGTCCTCTGCAATCCTGTTCGCCAAAAACCCGTCTGATTCACTGAACGCGCTATCAAGCTTGTCGGTGTTCAGAACGGGTTCTCGAAAATAGAGCTGCACGTTGAACTGGGTGATCTTGACGTCCAACTAGTTCACTGCCTTTGCGGAGGACTCTGGATCAGCGGTAATGACTGCGAGCCAGGGCTTTAGCAGCCCGGGATTCAGCCTGACCAGATCGATATTTGCCTCCTTCAAAAGCTGCGTCCCATCCTCGGGATAGTCTGCGAGCATTACTATTCTTTTTATTCCCACGCTTATCGCCATCTTGCTGCATTCGATGCATGGCGCAAAAGTCGAATATAGCGTAGCGCCCCGCGTGCTCCCGGCATTGCCAAAGAGGGCGCACTGCATTATCGCGTTTGCCTCGGCGTGCGTGCATAGGCACCTGTCAAGTCCTTCACCTGACTTTACTTCACCCCTGGTTCTGGCCATGCACCTGGGACAGCCTCCATCGAAGCAGTTCTTTATCCCCGGCGGAGTCCCATTATAGCCTGTGGCTATCTGCCTGTTTTCCTTCACAATGACCGCGCCTATGTGTCTAGTGAGGCAGTTCGATCGGAGCTTGGCTATCTCTGCCTGTAGCATGAAATAGGTATCCCAGTCCGGCCTCTGCATCAGGACAGTTCAACTACAATTGCTATAAAAATTGTGTTGCCGTGCTAGTCAGGTAAGTAGCGCGCCGCTGATAGATTCGCTCTGCTTGTCCTTTTTCCTTGACCGCTCTCCGGTCTTTTTGTTGAGGCTGTCGATGGTGCCCAAGGCAAAGGCATAGCGAATGCCATCTGATCTCATCTCCGGCGTCAGCATGCCGTTCATTCTGTCTACATCGCCCCTGACATACTCTTCAGAGTGCTTGTTGGTCCGGGCGACGATGTACATAAAGGACTCATTCCTGTACTTGTGAATTTCGAATACCTGCAACCGTATCGTTCCAACTTGCCAACATAGGGGGTAGTTCCTTGCGGTCAACAAATTTTTGCGGCGCCCCTAGTGAATTTTAGTGCCGCACCGGCAAAAGTTGCTATTTCGGGATCAGCATTTTTTTGCGGTGAAGGGCGTGTTCGTCCCTTGCGAGGCGAAGCCCCATGAGCCCCGCGACAACAGCCACTGCAGCCACGCCAGCGATCAAATAGAGGTCAAGACTCAAAACCGGATCTTGACCTCCATCGGCGCCAGCCTGCGCTTGCCGATTCTCCATGCGGCTTCCATCGCGCCAAACGTTGGCACGAACCCGAGCGCGATCCATGCGATCATTTCGAACGGTTCCATTGCAAACATGATAGGTTCTGGTTGAATGATTAACGCTGCTCAGCCTCCCTGCTGCGTTATCATAAGAGGATTTGATTTATCAAAAGCGCGCAGAAAGCGTGAAAAAGAACGGCTCAGAGCTAGAAAGCGGTCATCATCACCGTTCTCTTAGTGCAGTAACAGTGGATGGCACTGCGCCTTACCCGTTCATAAACGTTAAGAACCGCGTGTGCCTGGTAATTGAGGTTGCCAGCAAGGAATTCAGAGATTGCCAGGGCGATGCGCGAGCTCGGCTTCCTTACAGACGTCGAAGGCGGCAAGAATTCGCAGTTCCGGACCCGGGCATACTACAGGGCTGCCGACACGATTGAAAGCATGCCGGAAAGCGTGAGCGCACTCTATGACAGCGGGGGCATAGGCAGGCTGCTAGAGATTCCATCTATTGGCAATGCTATTGCGTTAAAGGTGGAGGAATTCATCAAATCCGGAAGGATAAGCCAGCTCGAGGAGATGAAGATGAAAATACCAGTTCAAGTCGGCGAGCTCGCAGGCATCGAGGGGATCGGCCCCAAGACCATCAAGGTGCTGTATGAAAAGCTTGCGATAAAGAACCTGGCAGAGCTGGAAAAGGCGGCGGCTGGCGGCCAGCTGAAAAGCGTGCCGGGGTTTACTGAAAAAAAAGTGAAAGAGATCCTGAAGAGGATAGAGTTTGCTAGGGGAGGAAAGGGCAGGAGAATACTTGGCGAGGTCTATCCGCTGATAAAACAGATTGAATCGCGACTGCGGCAGGCAAAGGGTGTTAGGAACGCGATAGCTGCTGGCTCTGTCCGGAGGATGCGCGAGACAATAGGCGACATTGACTATATTGTATCCGCTGCCAGCCCGGAGAGTGTGATGGACATTTTCGTGAACATGCCAGAGGTCGAGGAAGTGCTAGCGCGCGGGCCAGCCAAGGCGTTTGTCCGTCTCGCTGGAGGAATCGACGCGGATCTGCTGGTAGTCCCGCAGGAGAGCTGGGGATCGGCTCTCCAGTACTTTACCGGCAGCAAGGACCACTCTGTCGAGCTACGCAAGATAGCGATGGCCAGTGGGCTCAGGCTGAACGAATGGGGCGTTTTCCGGGGCGATAAACAGGTCGCAGGCGAGACGGAAGAACAGGTGTACAGCTCTATTGGATTGCAGTGGATACCTCCGGAAATGCGCGAGAATCATGGGGAATTGGAGATGGCGCGGAAGAACAAGGTTCCCAAGCTGATAGAATATGGAAGCCTGAAGGGCGACCTGCAGGTCCACAGCGATAGAAGCGATGGCACGGCAACCATTGAAGAGATGGCAAGGGCCGCCAAGGAATTTGGCCTTGACTATATTGCCATCACCGACCATACAAAGAGCCTTGCCATGGCAGGCGGCCTTGACGAAGATGAGCTGCTGGAGCAGGCGGAGCAGATAGCAGCGCTAAGTGATACGCTGGGTTTTCGTATTCTTTCGTCGGCTGAGGTGAATATAATGAAAGACGGCTCGCTTGACATTTCCAGCAATGTCCTTGACAGGCTGGACTTGGTCGGAGCGGCGATACACTCTCAATTTTCGCTTCCGATTGAAACGCAGACGGCAAGGCTTGTAAATGCGGCAAGAAATCCGAGCGTGGACATCCTCTTTCACCCTACTGGCAGGCTCATAAACAAACGGGAAGGATATCCGGTGGACATTGAGAAGGTAATAGACGTAGCTCAGGACACGGGCACCGTGCTTGAAATAGACGCGCATTACGACAGGCTGGACCTCAGGGACGATCATGTAAGGATGGCACTGAGAAAGGGTGTGAAACTGGTGATAGATTCCGACGCGCACCATCCGGTTCATTTCGCTTACCTTACCTTTGGGATAGCCCAGGCAAGGCGGGGCTGGGCAACAGCGGACGATGTTCTGAACACGCTGCCTGCGGACAAAATGCTATCACTATTAAAGTAAATCATATATCTGGTTCCCAGATCCATACGTTATATGCGCACGGCGGTAGAAAAGGGCGACCTGAAAGAGCGTAGGATATTCCTTGGGATCTTTTACATTTGCGCTTTTGTGATGGCGGCCATTTCATTCTACGCCATCTATGTCAGCGTCACCGAGTACCTGCAGACAGGCAGGATAGTAATAGGTGAAGTCCTCGTAGAGACCGAGTTTCCGTTCCCCGGCTTTGCAAAGCTGGTGACGTACCTGATGATAGTGTCCGTGGTAGGCTGGTACTGCGTAGTGAGGATCGGGGGGGACAAGGTGGTTGGGATCCCAAAGTGGCTCAAGGCGGTGCTTCAGCTAATAGTACTTGTGATTGCAATAGTGTCGCTCTATGAATTCGTCTACAACTTTATCGTCTGGAACTCGCTTATCACTGCGGACGCGCTAAAGGGCATAATAGACTTTGATGGGATTAATGTTCCATATCCAAGCCCAAAGACTCCCTGGAACCTGGTGTTTGCGACAAAGATGTCGCTTGCAGCATTTCTGATCTCCGCCCACGGCTTTTACACAATGTCTAAACAGGAAAGGAGAGGCTAGAATAGCCATTCTTTTACCCTTGTCCTTTCAAAATCCTGCTTTTTCTCATAGTTCTGCTCTGACGGCGCCTCCAGCTTGAGGACAGGCCCCGCTGGATTGTAAAAGTCTGCTTCCAGAAGGCCGGCCTGCCGGCTGCCCACTTCCATGAAGCAATAACCCTGTCCTGCGAAAGTCGTGATCGCAGGCTTGCCAATTATCTCGTCGATTATCTGCTGGGCAACGACTTTTGCCTGTTCTTCCGCGAAAATGCCTGCCTTGGGCACTGCCGATGCAGCCAACTTGATTTCAGTCACGTCGCCAACTGCAAATACGTTCTCCGCTGAGGTCCTAAGGGTCTGCTTGTCTACTGCAACCCAGTCGCCTCCGGCAGTCAGACCCGAGTTCCTGACTACTTCTGGTACCTTGTGCGGCGGGATACCGACAAGCACGTCAAAGCTTTGCTTTGCGCCGTGCTCAAATGCCAGCTCTTTTTCTGAAACTGAGCGCACCTTGTGTAGAGGATGGAAACCGATTCCGTGCTTTGAAATAATGTCTGTCACGCCCGCGCTTATCTGGGCGCCTGCGACTGGCAGCGCAATTGGTGCCGGCGAGTACAGATCGATCTCCACCGAATCCCGCGCACCGGACTTTGCCAGCAGGTTGCTGATTATGATTGATGCCTCGAATGGCGCGGGAGGACATTTGTATGGCATTCCCATTATGGCTATTGCGACCCTGCCGCCCGTTAATGAAAGAAGTGCTTCCCTGAGCTTGGGCACCTGCCGCGGATCGTAAAGGTTGTATCCGGTTCCCACAAAGCCGGGAACTTTTTCCGGCGCTAGCTCGGCACCAAGCGCAACTATCAGGTAGTCGTACTCTATCCAGCCATGATCTCTTGTCTGAACCCTCTTTGATTCGGTGTCTATCTTTATTATCTCATCATTGAGATACTCTATCCCTTTGGCGTTAAGCCGGTCAAGCGGGATCTGGGATTCCTCGAGTTTTCTAGTTCCCTCGAGAACCCACAGCTTTACCAGTCCCATCATGAACCAGTTTTTCTTGTCCACAACTATGACCCGATGATCCGGACTGATGTTCTTTCTCAGAACGTTGGCTGCTGTAAGGCCGCCAAATCCTGCGCCTAGAATTAGAATTCGCTTACCCACGCCGGAGGGATGGAAGCGTCAGGTAAAAACTTTTTAGGCATGTATGTTTTTTATAGACTTGGTGCCGAAGGAAAAAATAGTTTCTGCAAAGGATGAACCATATCCACTTTACGACGACGCGACACTTGAGCGCATGAAGCGATACTACAAGGTTGAAGACCACGATGAATTGTTGAGATATATCAAGACTCATGGGATGCGCCGGCACTCCGAAGTGCTCGATTAGAACGAGTCATTCCAGTCTTATTCTGACCTCAGATCCCTGAATTGCTACTTCGCTGTTTTGATCGTGCAATCCCCACTTCCATAAGACCTTCCAGTGCGAGTTGCCAGACATGATCGGATGCATTTCGGCGCAATGCCTGACGCCCTGATTGTCGTAATATGCCGGACACTTGATTGTCACCACATGATCCTTAAGTGGCATCTGGTCTTGACGCGATACGCCTGCCTGGAAAAAGAAGGCCTTACCCGTGACCGGATTCCAGAATGGATTGCCAACGTCGATGACGCCCAGGTTAAAGTATGGATTCTCTATGTCCGGCGTTAGAAATGAGCTGTATTCTGTCCAGTTACCGGCGCCATTCCGGTAATACCAATTCACTGTCCGTCCATCCTGCTGCCACTCCATAGCAAGCATGATCCCGCTTGACACCGAATCGTCAGCCAGAGGGACTGTGGCTTGATGCATTGTCGATATCCAGGGGAAACCCGAGCAGGCGACGTTCATGTCACACGTCTGCCAAGCCCTCGCGACTAGCGAGACTCCCGAATCTGATAACAGGATCTCTGCACGATACGCATAGTCAAGACCATCTTTGCAGCAGTTCGGAGACTGCGCTCCAATGCCTGCAAATAAAAATTCTGTTCCTCTATTGTCGGGTCGTTCAAAGCTGATCTCTGCTTCGATCCTTTTTGTGGCAAAGTATTTGTCCGACTGATGATATGCCCCGGCAAAATAGGTAGGCGCGGCGATCGGTCCGTCCCTCCCGTCCAGAGACATGTTCATGGGAGCGTCAAGGAATGGATGGGTTGACCCTATTACGAATGATACTACAATTGATGCAAAAATGATCGTGGTAGAAATTTCTTTCCCTGCCCGAGACATCAGCTGGGCTGCTGCCACTACACCCAGAATTGCAGACAATATGCCAGCTGCAAGGACAATTACCAGCAACGATAGGGATTCTGGGCGGAGGACTCCAAAAAGCGCGGACAGGACTGCCCAAGCGGCTGCTGCTGAGATAATTCCAGGCTTCTTTGCCTGGCCCGAGAAAAGGTAAGTGATGATCCCAGAGAAAAAGAATGGCAGGGTTGATGCAAGGACCAAGATCGTCAATCCAATTTCACTTGGCATAAAGATTCCAAATAGCAGCGCCATGGGATAATACCCTGCGAATAGTGCGGTTGTTGTGCCAAACAGCACTGCCTCAAAGTCCTTTCTTGAAATCCTTGGTGTCTTCCTCGATCGGTCGCCCATACACACACCAACAATTGTGGCGCAGAAAAGGAGAATTCCCATTCGGATGGCGCCGAATCCATCAGGACCTGCATAGTAGCACTGCCGGTCATCGCAGTAATGGTAGAGCAATACGATCAAACCTGCTACAGCTATCGAGAACATGGCTGCCTGCAATCGCAGTTCCACTCGAGAGAGCGATCTGCCCACAATGAATCCAACTAGCTGCTCAATCGCCAGAAAAACCCACAACCGAGCTCCCGAGAAAGTAAAAAATGATGGCTCGCCTATTGTGTAGAGATAAAAGGTATACGATTCGAACAGGAGCGCGATGATGACCATTCCGCTGAAAGTGACGGCGGTCATCATCCAAGCAGGTGGCACTAAAAGTGGTGTGCTGCTCGATAGTCTTATCGCTTGCTCACTTGTGACGAGTCCCCGAGATACTCCCCAGACGAGTGGAACCCATCCTAGCGTTCCTGCGTCGTTGGCCTCATCAATATTTCATTAACATTCACGTGCGCCGGAGAATCGAGAGCATAGACTATGGCGTTGGCAATGTCCTCGGCCTGGAGCGCCTCCATCTGCTTCGACGATTCAACATATTTCTCTAACGACTTTTCGGTTATGGTGTTTGTCAGCTCTGTCGCGACAACTCCGGGCTCTATGCAGGTAACCCTGATGTTTGCCCGCGCGCTCAGCTCCTGCCTGAGGCCTTCGCTAAACGCGGCTACGGCGTGCTTTGTCGCGCAATAGACGCTGCCAGCAGGAAAGACCACTCTGCCGGCAACAGAGGAGATGTTCACGATGTGGCCGGATTTCTTGTTGATCATATGCGGAACAGCGGCAGCGGTACAGTAGAGAACCCCCTTGATATTTACGTCAATCATCCGGTCCCATTCGTCTACCTTGAGGCTCTTGAAAAAGCTCAGCGGCATCAAGCCGGCGTTGTTGACAAGAATATCTACTGTGCCCCATTTTTTCACGACAGCATCAACAAACGAATCGCATTCGGCTTTCTTTGCGACGTCCAGACTTTGACACAGAATTTCTCCGCCATTTCCGGTGATCTCTTTTTCAAGCAACTGAAGCTTGTCCGTGCGCCTTGCACCGGCGGCCACTCTAGCACCTGCCCTTGACAGCGCGACTGACGTGGCATATCCTATTCCACTGCTGGCCCCTGTGACAATCGCCACCTTGCCCTTTATCATTCTCACGGGAAAATGATGGCACTGTAGTAATATGTCTTTGTCAAATGAACAAAGCTTAAGTATACTACCTGTGCTGCTAGAGTCGTGGAATGACCGTGAGCCTCGAGGACAATGACGAGCTCAATTACCTGTCAACCAAAGCCAAATTTATCCAGAAATTCATGAGCAAGACCAGCTGCACCTATGAAGTCGCCGAGCGCGAGTTCCACGACTGGATCGAAGGTCTTATGGACAGCAGGATCGAGCTTGCCAACAAGATGCTAAACGCCAGGCTCTAGATGCTCTGTTCCTGTTTTTGCAAGTTCTGTTTTCTCGCCATGAACAAAAGTACGACGCCAAACATTGCGAGGACTATTGCAAGTCCTTGTGCTCCACCGTTGGCAATTGCCACCAGATAGACCGCTGCAAATACAAAGCAAGCTACAGCCTGAATCAGGTATGAAAGAACGGGCCGCATCCTGGTTTTCTTGGCCAGATAGCCTACACCAAAAATGGCAGCTGCGGGATAAATAGTCAGCAGGATGAACTGGTCGATATCAATGCCGATATGAACCATCGACGCTTACGGATATCGCGGCGCCAAATAATAGTTTTATCGTGACTTTCGGCCACTCATGTCTGGACATGAATTTGGACGGCGATTCCTCCCTCTATTATTGACCGCGCATTCTCAAATGGAAGAGACGCGATGTCCTCGCGCTGGAATGGTCCGTACTTGTTTGCGTCAACTCCGACAAAAGACTCCATCGGCAGCAGGAACCTGACCACTATTTGCCGCGAGCGTACCTTTACAGAGATCGATTCAAGTACCTTCACCCTGCCCTTGACCGTTGCTGCAATGACTTCGGCCGCTCTGCTCTCCGACTCGCGCCTCCCATCAAGCACGTATTTTTCCTCGTCTGTGAGCTTTGAATAGTCAAGCCGCTCGCCACCCGAGTGCATCTTGTGCAGCCTTGACTCCATCAGCAAGCGCGCCGAAGTTGCCAGCAGATCGACCATGCGGTCCCTGACCTGAGCTTCGATCCCCTCGTACCCTTGTCCCTTCAGGCTGCCGAGTGCAGTGGCAATTTTCTGAAAAGTGTCCGGCGCTATCGCCTGAAGAGAATCGCTTTCGATTTCTTTTCGCAAAAGCCCGTAAACGTCCTTTAGCGCAAAGTTGCCGGATACCCCGGCAGCGGCCTCGCTGCTATTTTGTTGACCCGACATTTTTATCAGAGAATCCTTAAATTATAGGATTCCGGTGTCCTACACTTGAGGTATTCTGGTTGCCTTATAAATTGATTGACGGCAGGATCTCGCCTTTAACATTTACCGCCGAAGCTGTGATGCAGAGGCTCAAAAAAGACAACATAAAGTTCCTAGACCTGCAGTTCACCGGGCTGTTCGGGAGGTTTCATCATACAACGATGGACTCTAGGATGTTCCGCATCGAGGATTTTACCGACGGCCTGCCAAAGCTCGACGGCTCTTCCATACGCGGCTTCACAGAGATCCACGAATCGGATCTCATCATAAGGCCCGACCCGTCGACCTACGCGACGGTGCCATGGATAGGCGCGCCCACTGCAAGACTCATATGCGACATCCTGAGCGGCGGGAGCAAGCGCGAAACGTTCCCCCGGGATCCAAGGGGCCTGGCAAAAAAGGCTGAAAAATATGTCTCCGACCAGGGCTTTGACACTTCGTACTGGGGACCTGAAGTGGAATTCTTTGTTTTTGACAAGCTTGAAGTAAACACAATGACTCCGTATCAGGGCCAGAGCTATCACATCGCGTCAAAGGAGGCCCCGTGGTCAACTGACAGCGTCGGATACGCGCTGAGGCTCAAGGAAGGCTACCTCCCCAGCGCCCCCGGAGATACCCTGATGGAATATCGCAATGAATGCGTCGACGTGCTCACCAACAACTTTGGGATCGTCTGCGACGCCCACCACCACGAGGTAGCGACTGCCGGCCAGTGCGAGATAGACATAAGGTACGACAGCCTGGTAAACGCCGGCGACTCTGTGCAGAGCTACAAGTATATCGTAAAGAACATTGCCAAAAAGCACAACATGATTGCCACAATGATGCCCAAGCCTATCGCACTTGACAACGGCTCGGGGATGCACGTCAACGTCAGCCTGTGGAACAAAGGCAAGAACCTCTTTTACGATTCATCTGATGATTATGCCGAAATGTCGCAGACCGCCCGGTACTTTGGCGGCGGGATAATGGACCATGCCCATGCAATTGCGGCAATCGTGGCCCCGACTACAAATTCATACAGGCGGCTGGTGCCAGGCTATGAAGCGCCTGTCTATGTGGCGTGGAGCACCGGCAACAGGTCTGCCATCATCAGGATACCGGCGCACTACAAGGGCAGCAAGTTCGCCCACCTAAAGCGCATCGAGTTTAGGGCGCCTGACCCGTCGTGCAACCCGTACCTTGCATTTGCTGCGATCCTTGCGGCAGGCCTGGACGGAGTGAAGAAAAAGAAGTCGATCGGAGACCCTGTTAATGAGGACATTTTCAAAATGACTCCAAAGAGGAGGCGCGAGCTCGGGATCACGCAGTTGCCGGCGAGCCTGAGGGAGGCGTACGAGCAGCTGGAAAGCGACAGCGCATTCCTAAAGCCGGTGTTTGACAGCCAGACCATTGACACAATAGTGGAACACGAAGCAAAAGAGCATGTAGAGCTTGCAATCAGGCCGCACCCGCACGAATTTTCGATGTACGCCGATGTCTAGCAGGCGTGTCCAGCGATAGAAGATGATCACTCATTGAAAGAGAGTCCTGGAAATATATCCCAAAGGTGAACCAGTACATGAGACGCGTGCCGGGAAGGGCAAAGAACAAGCAATAAGACATGGAAAGCACATATGGTAGTTGTGATTGGCAGCGCAGGCAAGCTTGCAATAGTGGCAGCATTACTTTCTTCCGGACTGATTTCTCAGGCCCACGCGGCCCAGATTAACGCATCACTCATTCCAGAATACGACAGGGCAGCCGGCTCGTTCACCGGCACGAAATTCGTGCAGATAAAATACGAGCCTGGCAGCGCCATTTCGGATCTGTTCAACGGGAGGACAGAGAGGGTAGAGTTTTCAGTCAAAGGCACCAATTCCAGCGGCATCAGCGGGCTTGTAGCCGCTGCCAACAAGGCGCTGCTGGATGCAGAAAGCCCCGCCAGGGTTACAGGAGCAAATATCACATACGCCGGCGTGCTAAAGGGCGGCGCCGACAGGGTCAGCCTGACGTACAGGGTAGAGCTCGAATCCACGTTCACCGGCTTCAAGCTCGACCAGAATGCGTCAGATGCGATACCGATGGACGTCAACTGGAGGGGGTTTGTAGTCAACGGACCCGTGATGATCGAGTCTGCGGAGCACGGGCAGGTGAACGTCAACCAGCCGATAGGACTACTTCAGGCAACATTTCCTGAATTCGCCAGCAAGATAATGAACACGGAGGCAGATGCCATCATTTCCGAGCCGATTCTGGACTTTACAGAATTCGGAGAAATGCCTATGGAGAGGTGGCACTGGCTCTTTGACCCTACATTCTCCCTCGCAAGCACCGGCGGAGTAATCAGCGGAGACATTGGAAGGGCAAAGGTACTCTCTGTGTATTCGCTTGGCGAATGCAGCATACGCGAAGGATGTCCGCCTCCAAAGGAAGGCGATGCAAGAGTGACCGTAGATGCGACTACACTTGACGTACATATATCAACTCCTCCGCCAAACGCGCAGGTCGAAATCGCGGGATTCACCAGCATAGAGAAGGCAGGCGGAATCGACATAATCAGAGTCTCCATGGACAATCCGGCACCGGCAATACCGGATTTCGCGATTCAGGTGTTGCTCATTCTCGGCGGCATGATGGGAGCGGTCGCGGTCTTTGTGCTGGTTAAGGCAAGAAAGTGATTCAGTATCTCCACTGTTCAGAAATGCCGTTCCACCAGGCCCGATAGCGCCTCGCGTCACTATGGATCTCGTCCTTTATCCTGTGCTCAATTGAAAAGAACATGTTCTCAAGTGCGTCGGCTCCCCCATCGGAGAACAGCTCGCGGCCTATCTCCTGAACTCTCTGTTTCTTGGCCGGGACTTGCGGAGACTCTGAATTCTGGATGCAAAAAGTCAGCAGATCATACAGCTCTTCTTCCAGGTACGCGTCCACCGGCATCAGTCCAGCCTTTTGATAATGTGGTAGCCAAACTCTGTCTTGACAGGTTCTGAAAGCTGGCCCTTTTCGAGCTTGAACGCAGCCTCTTCAAATGGCCTGACCATCATGCCCCTGCCGAAATATCCAAGGTCCCCGCCGCGCTTGCCGCTCCCCTTGTCAATGGAAAGCTCCTTTGCCAGGTTCGAAAAGCTCTCTCCCTTTTTGATCCGCTCTGCCACCGCAAGAGCTTCGCTCTGTTTCTGAACCAGTATGTGCGAGCATTTTATCTTGTTAGCCATCCGATACAGGATCGAAAATGGAGCGAATTAACTCTTTCCTCCTGACTGATCCGAGTGATCGGATTGAAAGCCGGTCGAAATCAAGATATAATCGCGAGTGGTAATTCGATAAAGAATGGCCGGAGAAGAAGAATCCGCACCCCCAGCTGCTGCCATTCCATTTCCCACTCTCACCATTCTGTATCTTCCGGCCGAAGCTACTGGCGCTGTTGAAGACATCAGCCAGAAATACTCAAACAGCACGGTCGAGGATTGCGTGGGTTTTTTTCACGGCACGCAACGCAAATACAAAAAGGTCACGATATGGAGCCAGGGAATCGACAGCCTGTGGCTCAACGCGGTAGTCGCCAGAGTAAAAGAACTTGCAGGGGTGGAATTTGTTACCATAGTCTCCGGCGGCATGATGTATGTGCTGTAGCCTAAATATGGGCCGCTCCTACATCATCCCATGGAAGAAAGTGAAAAGATAAGGCACTGCCCTATCTGCGGATGCAGCGAGCACAGGCTCATCGGATGCGGACGCCACTGGGCAAAGCACAAAGTTGGCCCTGACGGCAAGTGCGAGCATCGTCACTTTAGCTCATAGAGCGCGACTGAAAGCTTGAACGCGAGCCGGTCGTCAGTCGCCTGCGCGAGAGGCGCTACATATTTCTCTGTCTCTTCCTTGTACCTGGCTGCGCGGAGGGCCTGCCCTTTCATGAAACGCACGCCGTCCAGCCTGTCTGCCACCTTGACGTACCTTGCGTCCTTGGACGCGCGGGAAATCCTGCTAAAATATTCCTCCAGCGCCCTTTCCTTATCTTCGTGATTTGCTTTTGGTTCGGCTGAGGCGCGCACTATGGAAAGGACGCGGTCTCCCTGCTCTTTCAGCTCATCCTCAGGCGCATCTGAAGCGTCATGCAAGAGAGCTCCTGCTGCAAGCTCGGCGTCATGCATCTGGAGCTCCTCCACCAGAATCGCCGCCACCCTGAGCGGGTGGTTCATGTAGGGCTCCGTCTTGTTAAAGAGTTGGCCCTTGTGCACCTTTGTAGCAAGGCCAAAAGCCCGCGTCAGCTTGACAATATCGTCAGTACTTTCAAACGACTTTAGAAGCCTTGCAAAGCCGTCCTTTGGAAAATCGCCATTCTTATCGTCCATGTTCAGAATCCCCTAGCATGGCAATCGTATAAAAACGGATTGCGCATAGAGTTTAGTAGCAGAAAAATCTAATATCCCCGCGGGGCTACGCTACACTCGGATTTGAGACTATACGCGGTACTTCTTGCTGCGGTCTTGGCCGGCTCGGCGGCCGTTACACCGGCATTTGGCCAGGACGCATCTACCTACGAGGTGTGGGAATTCGGCGCGTCCGCAGAAATAGTTGCCATGTCCACATTAAAGGACAGCTCGAGGGACAACGTCAATGACGTCATAGTGGCAGCGAAGGACAGGTCTGTCTACCTGCTGGACGGCGTGACCGGAAAAAAGCTCTGGAATTTTACCGATATTGAATATCATTCCTGGGAAGTGCTGCTCTCTCCGCCGGACTTTGATGCCAACGGCGACGGCAAATCGGATGCGCTGCTCAGTACTGCAGACAGGCTGGTGGTCATGCTCGACGGAACTAACGGCGCGCAGCTGTGGAGGCACCAATCTGCAGAGAGCTATTACAAGCCTGGGAGTGCCTGCTCGGTGGCCGTGCGCTCGGCCCATGCGGTCTCTGACATCAATGGCGACTCTGTGCCGGACATTGTTGTTGTGGCAGGCTCTGGCGACAGCTGCACCAAGGACAGGATTACCGCCATCGCGTTCAACGCCAGGACTGGCAGCAAGCTGTGGGAGTATGTGCTTGGCGAGGACATTTACGGCCTAAAGCAGGGCATCAAAGGGAGCAGCCCCGTGGCGGTGATGGACTTCACCAAGGATGGCAAGAAGGACATTGCTATAATGGATGACCAGGGGTCCCTGCGCATAATAAACGGCATGACGGGCATCGAGGCCAGGAACACAAAGCCGGGTATCTTTGGCGCGATATGGAACTTTGCCGAAGTTCCGGACATCTCTGGCGACGGCCAGAATGACACCATCGCCTTTGAATTCATTGACGGCGAGGGTGGCCCAGATTACGCCAGAATAAACGCCATGGACCTGCAAGCATCGAGAATTATCTGGGAAGTAAAGCTGGGAGATGGTCTGTACAACGGGGCAGCCCTTTACTCGGCTGCATGGGTTTATGACATTCCAGCAGGAGGGACTAGAGAGACGTACATTGCAGTAACGCAGAGGATCGACGATGACCTTTCGCTCGTCATGCTGGACGGCAAGACAGGTCAGCAGAAATGGAAGTTTGATCTGGGAGACGAGAGAAGCCGGGATGATCTGCTAAAGTTCTACCCTGTAGCGCGGATAGCTGACCAGTCCAACAAAGGTAACGACGAGCTTGCAGCCGGGTCCATAGATTCAAAGCTGTACCTGTTCGATCCGGCAACAGGAGGCAACATCTGGACTCATCCCATAAACGGTCAGATAAACGGGATTGCATTCGTTCCAGCGCCGGGCGGCCAAAAGTACATCATCGTCAAGGACCAGTATTCGGGGGTGCGCGCTTTATCGCGGCTTACGACTATAGAAACTTCGATTTCAATAAGCTCTTCTGCAAAGACCGTGGTGGAGTCAGGCAGGCTCGTGATTACGGGAGCAGTCAGCCCGCCCTTTCCCGGAGAAGTGGTGCAGCTGCGATATGTTGATCCGAATGGCGACGTGACGACAAAGCCCCTTACCCTTGAAAACGATGGGAGTTATGTCGATGTAACAGAGCCGGAAATCATTGGCGACTGGAAGGTCAGCGTCGAGTTCAAAGGGGAAGGATTCTATCTTGACTCAAGCAGCGGCACCATAGGCTTTACAGTGATAGCCGAAGAGACAACTTCCTCCTTTCCCGTCAAAGTCCGTGGAGAGGAGCAGGGCATCTCTTATCCGATTCAATATCTCGTCGATGGCGGTCAGGTAACAGACATGGCGATAGTCAAGGACCAGAAAACGCTGAGCATCTCGCTTGCCCCCTCGTCGTCAGCTGGCGGCAGGCTCTGGGTCGAGCTGCCAAGGAGCGTCATTGATTCGTGGCAGGGCGAATTCCAGGTCCTCAGGGACGGCAAGGCAGCGGGCTTTGAAGAAGTGCAGGCGGATGAAGCGAACCGTGCACTTTCGATACCATTTGATGGCAACACAAGGCAGGTGCAGATCATTGGGACATACATTGTTCCCGAGTTTTCTGCGATGGCATTGGTCATGGCGCTGACAATGGTCGCAGCAATAGCAGCTATTGGCGTTCGCAGCAGAATCGCCCGTGGAATATGAAAAATGAATGCACTAAATTGATGGATGCCTCTGCATGGCTACTACCATATAGAGGCGAGGGCGCAAAATCCCTCTAATTCGACGACGAGCTGGAGCTGTCGTCGCTTCCCGTGTACTCGCTATATGTAGGCTCGTCAGTACTGGTCCCATATGACGAGGGCTCTCCCTGAGACGTCATTTCCGTTGCAAACGTCGTGACCTCCGGAGTAGTGTCCTGAGCCATTACTGGAGCTGGTTCTGAATATGAAACTCTCTTTGGAGCGCTCGATTTCTTCTTTCTGGCAGCCGCCTTCTTTTTCGCGGCGCTCTTGCGCGCCTTTGGTCTTGCCGCCTTTCTCCCCTTCTTTCGCTTTGAGAGCTTTGCCTGCTTGCCCTTTTTCTTTCCTTTTCTTTTGGCCTTGGCTTTTGCCATACGTTTAGCAATACAGAAACACTTGTTCTTAAGCTTGTTCTTTCTCGCGGGCGCGGCAGTTTGAACAGGGAACAATAGCCGTATCACTGTCAAGCGTTGCCCCTGAATAGGTTTTGAGGAGTACTCGAGCTTGGGGTCTCTTCGGTGAAGAGTAAGGGGACGACTCCACGGCAGTGGTTGAAACGTGCGTATACTGTGACGCAATTTGTGCATCAGCTGCCATTGCGCGACAAAGGCCTGTCAGGCACCGTTGAGTATCCTAGTAGACTTAAATTGCTGCGAAAATCTGCCGGTACGCGTAAATGAAGTTGCACTGTGTCGGCTGCGGCCCCGGCGACCCCGAGCTTGTCACAGTTCGGGCGATGAACATCATCAAGGCAGCAGAGGTCGTCTTTGCGCCGACATCAAAGGAGGGCAGGCCCAGCATCGCTCTTTCCGTCGTTGAAAGATATGTAGACATTTCTGCAAGAAAGGTGAGCCTCGTCTTTCCTATGGTCAAGGACAAGGAATCACTGAAGGATTGTTGGAAGAGAAACGCGGAGGAAATTGCCAACGAGGTGAGGTCGGGCAGGAAGGTGGTGTACCTGACTGTAGGGGATCCCGCCCTCTACAGCACGTGGATCTATATCCACCGCGAATTGAAAAATAACCACAAGGACATCGACATTGAGATTGTGCCCGGGATCGCATCCATGTTCGCTATAGCGGCAAAGGCCCTGCTGAGCATTGCCGAAGGGGACGAGACCGTAGCTGTCGTGCCTGCATGCTATGACCTGGACCGCGTGAGAAAGGCCGCCGCTGCATGTGATACCGTGATATTCCTGAAAGACGGGCGCTACTTTGACAGCGTGATTGAAACGCTGAGGCAGGCAGGATTTCCGGATGCTGCGACGATTGCGATAGCGCAGGACGTGTCTGACAGGGGCGAGATACTCGAAATGAAAAAGTTGTCCGAGCTCTTGGGCAAGAAAGGCCCCGCCGAAAAATATTTTTCCATAATGGTGGCGAAAAAAAATGCCAGAGAATAGGACGGTCTATTTTGTCGGATCGGGCCCCGGCGACCCCGAGCTCATGACGCTGAAGGCAAAGTCGCTTGTCGAGTCGGCAGATGTCATAATCTACTCTGGATCGCTCCTCAATCCACAGATACTGCGGTATGCAAGAAAGGACGCGCAGCTTCACGACGCGGCCCTGATCGACAGGGAAAAGATCTACGAGATACTTGCACACTCTGCAAAGCATGGCAAGCTGGCCATAAGGTTCCATGACGGCGACCCGGCCCTCTTTAGCACTATTCGAGAGCAGATAGACAAGCTGGAGGCTGAGGGTATAGAATGCAAGGTAGTGCCGGGAGTTACTGCCATCCTGGGCGCAGCGGCAGATCTAAAGCTGGAACTCACGCTGCCCGGAGTCACCCAGACGCTTATCATAAGCAGGGCGGAGCTCCGGACTCCCGTCCCGCCAAGGGAGAGCATTGCCGAGCTCGCAAAACACGGCGCAACTATGGCCTTCTACCTGAGCGTTCACCTCATTAGGGACGTTGTTGCCGAGCTCCTGAAGGGAGGCGTCTACACGGAAAAGACGCCTGCTGCCGTGGTCTACAGGGCGACCTGGGAAGACGAGCAGATAATCAAGGGAACGCTTGGTGACATTGCGGCAAAAACCAAGGAAGCAAGGATAATCAAGACAGCGCTTATCATTGTCGGCGACGTGATTTCACCGGCAAGATACGAATATTCAAAGGTGTATGACTCTGGCTTTACGCACGGATACAGAAAGGCTGCAAAAGGAAAAAAAGAAGAAGGTTAGGGTTTACGGTCTTCTCGCCCACACGCTGACTAGCGTTGTGCTGATGCCGGCGCCTGCTGCCCCGCTGATCGTGGCAAAGACTACGGCCTGATCCACCACTATAGTTGGCAGCCACGCTGCTATCGAAGGCGATGCTAGGAACGTTAGGAACCCTATTGCGAATCCTACCGCCCCAAATATTGCGAGTATGGTTGTTCTTGTCGCCATTTTCTATCACTACTGCTGGTTGCTCTCCGAGTCCGAAATCCTTATCCCGGAACTAGGGATTGACGGGAACTTGTCTGTCACTTTCTGCTCTGCCACGGCTGAAGCCTCCATCATTATCTGGTCGATGTCGCCGCCGCTGCCGGTATTGACTTCTATACCAAGACCGTTGCTCTGGAGCGATTCTGTCATGATTCCGCTCAACAGGTTCTGCATCCCGTTGATCTCGCTGTCGGCGCCGGGTACGAACCTTTGCAGGCCTGGCTTGAGGCTCTTTATCGACGACATAGCCGGCCCGAGGGCGACCATGGCGTCTCCGAGTTCGTGCACAGTTGAAAGCCTCATCGAAACCTGCTCAAGGGCCAACCTTGCCTGGCCCAGCGTTTTGGATATCTTGCGCACCTCGGCAAGCTCGTTGCTGAGCACCTTGGCGCTGTCAGAGTCGTGTCGCTGCATCGCATCTACTACCTTGCGGAAGAGAGAAGCGTCCCTCTCGTTGAGCTTGGTAATCATTGTGTCTAGCTTTGACGTTTGCAATTGAAGCTTGTTGACGGCAGTCTCGATCCGCGGCTTTAGCGGACCCTGAGGGGTCAGCGACTCTTTGAGTTTGTCGCTGGCCGTAACTCTGCTCTGGTTGCTCCAGTTCTTGTCAAAACCGGTCATGCCCATCCCTGAATAGATTTGCTATTAATTGCGGGTGTGCAAACCAGTATACTACGGTGTTAAACAAATCAGCTAATGGGGCTGCCTCACTTTAGTGGAAGCCGAAAGAGCTCTTTCTGGCCCACAGAAGCCCACGCGCCCATTCCCCTTGACGCCCCTGCTCCGGCCTCTCCCGTAATCTCGCTGACCACTATCTCTACCGGAGCCATCGGGGGCCAGATCATGGCGACATATTCGCCGGCGTCCCCGGCCTTCTCAAGCGATGCAGGCTGCATGTTCTCCTTCTTGAATCTCAAAGCAAGCTTGTCCTTGATGGCTTCTACGAGCTGCCTTTGGCCGTGCACGATGAGATACACCTTTTTGGTGTCGTCGATTTGAGACATGGAACAGATGCATAGAACTATTAGGCACGATAAATGTCTTTGTCGTTGCCCTTTGATCGTCGCCGACTCGTATCTGGCCATGATACTCCCCGACGATATTTCCACGAGGATCTCGGACTTTATCGCGGGCCGGCTGGACTTTCCGTTCGTAGGACGCGATGAGCTGATGTGCCTTATGTACCTCTACGGGAAGAATAACGGCATAAGGAATGAAGGCGAGGTCAGGGAGGTAGGGGCCCTTGCGCAGCAGACGGCCGTGCAGCTCGGCCACGAGATAGACATCTATGTGAACAGCTCTTCTGGCAAGCTTCACTCTGAATACATCAGGAGCAAATACATCAACAGGCAGTTGCAACTGGCAGTTGAAAAGAAAAATGTCGCTGGCCGGATTGCAGGAGACCCCGCGGTCATCGCGGACTGCTTTGCGCAGCACGCCGCGCATTACAGGCAGGCTCACAGCTTTGAGCTTTACGGGCCCCTCAAGGACTCCGAGCTGACATCTGACGTGCGGCCCGCTCTTGCTGGCAGGATGGTGATGGTCTGCTACAACAGAAACACCGCGCAGGACGCCGGCCTTGCTCACCCGCTCATTCCGGTCTATGTCTTTTTCAGGGATCAGGCCGGCGCAAAGCCGTGATAGTATGACACCTGGCTAGAGTCCTCCTGCGGCATCTGCATT
This sequence comes from Nitrososphaera sp., assembly GCA_036554645.1. Lineage (GTDB taxonomy): Archaea > Thermoproteota > Nitrososphaeria > Nitrososphaerales > Nitrososphaeraceae > Nitrososphaera. The sequence continues at coordinate 25,987 of DATBMW010000021.1, forward strand.
ATAGATATCAGGTGACCATCGGGATCCTGAACAATAGTGTGTTTTCCGAATGGCTCCGCCGTTGGCTTTTTGTAGAATTTCACCTTTTTCTTTTTCAGGCCGGCGCATATGTCGTCAAAGTCGCTGACGCTAAAGCCGACGAGCATGCTGTTACTCTTTTTCACCCTCTTTTTTCTCGAAGGGTGGAGCGCAATCACAGTGCCCTGCTCTGAGAACTCGATCCAGTCCTTGGACTTTTCCTTCATTTTCATCCCCAGAACGTCCCCGTAGAACTTCGCGGACTTTTTCATGTCCGATACAAGGAGTATGACGGCCCCGATTCGGCTGAACATTGTCCAGCTATGCACCTTCCAGAGATATAACGACTGCTGCCAACAAAGATATATCGTTAACGGAGTTGATAGCCAGATGCAGGCCGCTCCGATAATCAGGTTCTCCGAATTCTTGGGCATAGGCTACTTTGGCGATAAAAGACAGCATGTAATCGCGCCCATCTTTGACATCAGGCTCAATGCCGAGAGGGCCTGGACCAAAGTCACCGAGAGCCAGACCCAAAAGGTCCCTGCTTTTCACGCAGTATTTGTCGAGCATTCCGCAAAGTATGAATTTGTCGCGTATCCGGTAGAAATGGTGGCGGACCGGATAAACTATGCGCTTTACCGCTCTTTTTCAAGTCTTGACAGCCTGAGAAAGTTCAAGGCGAACTGCGGGGGTGCCACTTTTGTAAAGTTCGGCTGGCACGACCTGACAAAGGCGCAAAAGTTTGATGTGCTGGCTGACTATGCAGCTGTAGACGCGGTGGAGTTCATAGAGCCCGACTGCATCAGGCCGGGCACTTTGATTGACCGGGTAAGGAAAAACCTGTAGGGCGGATCAGCCCGTCTTTTTCATCAGTTCCTGCTTCATCTGCTGGAACTCTTGCTCAGAGATGGCGCCCTGCTCCTTGAGCTTTACCAGCTTGCCGAGCTCGTCTGCAATAGAGGCGGACTTTTGGGTCTGAGCGACGGATTTCTTGGCTTCTGCCATCTTGGTCTTGGTGTATGTGACTATCTGCTCGGCCTTTGTCTTGTCTATTGCGTCAATGTCCCCGTGGTAGCCCGAAGCAAATATCTTGAGTGTTGAAGAGAAGACGCCCTTTTCCAGGTCCACTGAGGAGATCTTGTCGTAGTCGATTATCCAGATCTTCTCGCGCATTCCCATCATTGACGGGTTCCTGATAATCAGATGCCTGTCAGTCACAAAGATGCTGTCAGGGGACATTTTCGAGCCGCCCGGCTTCATCCTGGACTGCTTGGCGGTAAGGACGACCACTTCGCCCTGCTCCAGCCTCGGGGTTATTTTCATTATCTCCTCGATCTCATCCTTGTCCGTAATGTCGGTGGTAAAGTGCGCCTGCGAGCTTTCCTTCTTGCCCAACTCAAAGGTCATGGTTGTCCGATACCAGAATCCGACTAAATAGTCTTGCCGCCAGGTTTCGCATTGCTATACCTTCTGAAACAGCCTTACCAGCCTTGCCATCAGGTTTATCGACACAAAGAAAATTGCCCACGCGATGAGCGAGCTTGTCATCGACGCTTCATATGGCTCAAATTTTGCTTGGAGCAAGCCGTACTGTGACAGAACTCGGGCTATGGAAAATACTACTTCTGAAACAGAGAATGCGGCAAACAGTTTCTTTACGTCCTGCCGGATCTGCCCGTGGTTTTTGCCGCCAGTCTGGGGGTCAACGTACCTGTGCCTGTTATCAACATAGAACAAGAGCGCGAAAAGTGGTAGGTACACTGCATATTCTGTAGCGAGGGCAACTACAGAGTTTGCCAGATCGCTGTCGTTGTAAAGCGAGAAAAGGTGCGAGGTATAAGCGCTGGCAAGAAAACCCGCAACTCCTGATATTATCAGGTTCCTGTTAAGCAGGATTGTATTTCTGTATCTGCGAAAAAAACCTGTGCCCGGGTCCGCCATCAGTTGCGGGTTAGGACGCTATTTTGTATTAAAGCTTGGCTGATCAGAGGAGCTACTGTGGCCTCATTCTGATCGATATTTCAATCCGGGCAAGAGGGCTGAACACCCGCCGGCAGGCGCCGATGCAATAGCTGCGGACAATGTCGTACGCCTGTGCAAGCGGGTTGCGGTACCTGTTGCCAAGAGCATGGTGCGGCCTTTCGAACCGCTGGTAAAGATAGTCGTATGTGTGTCCCTTGACAAATTGTGGAGCTGAACCGATGCTCCGAAGACGCCCGACATTGTGGACTAGGTTTATCTGCCCGAGTAATGACATGACAAGAAAAAGCGAGTAGGATTATTCTGGCGGTAAGCTTGAACTTGTGCTCATAATGCTCAACTATTTTTCGTTCGCGTTGGACCAGGTGGCCCCCGCGATCTTTTTCATGATATGGTCAAGGCGATTGAGAGGGACAGCAGATGTCTGTTCCACGCGAATTGAGGAGCTGGCTATCAAAATTTAGTGAGATTGATCGATTAGCAATTGGCTGGCCTTCTCGCTCTTGCACTTTTTCATGAAATCCAAGAGCTCGATGTAGGTCTCGAACCTGAAATACCGCATGAGTCCATCTATCTGCCCGTCGCTGTACTCGGGATGGCGGTACCTTGCTCGTTCGGTCTTTTCCAAGTCGCGCAACAATGACTCGCATCGTTAAAAAGACTTGTTGTGTAATCCGCTTGCACTTTACAATCAACAGTTTTTGCAGGTCGCTTCCACTATCGTCGAATGGTTAAGCGAGAAAGCGGACCAGCGCGGCTACAAGAGCAATGCCTACAGCCACTATTACGACAGCTTTTATGCTCACTTCTCTCTCAGCAACGCGGAGGACGCCTCCCTTAAACGTTGCACTTCGATTTCTGTTAACTTGATGGCCATAATATTGAACAAAATTCAACAACCTGTACATTTATTTTACATCATTTCGTGATAACAGCGATTGACGAGCAATCCTGTTGCGATATTTGATTCTGGCATCGGCTCGCTCTCAATAATAAGAGAGTTGCGAAAAGAGGTGCCTTACGAGGACCTGCTCTATTTTGCAGACAGGGCGCACTTTCCATATGGGACGAAATCTCACGGTGAGCTGCGCGAGATAATTTCCAGCACTATCAACTATCTGAAGCGGTACAAGCCAAAGGTGGTGGTCGTGGCCTCAAATACCCCTTCAGTCCAGGTGCTCGATGAGGTCAGAAAAATAGTAGCCGACATCCCGCTGATAGGCGTGAGGCCTCCGCTAAAAGAGGCGGCGCGGCTGACGAAAAAAAAGCACATCGGGATAATGGCGACTGAAGGTACGATAAGGAGCAGGGAGCTTGAGAACCAGATAAGGCGCGAGGTCCCGCAGCATATCCTTGTCACGAAATTCAATGCCTCACCGATAATCGAGCTGATAGAGCAGGGAGTCCACCTTGAAAATGAGCGGCGGACGTTCGATGTTATTTCCAGAGTGCTTGGTGACGGTGTGGACGAAAAGATGGACGTGATAACCCTTTCAAGCACCCATCTCCCCTTTGTGAAGAAATACCTGAATGCGCTCCTGCCCACTGTCAGGTTCGTTGACCCCGCGCAGATCGTGGCAAAAGACGTGAAAAAGCTGCTCTCATTCTACAGAATGAACAAAAAGAGCGGGACGGGCAGACTGCAAATCTTGGTGTCAGATGGCAAGAGGGAATTTGAAAAATCCGTCAGGGCGATGGGCGTACGGGAGCCGGTGGAGCAGGTTTTCCTGACCTTCTGACCTAGTGTATGTGACGCTCACGACATACTGTAAATATATGGAAACTGTGATAGCTCTCGCGTAATATCCAGCTGATAGTTAATGGGGCTCCAGACAAACATAGACAGGGGAGGCAAGGCTCTGATGGAAACCTTCCTCCAGCTGAGCAGAATATATTCCCTGTATGAAAGGCATTTAGAATCTGAAATTGTCAAACAGCCTCTGCCCAGCCATGTGGCAATTGTGCTTGACGGAAACAGGAGGTGGGCCAAGTTCAACCTCTTTGACGTTGGCGCCGGCCACACCCATGGCGCGGACAAGGCAGAAGAGCTGCTCAACTGGATACATGACATCGGGATCAAGATAACGACTTTGTATGTACTGTCCACGGAGAACCTGGACAGGAAGGACGAAGAGCTGGAAAAAATTTACGGCCTGCTCGAGGTCAAGCTGGAGAGGCTGCTGAACGACGAAAGGATCCACAGGCGCAAGATGAAGATAAAGGCGATTGGCGACACAAAGCTCCTTCCTTCCAGATTGCAGGAGATCCTGACAAAGCTGGAAGAATCCACTGCCGAATATGACACGATGTTCCTAAACATCGCGATCGCCTACGGCGGCCAGAAGGAGCTTATTGACGCGGTAAGAAAAATAGCCCAGATGGCAAAGCAGGGGCAGATACAGGTCGATGAAATAGATGAAAAGACCATCGAGTCCCAGCTTTATACTTCGCACCTCCCGCAGCCGTCGCCTGACCTGATACTAAGGACTTCGGGCGAGAAGAGGCTGTCCGGGTTTCTTATCTGGCAAAGCGCGTACAGCGAGCTGATGTTCATGGATGTATTCTGGCCCGAGTTCCGCAAAATAGACCTGATGAGGGCGATCAGGACCTACCAGCACAGGGTCAGAAGATACGGAAAATAAGCTAGCGCCGCATACGCGCCTTGAGCTTTGTATTGTGAGGCTTTGTCCTCAGTACTTGCCTACAGCAGGGGCACTTTGCCCCGGCCCATTTAAGGAACAGCTCGCATTCGTTGCAGCGCTTGTAGCCGTTGCCGTAATAGCTTCCGTGCTCCTGCCTTGTGGCCCTGTAATCAATGCAGATATTCCTGCAAGGCACGAACTAGCGTCGGCGCGGTAGTATTTTCATATTGCTGCGCAAATAGAACTTGAGTCGATATCAGAAAAAGGAAAAAGATGACTGCCGCCCATGGCAGCAATCTGCTTCTACTTGGCTTCGATTGTTCCTTCCAGCATCAGTTCCCAGTCGTGATTCAGGGAATTCCGCCCTGGACCGCTGTTGCCATCGAATCTCATTTCTATCGATTCGCCTGCGCTGTTCGGGAACTCGGAGTCTTCAGCCGCATGCCCGCGGAGCTTTAGCTTGTAGATTCCTCCTGAATCATCGCTTACAAAGGCGAACAACCTCATCGCATTGTGGTTGACAGAATACAGTGCATAGCCCAGCTCTACTTCGTACTCTTCTGCTCCGACTGCGACCGTTCCGTCAAGAACGCTCATTAGAATAAGCGCCCTGTTCGACTTCCATACAGCCATGTCGATGGTGACGTTTGCTGCGGAATCTTCGTCAATCGCGCTGTGCTCTGCGGTGCCGTTCGCAATCAGGGTGTAGTTCCATCCTGGATCATAGTCGCCAGGACTTGCCGGATTGGCGTTCATGCGCCTCTTGTGGATCTCCTTGCCGTCGAGACGCGATATGATGTCCTTTCTCTTGTCCTTGCGTTTGTCGCTCACCTCGTCATCGTCGTTTTCTTCTGAAATCGTGAAGGACCTGAATGACGCCAGAACATCGTCGCCAACGGTTAGCTCGCATCCGTTGTATGTGCCGTTAGCCAGTTCTATTTCTGCCTCCAGCTCGCCCTCCCCATCTTCAACTTCAAAGGCGCCTGGGATGGTCATCTCTGTTTTCGGGTCTTCGCAGGTAAGGACAGCGTCATAGGTGCCGTCGCTCATGTTCAGGCCCCGGACTTTGACCTTGATTTCCACGCCGTCGTCTTCAAGCTCCAGTCCTACCCTCCTGTCATGCTCATGATACCTGCGGTCGCCGTCATCATCGTCGTCCTCTTCATCATCCTTTTCCTCATCGTCATCGTCGTCGCGACCATTCTCGCGATCCTTTTCTTTCTCTTCATCGTCATCGTCGTCTTTGGCATCACCCATTCCCACATTGACCATGAAGGTTGGCAGAGACACTGTCAGGTCGTCGCCGATGCCCACTTTGCACCCTTCGTAGGTGGTACCGTTAACGAGCAAAAGCTCGCCCTCGAAGTCTCCATCCCCATCCTCAACTACTAATTTGCCGTCAAACAGCTTTTCTACATCTGGGGTGGTGCAGTTGAACATGACGGCATATTCGGCATCGTCAAGGTCGCCATCCCCTGTCTCGACTTCCAGGTCTGCCTTGACAGACTTGTCATCTTTGACGTGGTCCTCTACCTCTAGCTCGACCTTGCTGTTTGTGCCAAATGTTGCTACTGTTTTTTGATCGTTCTCTTCACTTTCTTCGTGCTCTTCTTCTTCCCCGTTATCGTCATCGTGGGAGCTTCCGCTGTTATCATCATCGTCGTCTTCGTCGTCAGCAAAGGCAACATACCCTGCAAAATAATTCGGGTTGGTGCCGCTGACCGCGGAAAGCAATAGGGTCAGCGCTACAATTACTGCTAGCAGCTGCCGCAGGTTATCCATAGTAATCTGGGCTACTGAATTGCCCTATAAGCACGATGGATTAATCTTCTATGCGCAAAACATGTAGCGCGTACCGTGCGGAGGTTTGTGCCCAATGGTGGGATTAGTTCCCATACACGGTCAGCTCTGCTCCCCATGAAAAGAAGTACCTGTCCCAGCTCTTTCTCTGGACTGAACTTTCTTTTTCACACAAAGCCGACGCCGGGCTTCATTGAAAGTCTTTTAGCTCAATTCTCGGATGTCTTGCGGTAATTTTGAGAGTCGACGATCCGACCCCCAATAATAGCCACGTTTTTTCCGAACCAAAGCTTAATAGTAGAATTATGTGAGAATGGAATGTACGTTTGGAACGGCAATACCTAGTATTCATCATAGCCGCAGCCGTGGCGTTTGGCGCATTGATAATTGTCGGGCTTTACTTTAACCCGCTCCGGACTGAGGGCGATAGCGGTGATGGCAACACCGACCCCAATTTGATTAAGGCCAGGGTTGGGCAGGAGGTCTACGTTCGATATTCGTACAACGTCATCAAGATGATTCAGGGGCTGCCGGCAAAGAACAATCTTGAACTCAGAGCTGCGTCCGAGCTGCACAACATCAACCTTGGAGGCTTGCGCGGAGAGTTGCGATACACTGATACCATGATAGAATTTGTCCAGAACGGCAAAGAGGAAAGCGTGAGCGGAGACGAGTTCAAGTCGATAGAGTACAGGTTCCTGCCGGATTCGGGGAATCAGACTAAGTACATCTACGAGGATGTGACGTTCAACGCTAGGGCGACAGACAGTCAGCTTGTCGCCACCTTTGTGCCTCTATCGACGGCAAAAGTAGGAGAAAAGTACCCGGTAAAGCTGATCCTTGATGCTGGAATAATCAATTACGGGATTGAGGACAGGGTAATAGAGATAGTTGACTAACGAGCAATTTCTTGTCTGTTTTCCACTGAACATCATCGGTCGCCATAAGAGTTTAATACTACGATAACGCAGTCATACCTCGTACAAGTTGTACCGAGTCAGAGTCAAACGCAAGGGGCAGGTAACTGTTCCCGCCCACATCAGAGAGAAAATGAACATTAGTGAAGGTACGTTACTAGAGGTTAGAGAACATCCACAGGGAATACTACTCAGACCATTGTCTGACATCAAGATTGGCAGGATCGTAGGGAAGAAGCGATATGACAAGATTATTCAGGAACTGGATCAGCTTCGTAATGAATGGCGATGACTGCCGTAGCTGACACTAGGCTTCTCTTGACAATGCAGTTCCCGCCCGACGAAATGACGAACCATAAGATTCGAGCTTTTGTTCAGAAAGAGTTGGGGCGCGGGATCATCTTGCCGAGCATTTCACTGACCGAGTTCTTGAAGGTGGCAGGCGCAAAGATTGGTGTCCAATCTGCTATTAGAACCATTAACATCCTAAAGGAACGCGGAATGAGAGTAAAGCCTATCGATGAAGACTTGGCGTTGGAAGCAGGGAAGCTGCTCGTCAAATCCAGGAATGTGCCTTTTGCTGACGCCTTGATAGCAGCATTCGTTTCCAACGGAATTGCCGAATATGTGTTGACGGATGATCCTCACTTCATTATTCTTGGCAGTAAGACAAAGTGGTACTCATGAGTTCGATAGCTATTTCGTAGCTTAATCCGTGGAGGGGGGTGGGCTTTGTTTGTGCTTGCTCTTTTCCACCATCTCTTTGACCTTGCGGACGTCACTCAATGGGAGTTTTAGCTTCTTCGCAATCTCTTGCGGTTTTCTCTTTTTCGCTAACAGCTGAAGAATCGGATCGATTCTTTCATAGGTCATACCCAGTTCGTCTTCGGCCAAATGGTTATCCCAGAGGCG
>DATBMW010000045.1:0-63887 GCA_036554645.1 Nitrososphaera sp.
GACCCTGCTGCTACCTGGTTCAAGGTCCATAAAGATTCGATTCAAGTCAGCGCCAAGGTTCATGTAGATTTTCAAAGAGTTTATTCCCTTTTCTTTCAGATATCCGATTTCTGATACTTGATCAGGTTTGAGTATCGACGCATGAATCGAATAGTCAATAAAATGGCTGTCCTTGCTGGCCCGTAATTGTTTAGGAAGACTTTGTGAATACAAGTCATCCAGCCTGAGCATCCGAATCATGGTCGTAATGCCCCCAACTGCTGCGGACCGAGATTCCGTCCTCGCAGCCTGCTCGATAGGCGTATACACGCCATAATGAACGTGCGGGTCTATGGCCCCAGGGAGGACGTATTTGCCGTTTGCGTTTATGATCCGAGATGCGCTTACGTTAGCAGTCGATCTTGTTAATGACCTTACCTTTCCGTCCTCGATCGTGATGTCGGTGTCGATTACGCCTACTTTTGGAACGACTACCGAAGCGTTTGTGATCAATAAATCGCAAGAGTTCTGCATGCCGCTCTCTGCCTTTCAAAATGATAAAGTCGGGCAGATGTTTATGCTTTTGTTGACAAGAAGTCAGGTTGCGGTATCCCGACTTACACCCTATCTGATATTTTATATTGGGAGCTGTCAGCACCGTTATCGGCGGGCTGGTAGTTCAGCGGTAGCAATGCTCGCTTCGCAAGCGAGAGGTCGCGGGTTCAAATCCCGCCCAGTCCACTCCCGTACGAGTCTATCCGGTGGTTGTGAATTTAGATGCACTTTTCTGACCCGGAGTCAGTCCTGCTAAGGCCACATCTGATGCCCACCAGTTAGGAGCAAAAGTCATGTTTATTATCCCTCACTTTCAAATGAAAGCAGGAAACGTGCGTTCAACCATAGTCCTTTTCGTTCTGACTTTTGTGGTGTTCGGACTTTTGCTAGGATACGCAGCTTCATACGACATTCCAAGTACCACGAGCGGATTGCTAGAGCTAAAGACTGACAAGCCTGAATATGACAAAGGGGAGACCGTCACGTTTACAGCAAGAAATGTTGCGTCTGCGCCGCTGGTATTTCCTGATTCCGCACTCGGAATATCAATAACCAACACCGATACTGGCAAGGGTTATGGCATAATTGCTCTTCAGGTCCTTACTTCATTAGAGTCAGGCGAGACCGTGCAGATAGTATGGCAACAGGAAGGAGTTGGTGAGGTTGCGGATTCTGGCAATTATGTTGCACGGGTCGTCACGGCAGCTGATTCTTCAAGTGCTACTGCTGAAGTCAGCTTTAGGATAAGGTAGCCCCAGAAAAGAAAGGGTTGCAGACAAGAAAAGGTCTGCTACGTTCGCAGTCCGCCGAATCTATGGAACCTCTTGGACGCAATGATCACTCCAACGATCGATATTGACGCCACGATGAGTGCCAAGGAACCAAACTCTGGAACTATCGTTGTCCCCATAATCTCGATTTCCTCCGCCCCTTCATCAAACTCAATCTCTAGGATCCTGGCGTTTGCACTGGGTGCCATTTCTGTGAAATTGGCCGAGGCTCCATCAATGAATACCGAGAAGTCATTATCTGCGTCAATCACTTCAGTTGGCAGCCATACAGTGAGGGCGCCGCTAGTATTGGACGAGATAGTGAATAACAGGCTTTTTGATTCCACGTCGGCATCCACGCTTTGCAATGTGCCTCCCTTAACTTCAAATGGAATGTCATATGTCTGACCTTCTATCTCGACAGATATTGTTTCCTGTTCGGGTTCTTCGCCTCCTACCATGGACGTACCGACAATTTCTATTTCTTGTGCTCCCTGCTCGAACTCTATCTGGAGAACCCTCGCATCCGGAGTCGGCTCTAACTCGTCAACTATGAAATTCCCGAATTCGTCGTCAATGAATACCGAGAAGTCATTATCTGCGTCAATCACTTCAGTTGGCAGCCATATAGTGAGATTTCCATCTGATGTAGATGAAATACTAGCCATCAAGGTTTGGGTTGATGAATCTGCAGTCAGCTCTTCAAGAGTTCCACCGCTAATCGTGTACTGAATCTCAAACTCTTCGTCCCCAATTACTACTGTCGCGGTCTCTGTCGAGCCTCCGTCTGGCGCAGACTCGCATGTCACTTGTCCTCTAATTTCACCGTTCGGATTCGCTCCAGTGTGGATGTTTATGTATAATTCTCCGTCAAGCAGCATTGATGCCTGCTCTGCAGTCAATTCTATCGAACCTTCCATTGGTGAGTCCAGACCAGATACCTCGCCTATGTTCACCTGTACTCCGGCATTAGCTCCAATTGTTGCAGGACCGTGGAAATGTGCCGCCGTGGCAGGTCCCGAAAGCTCGGAAAACTCTATTGACCATGATAACTCGCTATTGGACGGATCAAATTCCATAGTTGCAGATCCGCTGCCCTCAGTGTCCACAGCAGGCACTTCCTGAGCGCCATCGAGAGTTGCAGAACAACTCGTAGTCGTGGTCGAGTATGCTGCATACGGATTGGCAACGGAAAATATTCCAATCACCAAAAGAAAGCTTATCGGTACCAAAACGATCTTAGACTTCATCGCTAGCTTTTGATTTTGTTTCGTTATAAAGATTACGCAAATTGCTCTCTTGATAGATAATAATAATCTACAGTAACAAAATTGCAAGGATTTCCTATAAAGAATCTTGCCCTTGGCTCCAATTGTCCCCCTGAGGAGATTTCGGTTACGAAAAACATCGCATCAACATCGCAAGCCGTATTGCCGAAGAATCTAGGCATTAACGCACGTTGCTACAAGGTTCTATGTCAAGATGTACGATTGCTATTGAAAGGATCCTTCAAGATCATCTATTGAAAGTGTTTCACATATTTCAATCAGACCGAATCCCGTACTGTCTTCCCCAACCGGCGCAGTATTTCTTGATTTGTGCTCTATCCTCTGCAATCGCTCTCCCCAATCCCTAGGAATTAGCTCAAGCTAATAAGCTTTTTCTAGCATCATACGGCAACGTTCACTTCAGATATCGTGCACCGAGTTCTCCATTTGTGTTCACCATAGTGGCTTTCTAGCCCCCGCCTATCGTCAATATTTCCAAAAATTTCACTTGGAAAATCTATTTAAGCAATAGCAACTCTCTAAAACAAAAGAATATGGCAAGGGGGACCCGACGTACAGCTACCAAAACTCTCATCATCAACAAAGGCAGGGATTTCGTTGTCGACAGGCTTATCGAGCCATGTGAAGAAAACAACCATTCAAAGTGCACTGGCTGGGCCGTCATCAAGAAAGAACAATCTCTGGTGAATGCTAACTATTTTCTCAGATGCACATGCAAATGCCATAAAAAGGTCGCGCAAATCAGAAAGAAAAAGCATCAGCCAAAGAGAAGGAAGACTGTGAAGAAACACAAGCCCAAGCGAAGGAGCAGGAAGAGCAGAACCGGCAAGAAGAGCCGTAAACGCTAGTGCACTAGTCCTTACTTCTTATCTTTGTCAGGGTAATCAGGCAAAGCGCCTTAAACGCCTCTTCATCCCTGTCCTTTGGAAGACATTCAATGATTTCACGAAGTGCCGGTATCGCCTTTTCGCCATAGCGTGCAAGAGCATAGATCGATCTAGTTCTTACGACCTGAGAGCTCGAAAATATCGCATCATCCTTCATTATGGAAATGGATTGATCTTCTGTAAGGAATCGCTCTGATCTCTGTATGCTGCCTTTTTTTATCGTGCGTAATTGGCTGGTTATGGTAAGGATCGGTACGTCAAGTCATAAAAGGAGCTATGAATCAAGAAGAATGATTTTCGGTAACTCGAACTACATAACGTAGGTATCGGCTTTGCTCCTAGTGGGTTGAGGCGATCTCGGCTCTCCCTCAAGCTCTAGTAAGAGTTCTCGCACAAAACCAAGCGCGGAGTCGGCACAAAGTTCGTGCCTGCGATTCATGCATTGTGAGCAACTATTAGATGTGAAGGTAGGGCAGAAGCCTCGTTCGTCACCGAGGTGATAGTTCGGAATTGACAAGAGTCAAGGGACTTTCTCCTTCTGCCACTCTGACTATGTTTGATGCAATCACTCCCGCTATCGCCTCCACGGATTCTCTTGTCCACCCGGCAACATGAGGAGTGAGAACGAAATTATCCAATTGTAAGAGTTTGTCGGAAGGATCCGCCGGCTCCTCCCAGAATACATCAAATGCGGCGCCTGCTATAATTCTGTGGCTAAGGGCAGCGTACAGTGCTTCTCTATCAACGACCGGGGCACGGGCAACGTTTACCAAGAACGCAGACTGCTTCATCGTGGCAAAGGCCTCGCTGCCTATCATGCCACGGGTCTCTTGAGTAAGCGGAACATGAAGTGAAATTATGTCTGCCCTGGGGATGCATTCCGGCAGCGCTTCTGGTCCCTTCACTTCATCAGCGAAAAATGACATCTCTCTTCCTGGTTTCGTGCCGATCGGGTCCTTTGTTACAGCAAGAACGTTTAGCCCAAACGCTTTGGCTCTCTTTGCAACCTCCATTCCTGAGGAACCCAATCCCACCACAAGCAGGGTTTTGCCGTACAGCTCGGTACCCATGCTTCCGGGATTCCTCCTTTTCATCAGGCTTTTGCCGGCACACTGCATGTTCTTTGCAATTAGCATCATGAGATACAATGCGTGTTCCGCGACAGAAATCGCATTTGCGAGCGGTACGTTGGCAACGAAAATAGATTTTGATGTACAATATTTCACGTCAATGTTGTCGTAACCTATGCCTGCCTGATGGACCAGCCTCAGGTTGGGGCACGAATCTATCACCGATTTATCTATCCTAGCCGTACCATTAACGATCGTCTCTGCGTCAGATACCTGCGAAGCTAATGGCTTGTTCATGTCAATCAGCTCGCATTGAAAGCCGTGTTCCAAAAGTCTCCTGTCGAGAATTTCTTTAAACGAAGACGATCTCACAGTGATCTTTATTTTCAATCGTATCCAACCGGTTTCGTGGCGATGGGCATTTTAACCTTGACGGGCGTCCAGCAAATTCTGTCTTTTGTAAAATAGAGAATCAGGCCGATTAATTCCGTCTTGATTTCAATTCCTCCAAGCGATAAGGGTCCGCAATGGTGGAACGTAACTTGACAAAGTGGTAGTGCAATGACTTAGGAATCCAGGCGACAACAAACAGTCTTCGTCCTCCTACAGGGTCATCTGATTGGCATTGTTCCTGATCCCAGCAAATTTATGCTCTGGGCGTCATTTACCATAGTTCCCTCTCATGTAGTATTTCACGACACACTCGACATAATTAGCATCCAGGTGCGCTCTACTTGAGGAACAATCGTCGTATATGGAAGTCAGCCACCATCGTACTGGTAAAAGGAGGGGATTTCTAGCCTCCCGCCGAGAAGAGATCATAGCAAATCTTTATGATCAGGTAAGGACGCTCGAATCAAGATATACCAAGTTATACGAAGGTTCCCCCGATATGTATCGCACAATAGACAGAGATGGCTTTATCATAGACTGCAATCGCGCGTATATTGACAACCTTGGTTATTCAACGAAAGGTGAAGTCATCGGCCACTCCATTTTCGAACACGCGGCAGACGATACCCTCGGGCAAATGCGTCAGTCGTTCGAAGAATGGCAGAAAAATGGCCGGGTAATGAATAAAGAGGTAAAACTCAAGAAGAAAGACGGCACGACTTTTCCTGCTCTGATTAACGCGACAAGCCTACATGATGACGACGGACATATCATTGGCAGTAATACCGTGATAACGGACATGACTGAAATCAACAAGACCAGACAGCAGCTGCAGGAAGTGAACCAGGAGCTAAAGAAGGCGCAGGAACAAAGGGAAGACTTCATAAGGATTGCTGCTCACGACCTGCGCACGCCTATCCAGCCCATACTTGGCATGGCCGAGCTTGCGCTGCGAGATCCTTCGTACCAGAAGGAAGCACTAGAAATTATTCTAAAGGAAGCCAGGCGGCTGAAACAACTTGCCAACGACCTTTTGGATGTCGCAAAGATAGAAAGTGGCGTCGGTCTTCAGATCAATCTGAAGAAGGTAAGAGCCACAGATATCCTGAATGATATCATAGGACACGCAAAGCTTTGTGTCATTAAAGACGTTGAAGGCGACAGGAAGAATAGTGATGTCAAGTCAGTGCGTATCGTATCTTCGTTACTCCACGGTGAAGACCTGATACTAGATGTTGACCGCGACAGGATGACTCAGGCCTTGACGAATGTCATTGATAACTCGCTCAAATTCACTGCTGAAGGTCAAATAAAGATCGAGACATGTAAATCACCTGATGGGAACTCCTTGGAACTCACGATTTCAGATACAGGCAGTGGGATTCCCCAAGAAATGATTCCAAAGTTGTTTCAAAAATTTGCAACAAAGACGCCCAACAGCCTAGGCAAAAAGTTCCACTCTCAAGGAACCGGGCTGGGATTATTCATAGCCAGATCGATAATTAATGCTCATGGGGGAGAGATCTCGGCTCATAATTCCGATGGGCAGGGGGCAGTTTTCGTGGTTAGACTGCCCATCCCGGCCCATTCCGAATAGCCGAATCGTCGCCAGATTATTTGAGGAACCATGAACGGTCGCTTGGTACCATGAGATGGCTGAAATGATGCTGAGACGCGTGAAAAGTATGTCTGTTGTTTGGCAAAATTACTCACAGAGGAATAGAAGCCAGTATGGCCCTTCTTGAACCATGAAGATACTGGTGGCCGAGGACGAGCCCACCATTTCGCGGCAGTACAAGCTGGCACTTCAGGAAAAGGGCCATCACGTCATCGTCACAGGCGACGGAGAGGAGTGTTTACGAGTATACCAGAAATCCATGAAAGATGTGCCCGATTCAGCCATCAATCAGGATAACCTTTCCAAGAACAGAACACCGTTTGACGTCGTGATACTGGACTATCGCATGCCGAAGAAAGATGGCCTGCAAACCGCAAAAGAAATACTTCAGCTTCAGCCTGGGCAAAGGATAATCTTTGCGTCCGCCTATGTTGTAGATACTCTCCGAGAAGCCGCGAGAGAGCTGCACCAGATTGTCGAACTGCTCCAGAAGCCGTTCGGACTTGACTACCTTGTTGAAATCGTAGAAGACACACAAGTATACATGCAACTGGAGAAGCTGAATGTCAGAGTAAAGGAGCTAAAGAACCACAACCTGACCCTGTCGCAATTAGTTGATCTCTTGGCCGGCGTGAAAAAACTGCAAGCGACAGTGGCCTCGGCTCACTGACTTTTCACGAGAATCCACAAGTCTTATTAGTCAAAAAATCAAGGATATGTCCAATGAGTGGAACTATTGCGCACTCTGGAATGTTGTTTGGTTCTGCGTTAGCATCACTACTGAGCCTCGTGGTTTTGCTATCCGGAATCTCTCCATTTTCGGTTAGCGCGAATGTAATTGAAAATGCGTACGGCCAAACAAAAGGCAATCAAATGATGTCCGATTCTATGATGCACGACATGACAAAACCCCATGCCATCAGGGGTCAGATATCGAGCATACAGTTCGGAAGCGGCGGAGAGCCGGAATGGATCCAGTCAGGAATATGGGTGATCCGGATGAGTCCGGGCCCTGACCCCGATCAGGTGCCGCGGATAAGCCTGATTGCAAGGTTGGCCATGGTGATGCCTGACGGAAATGCCATGCATCAGCACAGCATCTACGACTTTAGCGCGACAGAACTTTCCATGGAAGGAAATACCACGTATGTAGCAAAGGGCACTGCCACGGTCGGCATGAGAGACGGACCTGTAACCGAAGTCCCGTTGACGATAAAGGTGTTAGGGGGTTCCGTAATAGCATTTTGGATAGGACCTGACAAGGTTGATGGCCACTTTGGGGCAAACCCTGTTTATGGCACCCTGTCTGATGCATCGAGGAACGTTGTCGGGAGCATGTCAATGGATTCCATGCATGGCACAAAGCCTGCGAACGCCACCTCTGTAGAGCTGGAGGGGCTATCCAGAACCACGGTGAATTACCATGGCAACGCGACGGGGTATCTCGTATATCCCGAAAATGCCACCGAGTCAGATCTTCCCGGAGTCGTCATGATCCACGAGTGGTGGGGTTTGAACCAGAACATCAAGAACATGGCAGAGCAGCTAGCCAAGGAAGGATATGCGGTACTTGCTGTCGACATGTACGATGGACAGGTGGCCACCAACTCGAGCCAGGCGGGAACGCTCGCGTCCTCCGTGCGAAATAATCCGCAGCTCGCGATAGAAAATCTGAACGCAGCCGTCGAACACCTATCTTCTATTCCGAGTGTCAACAGCTCACGCATGGCGTCGCTTGGCTGGTGCTTTGGAGGAGGTCAATCGCTTCAGCTGGCTCTCAATACTGAACAGCCACTTGCGGCTACGGTCATCTACTATGGCAACCTAGTTACAAATCAGACCGAGCTGTCTACGATCAGCTGGCCAGTGCTGGGAATTTTCGGATCGGAAGATCAGGGCATCCCGGTCGAAACAGTGAACCAGTTTGAATCAGCGCTTGATGCAAACAACATTGAAAACGAGATTCACATCTATGAAGGAGTCGGGCACGCATTTGCAAACCCGTCAGGCGATAACTATGCGCCCGAGGAGACAGCTGACGCTTGGGCAAAGACACTCGACTTTCTGGACAGAAACGTGTAAGGGCCAGGAGGATTTTTTCCTACCTCCCACTTTTTTGACATTTGAGAACCGGAGGGCACCCAAAGGATCGCTCGAACGGGACCATCAATCAGAAACCTGCACGACAAACTTGGTCATATCCATTCGTATGCGGTGCTCTTGTACTCCTGGGTCAGTGGATCAAATTCAGACTCTAGAACCATGACAAGAGTGTTCATCCAAGAAAGCGTCTGCGAAGTAGTGAATCCTGTCACAATAATAATCCCCTTTGTCTTGCCTCCAAGGGTCAATCTGCTTTTTTCATGGGACCACCATGAATATTGCTCGCCCAGAGTTGTCGTAATTACTCCGTGGTACTTGCCGTCCCTTATGCCGTGGGGGTATTGTGTCGTGGTGCCAGATCCTAGGTTCGTGCCGCTCGGGAACCTGCCAATGCCCTTGGTCTCTGCCGTAAACGACACCTCCATTGTTACTCCTTCAACGGGGTGGACCGACCTTACTCCGACTCCTGTTACCGTACCGATTTCCTCATAGAGTTTTTCACCCAACGCCATAGCGATACTATCCTGCGAATCGAATTAAAGCATTCACCTATCAAGGT
Organism: Nitrososphaera sp.; assembly: GCA_036554645.1. Lineage (GTDB taxonomy): Archaea > Thermoproteota > Nitrososphaeria > Nitrososphaerales > Nitrososphaeraceae > Nitrososphaera. Next base: position 9,224 of record DATBMW010000045.1, read on the forward strand.
CTCGATAATCTGAAGAGCCGTCTAGCCTAGACTATCGCTGGGGAACACAACGGGTTAAGCACGAGCATATTTGTTCCAGGACGGTCAAAGACATCAGCTATATGAGGCCTCTCATACTGGAACCTCTAAACCACCTGGCAACCAAGTATCTAGACATACCAGCCTAATTGGGGAGCTTGTTATGTATCACGGCTTTCTCAACTCATAAATACAAACCCAGGTTTGCATACTGTCTAGATGGAGTCCGGACAGATACGGGAAACCAACCGCCAGTTGTCAGACACGGCCATGAGCGCCCTAGCCGACCTTGAATCTCTGGGCTATGACGTGCAAGCGCTGATTCGCAGGAACATGGAAGACGACCAGATCGTTGAGCTGCGTGAGAAGGCGTACCGATTCAGAGGTATCACGATACCCAACTCGTCTAGCAAGCAGGCCGATGATTTTGCCAGGTTTTTCTCTCTTGGAGTCGATCTCAGCCTGATGACCGCTCCCGAACAGGCAAGAATCCTGGCTAGGCACATCTTCTATCTGGCGGAAAAACAGCTGTCTGATACTTGAGATGAACTTTAAACCCGCAGCTTCATATCAGCGATTCGTTACCGTGGATTGGGTGTGCGCGATGTGTCGTAAAAGTGGACATATAAAAGTTATATGAAAAGACTTTGTATATTGGGTAGCATGGCGGCGCACCGTCCAGCCGACCGGACGGAATTCAATAGTCGGTCATCGAGCGGACAGCGCAAGCTAGGAATGAAATAGAATTGGTTGATCTCCCTACTGCTACTCGACGGAAATGTCCGTTGTGCAAGAATGCAATTGTTGACGGCAAGGAGTACGAGCACCTATTGCAGGACTTGGACAATAGGGCTGCCCAAAAGCACAGGATATTGTCTCGGAAGCAGCAGAAGGAGCACGAAGCCACTCTCCGAATTTTGCGGTCAAAGCATCTAAAGGAAGTTCAGGCATTGAAGAAGAATTTCAGAGATCAGCAAAAGGCCATGAAGAGAATGATCGCCGAGCAGGGCAGAAAAGAAAGAGAAAAACAAAAGAAAAGGCTGGCATCAGCCAAAAAGACCTATCAGACACAACTTCGTAATATTCGAGAAATACATGACAGAGAGATTCTATTTACCCAGAAGGAACAAGAACACGCGTTCAACCTACAACTAAAAGAGATCATACAAAACTATGGCAATCTGGGGTCAAACCACCAAAAGGAGGTAGAGCGACTAAGGAAGCAGGAAGACCTGAACGATGCCGCAATGAAGAAGAAAGACCGCGAGATCATGAGACTAAAGATAGAGATGGCCCGTTCCTCATCGAAACTTCAGATCAAGGATCTGGCGATGCAGGTTAGCGAAAAGAATATGGTCATTGAGAGGCTGAACGAAAAAATCCAAGCGCTAGAGACAGGATCTAGCGCAACCGTCCAAGCCGCGCCCATCAAGTCTGAAACTAGGCAAGCTCAAAAGACGCATTCTGCGACGCTAAATGAGGATGAGCAGAAACAAAAGCTGAAAGAATACATGAAGGCAATAATAGAGATAACCAGGAACCAGCAGCAAGCGGAAAAAAAGCACTCCGACTCGGCTGATGAAGGAATGGAAGAAACCAAGCATGAACCTTCTCCTTCAAAAGTCGACAAGAAACTTGGCTGGTTCGCCTAATTATCGCGCGATCTTACGCTGCCGGCGCAACCTTCAAGCCCAATTTCATGCCCGGTCAAGTTTCTGCAAAAACAATCCACTAGAATGTACTGCTTGGAAAGTAGGGTTATAGATATGTAATATTCGAACAACTTTAATAATTGGCGCTCTCATGTGCTCTCAAAGTGGGAGATGGGGCTCAGCTGCGCAGACCGGGAGTAAAGGTTGCGTTCATTTCTGTCCTACTAGTGCTCATCTTTCCGTTCATTCATATCTACGATGCTTATGGATTTTCTACATGGGCCATGAGTCTCGGTGGTCCGGGAACCGATGACATTTTCCGTGGAGTTGAAGCGGCGTCTGGTGGAGGATATATTGTCGCGGGAACGACGGACTCTTTTGGCGCAGGCAAGAATGATGCCTGGATCATAAAACTTGATGAAGAAGGAAACGCGGTTTGGCAAAGGACATACGGCGGAAAGGGAGGAGACGTTGCACGCGCCATAAAAAGCACAGCGGATGGCGGTTTTGTGATCGGCGGGCTCACTTACTCGTTCACGTCAGGAGGTGCTGACTTTTGGGTGCTAAAGTTCGACGCGAATGAAAACTTGCAGTGGCAGAAAAGCTACGGTGGTCCACAAAATGACATGGCGCACGCCATCGAGCCGACTTCTGACGGGGGCTTCCTTGTCGGTGGATTTACGACATCATTTGGCGCAGTCTTGAAAGACTATTTTGTGATCAAGCTCGACTCTGAAGGCGACGTTCAATGGCAAAAGAGGTTCGGAGGCGCAAAAGACGAGGTAGTGCGCATCTTGAAGGAAACCTCCGACGGAAAGTATCTGGTCGGCGGTTTTAGTCATTCCTTCGGGAAGGCAGGAGATATCATGGTCCTCAAGCTCGATTCTGACGGAAACCTGGAGTGGCAAAAGCGCTATGGCGGCGGAAAATTTGAGGAACCGTCAAGTATCCTGGAAGCTCCTGATGGTTACATTTTTCTCGAACAGTCGGCTTCCTTTTCAAGTACGTCAGACGGGTGGGTATTCAAGGTAGACGAAGATGGAAACATGTTGTGGCAAAAGCGCTATGGCGGCGGAAAATTCGATGAACTTTCCGCAGCGCGCCTGACGCCTGACGGCGGGTTCATTGTAGCTGGCGAAACAAAGTCATTTGCGGCAATCAACGAGGACTTTTGGGTGGTAAAGTTCGATTCTGACGGCGTCATCCAATGGCAAAAGAGGCACGGTGGTTCAGGCATTGATGAAGCTGAAGCTATTGCGCTTACTCCTGACGGTGGATCCATAGTGGTGGGAACTACAAGATCCTTCGGAGTTGTAGGAGAGGATGTCTGGATTATGAGGCTGGATTCAGCCGGTGAAGTGAGCAATTGTGCGCCAGGAGTTACCACCAATATGGATACTACGGCAAACACTTTCAATACCAATGCGGTGATAGCTGATACCACCGTCACCGCGGCAGATACTTCAGTCTCGATAAAAAATAGCCAACCGACAATCAAGACCAGCAGCGCAAACATATCGATGCAATGCACCTCCACGCCTCTCAACAATCCGCCCGTGGCTGAGAACGATGCTTATTCAACCGATAAGGACGTAACACTGGTCGTCGATCCCCCGGGCGTTCTCGCCAATGATACTGATGAAGACGGCGATACGCTAGAAGCAGTGTTGGAATCCGGACCTGCTAACGGTCAGTTAATTCTGGCATCAGATGGCGGCTTTACGTATGATCCCAATCCCGACTTCACAGGAGAGGACAGCTTCACCTACAGGGCATTTGATGGAACAGAAAACAGTACCATCGCCACTGTCAGAATAGCTATTAGTGCCATAAATAATGATCCGGTTGCATTAGACGATGCTGCTACGACATCTCCTAACTCACCGATAATTATTGATGTACTTGCAAATGACATCGATGCTGATAGCGATCCGCTGATCGTGTCTGATTTCGACGCGACCTCTGAATTCGGGGGAACCGTTACTGAAAACCCTGACGGCACCCTTACATACACTCCCGCGCAAGACTTTTCTGAAGTTGACACGTTCCAGTATACTGTTTCTGACGGCAAAGGCGGGACAGACATCGCGACCGTCACGATAACCTTCACCCTGCAACCGTGACCCTGAAACAGTGCCTAACTGCTCCGGTCCTCTTTTCCGCTGGTAGAATTCAGAGATTTCTTGATGACGATTCGGCTAACACTCGTGCGAAAAATCCGGATCTCCCGCGCATGAGTCAGAATCGGCACCGCCATTTACAAAATCGTTGCCGATAACTCCGTCATTACCATCAAGGCCGTCGGATCCAAACTGGCCCAGCATAGTGTCAAAACCGGATCCTCCCACGAGTCTATCATTGTCCTGATCCCCTTGCATCGTGTCATCGCCGTCTCCCCCAAATAACTGGTCGTCCTGCTTTCCTCCCTGCAGGACATCGTTTCCAGCTCCTCCATAGAGCATGTCGCGGCCTCCAAAGCCATAGATCCGGTCGTCACCATCATTACCGTTCAGTTCATCATCTCCTTCTTCTCCCGTTACCCAGTCGTTTCCTTCATCTCCAAAGACATGGTCATGCCCTGTCCCTCCGGAGACCTTTACATCATCACCCGGTCCGCCGTACAAGCTATCGTTTCCTCCATCTCCAAATATCCATTCATCTCCCGAACCACCTTCTACATTGTCATCGTCATTGCCACCCATTAAGTGGTCATTGTCATCCCCGCCTACAATGCGGTCAGTGCCAGCACTCCCCATCAGGTGGTCGACGCCTGCTTCGCCATGTAGCTCATCGACACCAAATCCCCCAACGATAAAGTCGTCGCCATCCTCGCCATGTATCACGTCATCGCCATCCTGCCCGTATACAAAGTCCATTCCGGATCCGGCAAAAATTATGTCTGAGGCAGAACCTGCATCGATCATGTCATTTCCGGTCCCAGAGTATATCTCGTCAAAACCGGAGCTTCCGAAGATCAGGTTGTTTCCAGATGGGTCGGATAATTTGTCGTTGCCAATCCCGCCGCTGATTACGTCCGATCCGTCGCCTCCAAAAATCGCATCATCACCTGACTGTCCACAGATCAGGTCATTGCCCTCGTAACCATAGACCAGATCGTTTCCTCCCCTAGCATCGATGACATCGTCGCCGGAGGTTCCATGCAATATGTCGTTGCCGCCAGTGCCCACGATCGTTGGACGCATGCAGGTCAGACTGCCGCTTTGCTCGGAATTGACGTTACGACCCAGACCAGTATCGATGGTATCAGTGCCGCCGCCACCCACAACATAATCATCGCCATCCTCGCCATGTATCACGTCATCGCCATCCTGCCCGTATACAAAGTCCATTCCGGATCCGGCAAAGACAAGATCGGCATCTGGACCTCCATCAGCGAGGTCGTCACCATCTCCCGTGCGAATCTCGTCTATTCCTGCCTCTCCGTAAATGAAATTATTCCCTGTAGTGTCCGTTATCATGTCATTACCCGGGCCCCCCACATGGAAATCGTTGCCTTCATTGTCAACTAGGACATCATCTCCTGCACGACCAAACAGATGATCATTGCCCAATTCGTCCTCGAGATAGTCATTGCCATTCCCTGCCTCCAGCCAGTCCCTTCCCTCTCCTCCAAAGAGCTGATCATCGCCGTCTTCAGCTGCGAGCCAGTCCCTGTCATTTCCTCCAACAAGAATGTCATTTCCATCCTTACCCCACATGTGGTCATCACCGTCGCCTCCGTAAAGCGCGTCATTTCCGACCAGACCGTAGACGTAATCTCCACCGCCTTCGCCGTGCATGATGTCGTTCCCGTCAGAACCCATGAGAAGGTCGTTCCCGTCGCCTCCGTAGAACACCTCTGCTTCAATTCCGCCGCCGATGGAATCGTTCCCGTCGCCTCCGCGAAGAACGTTCGCACCCGTTCCACCTTCGATAATGTCATTTCCTCCGCCACCGTCAATGTCATCGGTTCCGGTACCGCCCATGATGAGATCGTATCCATCTCCGCCGAATACAATATCATCGCCAGGACCGGCACATATAACGTCATTGCCTGAATAAGTGTGAATCAAGTCATTTCCTGCCCTAGCCTCTATTACGTCGTCGCCAGGGGTACCGTAAAGTACGTCGTCATTTTTTGTGCCAACCAAAGTCGGTGAACTGCAGGGGTTTTCCCAGCTGGCGACCTGCCCCAGGACCTGGGATGGAATTGCCAGTAACAATGCAGCTGCGAGGATTAGTATTCTCACTGTTTGTTATAAGCTCGGATTAATGATAGAAAAGAACTTGTTAGTTGAGATGCCCTACATACTCGCATGCAAGGGAAAATAGAGTCCGGCTCCAGAAGCACAGCGTGCAGATTGCGCTACTTGAACCGCTATAAGCCTAGTTTGTCAAAGAATCCTTTCTTCTTTTTCTTTTGTTTTGGTTTGTCATCGAGCTCTTCAAGCACCTTGGGAAGTTCAAAACCCAATTCCTCGTAAAGTTCCTGCTGGGCTTCTTCCGGGAGCTTTTGCGCTATTTCCTTTATCTTGTCTTCCAAAAAGTCGATACGCTGATTCTTTTCCTGCGTGTCCTGAACCAGTTTGTTGGCCTGCGCCTCTGAAAACACCTTGGTCTGCTCAAGCTCAGCCGTTTTCTTTTGCAGTTCGTCCGTAAAAACACTCTCCATCGACTGTCTCAGTTTTTCAAAGTGTTGTTCATTGTCATTTCTTATGGCGCTTTCATTACGTTCTCCCATTTCAGACATCTGTGCATTCAGGAAATCTTTGATCTCCCTGTACATCGCTGTGCTGTTTTCCTTGTTTTCTTTCCTTATCTGCTCGAGCTGAACATGATACTGCTTTTCGGACTTGCGCAGTTCTTCCTTGCTCCTTGATTCATGATCCTTTAGTCGCTTCTGCAATTCCTGAATCTCCATTTGGTGTTTCCTTTTCATCAATTGCAAATCGCTTTTGTGGCGCGCCTTCAGATCAGAAACTTGTTTCTGGCGGTCCTTCTTGCGTTCTGATGCCACTGCCTTGGAATCCTTGGAAGGAACCTTACTCTGCTTAGCGGTATCGGCTTGTAGCACTGGCTTGTCGTCCGTGCTCTGAACGGCAGGTTCTAGATCGAATACCGATGATGCGTTTTCGCCCCCAGCCATCAATGAGTTGGATCGCTTGCTGTTTTTAAAAGGACTTGTATGTCTACCCGCAGGAATTCCTGCGCCTTCAAGTCTGATGCTCCGCGTTAGTACGCCACTGAGGCAGCCGACGCGACTCTGCCGTAACCGTAGCTATAGTCTCTCCCGACTTTGCCAAGATCCACTGCGGTATCGAAAAGCACATTTCTAACCTTGGCTGCAGAGTACCAGGGATGCTCGTGTTTGATGAGGGCAACGGTGGCACTTACAAGAGGAGTCGCCATGCTCGTTCCGCTAGATGACGAATAGCTTGTTCCAAGCGAGGTCGAAAACAGGTTCACGCCAGGAGCCATAAGATCGACGCCTCTACCTCTGCCAGAGAAGGCGGCGACTTTGTCTGCGCTATTAACAGCTCCAACAGTGATGGAATGACTTATGCAGCCTGGAATGGATACACCCAGAGTGCCATGATTTCCTGCGGCGACTGCTACCAAGACCCCTCTGCTCACGGCGTACTTGATGGCACTTGTCATGCTGGGCATGACGCTGTCGCAGTGGGTTTTGTACACAAAAGGTGGCGAACTGCCCATGCTCATGCTTATGACGTCTGCCTTAAAGTCATCCAATGTTCCTGCTTCGCCGTCAGGCCCATCGACCGCCCAGTACATCGCCGCTATCAGGTCGCTAAAGTATCCCTCGCCATCGCTGTCAAGCACCTTGCCTGAGATTATTCCTGTACCTGGAGCAGCCCCTTTTGCCTTGTAGTATGCGCCATCAGAGGTTATCAATCCCGCCACATGACTGCCATGCCCGTTGTCGTCCATGGGATCGTTGTCGTTATTGACAAAATCCCTGCCTCCGAGATAGCTCGATGATAGATCAGGATGGTCATAGTTGTACCCTGTATCTAGGACGACAATCTTTCTTCCTGTGCCTTTGTTCCCAGAGGTCTGCACAGAATCTGCTTCAATCTGTGCGTTAGCAGCAGTGTCGGTCTTGGACATTCTAATGTCTTCGTCAAGTCCCAGAGAATCCGCTATTTCCTTCTTGCATACAAGCGCCTTCAGTTTCTTTGTCTCACGAGCGAGATGGCAGCCCTCCCTGAGCGCCGCGGATGCCTTGTCCTCCGATTCTGTGATCACTCGCTTGAACTCTCCTTTCTTGCTATCTTTGGATGATGCTTTCATCTTGCTATCAGCATAGACGTGTGCAAAGTTTGCACCACTCAGTGCGACCATTGAAATGACAAGAATCAACGCCACTGTCACGATTATTGCCCTGGCTCGAAACAAGTTATTCTTACGGGTTTGCCCCCTCTGCAGTTATAAAAGAAAGTAAGGAACAAGTCCGCATCTAGTTCCGGGCCAATTAGCCCTCTTCGACCATCAGGAAGTGTCTAATAGTCGGCCGATTGCACATCCGACCTCAGGCTTATAATCAACCTGCTTGGGCAGATAGGTGTGAAGATTCCTGTGGCATTTCTCCTTGCAATCATGATTCTTACCACGCCGCTTGCTCAGGCCTCGTCGGATTGGTCGCTCATGCAGACGGATTCACATCCTCCCGCTAGGAGATCTCATGCCATGACATACGAGCCCGGGCACAACGTCGTGGTCGTTTTTGGCGGCTACGGAAACGGAAGTCATCTCGGGGATACCTGGGTACTGGACCTAGGGACCAACGAGTGGAAAGAAATGAATCCGCAGGTCGCGCCTTCTCCTAGAGCAGCGACAACCATGGTATACGACCCTGACAATGACCAAATGATTCTATTCGGCGGGTTTGCCGTCGGCCACTCGATAGTCTCAAACCAGACATGGGCCTACAACTATGCCAACAATACCTGGAAGGATCTTGGGCCCAGGAATGCACCAAGTGAAAGGGCCTCATACGGAATGGCATATGATCCAACACGACGCTTGGCCGTACTCTTTGGAGGCTTTACGGAACAGGGCTACCACAATGACACTTGGATTTTTGATCCTAGTGAAAACTCTTGGAAAGAACTGCAAATCGCTGGCGATACCCCTGCTGCACGCGGAGCAATGGGCTTTGTATATCAAAACGCCAACGACGTATTCATAATGTTTGGCGGATTTTCGGATCGGGGATTCTTTAGCGACACTTGGATTCTTGATCTGAAAACCAAGACTTGGAGCAACTCCAGCCCTTCTACCTCTCCGGCTCCGATACGGACCCGAATGGTGTACGATACCCCATCAGGAAACTCGTATTTCTTTGGCGGGGACGTGGTTCCGGCGGAAAGCGAAGAAGGGGCCCCGGAACCCTACGCCAAGACCTGGCAATATGGGCCGGACAGCAGCTGGAGACAAGTGGAGTCTGGAAGTGACCCGCCAGCAAGATCCCTGAATGGAATTATCGTTGATGCACAGGGAAGATTGATCATTTTCGGTGGAACCGATACCCTGATAGACGATCAGAATTTTCTCGGACGGGAATTCCATGATACTTGGATCCTGGACCCAAGAAGCCAGGACGATGGATTATCTAACCTTTTCCCAGTCCTGCCCATAGGAATTGGCGCCGGAATCGCCTCCATAATTGCCGGAATAGTTATCGCAAAGAAAAGAAAACGTAACTCATAATCATTGCATTCCTGGTACTGAATCGCCCGATGGATGGAGGAACTAGTAAAATGCTGCTGTAAGGATCTCCGCAGAGACAAAAGCAGCCTCAGTGACAGTGACTCAAAATAGTGGCATTATCTTAGTAGGCGTGATTTTGAAAGCTGTGCTCCCGCAGTGCATTTTTGCTTCGGAAGCTTTTTGAGCAAACACCACATTCGTGGGGCCGGCGGACATGGTGTTTGTTGGAATCGGGAGAGGCCGATTCACCCCCAAATATTCGCGTTCTCAACGCCACACTTCTAACACTCAACTCGGAGTATTCCGGCCGGACAATGGGTGTAAAGTGAGTACGATCCCTCGCGTGGGCCGATTGGACATGATCATTATCCAGGCCGGAATTCCCCAAGACGCCGTTTTGGTGTGACATGACGGACAGTAGTTCGTTCTTGCAGATTCAGCTATAAACAAAAGGGTGCCATTCTACATCGATCATCGAAATGAAGTATCCGAATGAAAGTGCGTTTCCGGTTCGTTTTTCAATTCTGCATCTACCTGACGAGCCATGTAGATGCGAAACCGCTGCGTCTAGTGAAGCACGTGAAAACAAACCGCAGATCAGGATTTTTCAGGGGCAATTCTGTCCAGAAAGTAGTCGAGAAGTACTATCGTGGTGGCGATTTCCTTATCTGAAAGGCCGTCCAGCCCCGATTTGAATTTGACCATAATCTGGCGCCAGACCTCGAGCGTGCCGCCTCCCTTGAAGCCGTAATTGCGGTTACAATAGACCAGGTGCTTGCAGAAATCGTCTGAAAACTTTAGATCATCCGTCCTTTTTTCAACTACTCCTGCGGCTAGGAGCTTCTCTATCAGACCACCTTCCTGCATTCTCACCATCTTGTGCGCCGGCGGTGATAAAACCGGGCTGTCCACCAACCCGCCCTTAATTGGAAAGAAAAGCCAGTATGATATAGTGGAACTGCCCCAACCGCCAAATATGAAGGTTGGAGACCGGAACTGGGCACACTGAACCCGGGATTCATCTTTTCATTGAGTGCAAATCCGTGAACTGAAAATTCCTAATCAGTTGATTCGCCAAACGATTGTTCATGCAAGAACCGTTCAACGGCCTTGGTCGCGACGATTGCCCGTTTTGTCCTCTCCGGTGCGACTTGAAAATATCCACGGACAAGTGCCTTGCGTGTGAACGATTCGCATATTCTGTCGACTATTGCATGTGCGGAATTGCCAAAGTACTTGAGCAACATAAGTTCAATCTCTTTTAGGTCTACCCTGTTTGACGTAAGCCGTATGCCGTTCTTCTTTAGCTGCCAGATGAAGGCCTGTCTGGTCGAGTACCCCAATGTTAGCAGAGTCTCTGCTACCGACTCGTAGAGTAAACCTTCTCTCGCATCCACGCCGGCACTTCACGTTTGCAATATAAAAGAGAGATGTCTGCAGTGCGCACGATGATGGTCGTGATCACCCACAGACTATGCGCAAAAGCGGGATCGCATCCACGCTCCTTACTTCAACAACCTAGAGATTTTGCTGACGCTTACGTGACGACAAAAAGGGCACAGTCGTTCAAGATCATCAATAGATCTGCCCTGATCGTGTATCGCAATGCGAACCTAGTCGACCACTGGATGTTAGGTCTGGCCGCTTTTGGCCGAACGAATCTTTTCCATCAAAAGGGCCACAGCATCTTCCTTGAACACTTCTCTTAGTGCCTGCTCAATCAGGCTCAATCGTATGTAGATTCCGTCGGTTCCAGTCATGGGTCCATCTTCGCCGCCGGCCCCATCAGACTTTTGCTCTGTAACAGTAAGGAGCGCCAAGAACATTCTCCCCTTTTCGGTGATCCGAAAACCCGGGTAGGGCTTCGTGATCGTTTCCAGCAATCCCGCGCCCATGAGATAGTCCAGATATTTTGATACTTGGTAGAAATTCAGATATGCCACCTGCATGATGCGTGTCTTTTTTATGGGTTCCCTTGCGATCTGGAGTAGCTGTATCATGATATCCAGTTTGTCCCTTTTTTCAGTCTGCTTGCTATGTTCGACATGCATGTCCTGATGGCGATCTTAGAGCAACCTCCTGAGGCTAATATTCTCGTGGGTGTAAGGTCGGCATACTACCATCGACTCAGAACTGAGGAAGATGGATTGCAAAAATCCTATCCACAGGATAGGGACTTTAACTTTGCGCAGGCGTAACTTGGCTGTAGGTCCGAAGGGCTTGCTAAAGATGTTTGTCTATTATTTCGTACTGCATCGAATTATTCTTTCCGACCATCTCTACCGGTTCTGTCCATACGATATCCTTTACACCTTCAAGTGACTTTATCCACTCTATAACGTTCAAGAGCTGCTTGTTGTCCCTGAATACTGATTCTGCGTGCAGATCGATGGTGTGTTCTCCTATCGCCTTGGAGACTCGGGTGATATTGTTATGCGCCAAGATCTCTTTTCCAACCGTAGTCGTCATCCCCTTTTCTGTCGAGACCAGCAGGTCAGCTTTTCTCCAGCCCAGCTTGTCAAGTCTTAAAGAGTATGACACTTCCAGGAACTCGCTCTCAAGCCTCTTTCTCCTTCTTTGGACAGTCGTCAGAGGGATTTCTAACTTTCTCGATAGCGCCAGCGAAGATACTTTTCCGCCGGAATCCAATAGTGATCTCAGCACTTTCTTGTCAACTTCAGTGAAGCACAACGCACTTTCTCGCTTTTCGACTTTGAACGTGTGATCCGTAGCCGCGTCAATACCTGTGGTGTCGCTGGCATTCTTGTAGGTCCTGTGAAGCCACCTTGCTCCGCGCACCAAGTCCTGCAGCTGTTCTATGGTGCATTCCGCATACTGGTCCACCGCGAACCCATACGATGCGAGCTGCTCTAGAAGCGTCTTTCTCGAACTATCTCTGATAGAGTCATTCAAAGCGTGATTGCCGTCTGCTTTCGATTCCTCTGCAGCCTGACCGGCACTGAGAGATCTGGACTTGTGCATGTAGGCTAGTTTCTAGAAGTATTATAAAAGAAATAGCTCGTCGCTGATATGTGTCGCCAGATACGTGGTTATCCCACATAGACCAAGCTTCTTATCCAATCTGCACAAATTAGTTCTCCTGGGGGCCCGCTATGAGAAAGAAGGGGTCGCTCGTTCTACATCTCGGGAACCGAACCTTATGTAATGGTTGAGACACGCACGAGAAAATAGAGCCTTGGCGTCATTATCACTTGCAGCTATTGGATCCCCCTAACTTTGGAAAATGCAAGTACGCCTCCATGTGCAAGTTCAGAGTGAAAGGTGTTCCATGCAATTTGCAGGAAGTTGCCGAAAAATACTGCAAAGTCTACAAAACATTCCAAAAGTTCGAAGTAGAGGATCACGGCCATGCTCTTACTGCATAGGCGGTTTGTGGATGATGTATGTCGTCTTTTCCCTATGTCAAAGCCTTATGTATCATGTCGCCAAAGTCTTTTCTGCATCTCATGCCATGTGATTCTTGTGGCCATTCCAGGTCCGCGCACAGGGAAATGACCCTAGCAGTGTATTTCTGCAGCCAGTGTCAGAAGGTCGAATCCAATATCACTTTTCCGCCCGACAGGACAGTAGAAAAGAGCAACGACTCAAAATCATCGCATGAGGACTTGCTGAGCGACCTGTATTACAACCACAAGGCCTTCAACCAGCGCTAGAACATTCGGTTTCTGACCTCGTTGTTCAAAGTATTGACGCTCCTGTCGTTAATTTTTTCTACATAATAGAGAGTATATGCATCACAAAGAATTCTGTAGTCATCAATGTCAAGCGATTTTACCAACTATTCCGGAAAGTCGGTAACGGCAGAATCTATAATGGAGGAAGAGACAATTCGCGCAGTCATGGAGATGGCCAAACCAACGGTTTGCGTCATCGGAGCCGGCGGCGCTGGAAGCAACATCGTTTCTTGGATAAAAGAAAGGGGACTGTCAGGCGGCAAGCTGATTGCAGTGAATACGGATGCTGCACACCTGGGCATAACGCGGGCAGATAGAAGGATTTTGATTGGACCCAAGACAACCCAGGGGAGGGGATGCGGTGGCTATGCCGAGAAAGGCATGGATGCGGCAAGGGAAAGCTTTACCGAAATTTCTAGAGAAGTCCAGGGTGCGAACATCATATTCATATGCGCGGGGCTCGGCGGAGGAACAGGCACCGGGGCAATACAGGTACTTGCCCATGATCTCAAGAGGGAGACCGGCGCGCTAATCATAGGCGTAGTCACGCTTCCGTTCGCAGTCGAAAGATATCGATACGATATGGCCAAAGAAGCACTTGATAACCTGCAGAGATCATGCGATACGCTTGTCACCATCGACAACAACAAACTGACAAGGCTGGCCGGTAACCTACCGCTGAAGGAAGCGTTGGGGGTAGCAAACGAGCTCGTCGGGCAATTCGTAAAGGGTATTACGGAAACAATAACCACTGCATCTCTCATAAACATTGACTTTGCGGATCTCACGGCAATCATGGAAGGCAAGGGACTCGCCGCTATTGGAGTTGGAAGTGCTGAGGGAATGGACAGAATCGAGGTCGCAACGAGGATGGCCCTTGAAACTCAGCTGCTAGACATAAAGGACATGAGCATGGCAAACGGAGTCTTGGTTCACGTTAGCGGAGGCGACGATGTGACGCTCGAAGAAGTAACTCGAGCCGGTGAACTTGTAACAAGGAGCATGCCACATGAAATCAGGATTATCTGGGGAGCCAGGGTTGATTCGACATTAAAGGGCCGAGCAAGAGTTATGATAGTGTTGACGGGAGTCGAGACCAACTTTAGCGGGATGTCAAGAACGCAGCCAGAGCCGCGTGTTGTGGCAGCTGAAGAAAAGTCAAAGAGAAAATGGTGGGGTTAACCCGCTTACTCCTCCTGTGCGACAAGATCGATGGGCAAAAGTCCCATCTTTTTTCCACATCATCCAGAATGGTTGACAGATAAATTCTACAAGTTCAGTTTGTACGTCATTTTATAGAATTTCGTACTCGCCTATAATAAAAGGAAGAAAACATAGCGAACAGTGCGGAGTGCTGACAAAACGTCGGAGGCCAAAGTCTTACCAAGGTACTCTATCCTTGGTCGAAGATATGTCTGTGTTTGTGGCCATCACAGAGACTACCATATATCCGGGAGCTCAAAATGTCTATCTGGCATCTGTGAATGCCAGCGCTACTGCGCCCTTCATCATGGAAAGCCTAGTCGCCCTGGCCTTCGACAACCATCATTGTGAGACTTGACTTCACACTGTTCATCGCTCGGATCCTGCCTATCACCTTCTTTATGCCCGGTTCAGAGTCGGAACTTATCCTGGCTATTACGTCATAGACGCCGAAAACCCCCTTGACTTCAGAAATACCCGCAATCGCCTTCAATTCCTTTATCACAGCTTCTTCCGTCCCCAGATCACAGTTAATCAGGACATATGCTTCGGCCATTGTTTCTCAAAAACAATGACTGCCAATGCTATTAAAGAATTACTGACCCATGACCTTTCGCAGTGTCTGAATCTCCCTGCACTTCATCTTGTTTTTCTCTTTTCTGATAATCCGGGTCTAAAGCCTGCGCGACAATCAGTTATAACCCGGAAACGCATACAAGAGTAAGAAAGATGAGCTCGGACATTCCTGCGAACACCTCTGCGGGAAATCGCAGCGATCTCTTGCTCGCCAGTTGGATTGACAGATTTATTGCATGGCTAATAGATTTTGTAATCGTAAATCTGGTTCTATGGGCAATCTTTGCTGCCGTAGCAATACCGTTCTGGCTCGATGGAACTCCAGAGAGATGGTTTCAGAACGCGGATGGCCCTGCAAGGTGGGCAATCACGAGCCTCGTTTTCTTTGCGTACTGGATTTACTTTGAAACCACTACGGGTCAGTCGCTTGGCAAGATTGCCCTCCGGCTAAAGACAACAGACCTCGATGGAAACAGGGCAAATATCAGAGGTATAGCAATAGAGAGCTTTGGAAAGGCGTTTCTCCTTCCGATAGATTTGATCCTTGGCTGGATATTTTCAAACGAGAAGAGGCAGCGAATATTCGCAAGGGCAGGCGATACAATCGTAATAAAAATAAGCCAGCAAGGAAGCAATTCAAATGTTCACTATAGAAAAGACTAGCCCTCGAATTGATCTAGCGCATATCTGCATACATACACAGAGATAAATTAGGAACGGCTCGAATATACCATTCTTCTCGATCCAGCAATGCTCTCAATAGGTTCAAGACTTTCAATCAGGTCCGGCGTACTAGTACTCTCACTGGTTTCGCTAATAGTGATGATGGGATCAAGCATGGCGACTCCGTCACTTGCGCTGTACGCCGGTCAGTATCTTGGGGCTAACGAGCTCCTTGTGGGCGCCGCCATTGCAGGCTTTGCGATAGGCAGACTGATCTTTGACGTACCGTCGGGATTTCTTGCTGATAGGCTGGGGCTCCACAGGACCATGATCCTTGGGCTTGGCATTCTTGTTGCCGCGGCGTTGCTCGCCGGATTGGCGCCAAGCTACTGGATGCTGTTCTCCGCGAGGATTCTTGAAGGCATCGGCTCGTCGATCTATGTGAGCGCGGCAGTCTCGTTCATCTTGCTTTCATCTGAATCATCGAAGAGGGCGACGACGATGGGCACCTATCAGTCAATACTCATGCTCGGTCCAATCATTGGACCTGTAGTTGGCGCCCCGATAGCAATACTCTACGGATACAACTCTCCCTATCTTGCATTCTCGGCCATGATGGTAGTCGCGTTGGCAGTGATATCCGTTTTTGGCAAGAAAGGCAGGTTTCGGCTGCAGGATCACACCAGCGATGGAGAATCGCAGAATGCCGCGCGGAAATCCCAACTTTCTTTCTATATCAACACCGCAGGTGTAGCCACATTCGGCTTTGCATTTCTGAGGGCTGGCATCTACTCTACCGGCATGCCTCTCTTTGCATACGGCAGTCTCGCCCTCACAGTATTTGATGTTGGCATAATTCTTACCGTTGCATCACTGGCCAACCTCGTAGCGTCGTATTTCTCTGGAAAGGTTACTCGTGTTTACGGGATGAAAAAGCCCCTCTTTGCAGCGATCTTGTTTTCTGCACTGCTTACAGCCATAATACCACTGACGACATCATTCGGCCAACTGTTGGTCATAATGATGCTCATGGGGATTTCGTCGGGATTCTTTGGCCAGTCCATTGCGTGGGCCGCAGAACAAATAGAGGCAAGAGTCAGAAAAGTTGGAGCAATAGGAATATCGAGTGAAACAGGATCGCCAGCAGGACTGCAGTCGCATCTCACACGCGGAATTGGCTTTAATCGCATGATAGGCGATCTAGGGTTGATCCTTGGACCTCTGTTCGTAGGATTTGTAGTTTCTGTGTTTAGTAGCGATCCGCTATCATGGTTCATTGCCTTTGGCGCAACCAGCGTCGTCATCGGCATTGCGTCACTTTTGATAATCCAGCCGCTTCGGCTGCGCAAGGAGTAGGAATGATCCTTTCTAATAAGGAAATGAAAGCAGCCTCTGTGTTTACAATGCATCGACTTTAAATCATATCGTGTATCCGTTGATTGGGGAAGGTTCAGGGGTTGTCTCACGCCAACAAAACTCATCCGGGTATCTTTAGGAGAGGCGCCAGGGGAACAATCGACATCATAGCGGACATACTTTCACTCTGTGAGTCCTGGACAAGAAAAACCAGCATAATGTACAAAGCCAATCTTAGTCATCAGATGCTAAAGTTCTATTTGTGGCATCTGGTCGAATTGGGTCTTCTTGAGGAATCAGAAGACACGAGATTCAAGATAACGGAACGAGGCGCGGAATTTGTCTCCTACTATCGAAAAATCGGTCGCCTAATGTCGGATCCGCATGACGGACACTGGCTGCATCGCTACCTGGCGCAGCAAGAATAAGGGATTATGCCAGGTCATAGAAATAAATAATCTAGTCTTCAATCCTACCTTGCTTGTCTATTGCCGCGGAATCAGGATCGCATGACTTCCTACTCACGAATCACATGGATTTTCTGATCTCGATCCTGGAATGGCCACTCTGCCCGTGCCGATAGGGAGAGAATCTGTCGTGATGCCAGACGAGGCAATTGAAGCAATGTTCAAGACCCTGCATGCATCCTACTTGAAAGAAAACGAAAATGACGAAGGAGATCCGATATTTTGCAGGATAAACTACAGGATCGCCGACTCCTTTGGAATGACCGTCGAGGAGGCAGACCGGCTGCACTCCGAGTACCACAAAAAGTATCCGCGCAGAATTTCCGAGGGGTTTTGCGATACCTGCGGCAGAGTCGTTCCAATAGTCCCCGTGATATATGGAGTAAAACCGAGCGATCTGGCCAGGATGAAAGCAGCCGAAACGCAGGGGAGGCTGATCATTGGGGAAATCGAACGTTTGACCCCAGGCTCAGGAGCCTCACTGTTTGGGTGCAGCATTTGCAAGAGCTACCTTCCCAAGTACGGAGGCTTGTGACACGAATGGTTTATTGCCCTATTGGTCATAAAAGGCATCATGCACAATCCCACCAACACGGCGATCTCGTTTGTGCTGCTAATCGCTATAGTCGGGGCCGCCTTTTCTTACGTATCAGCTAATCCCGTGGAGATCGTAGAACCATGGTTGGGGATAACCGGAACAATGGTACAGAACGAAGGATTTCTCATCACCTGCGTTGAACCGGACAGCCCGGCTGAAAACGCTGATCTAGAGATTAACGACATAATTACCGAGGTGGACAATATCAGAGTAACAAGGCTTGAAGAGATAGCAGGGGTTTTGGAACAAAAGCAGATCGGTGATAGCATTAGTTTCAGGATCTTGCGGGGAGCGGATCAGACGAGAACCGAGTCGCTGACTCTGATAGACAAGCCGGATGCAGTCACGTGCCAACCATAATCCGCAATACATCGCGTTCAAACTCAATATTCTGACAGGTACGCGAATTGCCGATTACGCTCAAGCACTGACACTGGAGCGCGAGTCTGCATCTTCCGTTCCATGTGCGTAAATCTTGTTCAGACCTTCCAGGAGGTCCCTTACCTGTTCATGCGTCGGATTCATACCTTTGATCTCTGCTACTTTGACATTCAGCATTTCAAGCTGGCTAAAGATCTCTTTGTCTTCAAGTACGTCTCCCAGTACGTCAAGTTCAAACGGCTTTTGAAGCAGTTCTACTACCTGCTTTAGCTGCTTCACAGACTCAACAAGGGCCTCCTTGGTGAAAGCCGATGCTATAATAATTCGCTGATCGGGACTCGAAGCCAGGATTTTTTTTGCAACCTCCATTCCGTCCATTTTGGGCATCCTGTAATCCAGCAAAACCGCGTCAAACGGGCATGTCCCTGCAGATGCATTTTGGCTTTCGGCTTCGTACAGCCTTAGGCATTCCTCTCCGTCCCGGGCTCCCACCACCTGGTGCCCTCTGCCCTCGAGTGCCATCCTGTACTGCATCAGAATCACGGCCTCGTCTTCGGCTACGAGTACCTTCACATCGTCAGATATCGTTTTCACTTATTTAGTATTTGGTATGTAAGTGCCCCTTAACCATTGGCGCAACAAGATAGCGAGCAAGGCCATTTTTTCCTAGGAACGGGCTTAATAGTGGCGACTCGCAATTCATGTCATGGTAGCCAAGATAATTACCGAGCCACCTGGACCTAATGCAACACGAGTCATCGATGTAATATCGAAGAATTGCTATGATTCGACATTTACGTATCCGCTCGTAATTTCGAGCGGCAATGGCTGCATGTTAGAGGATGTTGATGGCAATCGATTCTTGGATTTTACTTCCAATATTGGCTCGTCCCCCCTTGGCTATTCGCACCCGGCAATAATGGAGGTGCTGGCTCAATATTCAAAGAATGGGGCCCACAAGATAGCCGGGCAGGACTTTTACTGCGCGGAACATGCCGAACTGTCAAAACAGGTCTTGTCAATACTGCCTGAAAGGTTCAGGACATTTTTCATAAACAGCGGCGCCGAAGCTGTAGAAAATGCGATCAAGGTCGCGTACAGAAAAATGTCGAAGGAGACTCCTTCATCTTTACCCGGTGTATCATGTGTCAACGCATTCCATGGCAGGACTCTTGGCGCGCTCAGCTTCACGTCCAGCAAGCCGGTTCAGAAGGCAGGGTTTCCCCAGCTGCCAGTACTAAGGATAAAGTTCTGCACATCGGATTCTGACCCAGAGATCGACTCTGCGGAAAAACTCTTAAAGGAAAACGCCGTCGCATTCATTCTAACAGAGGTAGTCCAGGGGGAGGGGGGCTACAATTTCGCCAGTCCGAAATTTGTACAGCGCTTGAGAAGTATTGCGGACGAGCACGCAGTGCCCCTGATTATTGACGAGGTTCAGTCGGGGATGGGAAGGACCGGCAAATGGTGGGCCTTTGAACACTACGGAGTCAGACCTGACATCATGAGCGCCGCAAAGGCACTTCAGGTGGGCATGGCTGCATTCCTTGAACAACTTGATCCGGGTGAGCAGGGCGCCCTTTCAAGCACGTGGGGCGGTGGCGGCAGAATCGACATGGCAGTGGGCTCCAGAATCATCAGAGTCATCAAGCAAGACCGGTTGCTGGACAATGCGTCCCTGATGGGCGAGAAGCTAAAGCGAGGCATAGCCGAACTCGCGTCGAAAGAAAAATGTGGCATCATTGACACTCGGGGTCTTGGCCTTATGATCGGGATAGAATTTGAATCAAAAGCAAGGAGGGATGCGGGCCTAAAGGCTGCCTTTAAGAAAGGCCTTTTGCTCCTGCCAGCCGGACAGAAATCCATGCGAGTAATTCCTCCCCTTATCGTGAGGGAAGAAGAACTGGAAGAGGGACTCGCGCTTATGGAACAGGCGTTTCTGTCAAGCTAGGGACCCTTGTGTTCTACCACCGAGTAGAACGCATTCTTGCCCGAGTCATCAAAGTTCAGACTGGGAGTCATTATCTTCATGATTTTCGTCCTGGCGCAGTCAGCCATCTTCCAGATAAAGCCGCCCGGGAGGTTTATCTTTGTGTCCTGTTCCTCTCCCGTAACTGGATTTCGAAAGTTTTCAACTTGGACATCCAGGATATCTGGCACCGAAAAGCTGCTTTTTCTGCCATCGATCTTTACGTTGATGGCTACGAACCGAGGCTCGAGTACGAATTTGAAGGTGGGAGCGAATATGGCAAATGGGCCGTCGCCCCTGGCGTTTCCGGAGAATATTTCAATGAGCGCCCCTCGCTGATCCTTGTCGGCCTTTTCGGAAATGAAAAGCTGGGCAGTCCCATTGCCTTCGTGTATCGCCTTTGGCCATGAAGCGGCAAATACCACATCGACGCCATCGAGGTTTACACTTCCGTAGTTTCCAGTTCTGATATGATAGAGCACAAGTGCCCTGCAGAATCCATGGGTTGGAAACCCGTTAAAGTTGCATGGGCAGCCAAAGTCACAGTTGCACGTTTCCACATAATCCGCTTTTAGATACCACTTTGGTATCTGTGTGATAGAAGTCATACGACAGCTACGAACAATGGGTATGCTTTTAAGATTTTTGGACGCAGGAGGCTAGTACGCGGCGTATTCCTTTCCCAGGACCTGCGACGCTATCTTTAATTCCAACACTTCATTCGCGCCTTCATAGATCGTAGTCGCCCTCGAGTCAAGAAAATGCCTGGCCACACGGCTGGTTTTCCTGTAGCCGGCCGAGCCAAATACCTGGACAGATCTATTCGCTGCGTCAAAGGCGCAATTGCTAGCATGATACTTGGCTATCGCGGCAAGATTGTCTGCAACACTTCGGAGCCGGGAATATTCCTTATTGTTTCTCCCCAGCCTGGACTGCCAGTCATCGTGATCTGCCTGAAATTTTTCTACAAATTCGTGAAGCGCCTGCCTTGCATGTGCGGCCCTGTAGGTCAGCCAGCGCGAACTCTCTAGATTGACTGCGATGCGCGCGACATGTTCCTGAATCAATTGTTTCTTTGCCAGCACAGAACCATGCTGCTCTCTCGTCTTTGAATATCGCACACATTCTCCGAGGCAGTCGTTCATGACCCCGACGGCGCCAGCTGCTACGCTAAGTCGGCCGTCAATCAGGGCACTATAGGCAATGCTGAGCCCCTGGCCTTCGCCACCAAGCAGGCTATCCTTCGAGACAATACAATTGTCAAAAAAGATCTCTGCGTTCTTGACCGTCAACAATCCGATCTTGTTTTTCATCTCAACCTTCCTAAGGCCAGAGGCGTCTCCATCAACGATGAACGCCGAGATCCGGCCGCTAACAGGGTCTTTGGCATAGGTCGTCATTACTCCTGCAAAAGTACCATTTCCAATCCAGTGTTTTTTGCCCTTCAGGACATAGCTGTTCGCCCGCTTTTCGAACTTGGTAACAATGGAGGAGGGATCGCTTCCTGCAGCAGGTTCCGTCAGCGCAAATGCCATGATTTTCCTCCCGCTTGTTGTTTTGGGAAGGATGCTTTTCTTCTGCTGCTCGTCGGCCCAGGACTGGATCACCAGCTGCCCTATCGAAGTGTGCACAGAAAAGAAGGTGCGAAGTGATGCACCTTCCATCCCTATTCTTTCTATAGCTAGAGAATAGGTAAGCATGTCGTATCCAAGCCCGCCGTACTCCTGCGAGACAGGACACCCAAGCATTCCTATCGGCCCAAATACCGGGACGATCCTTTCGTTTAGCCTTTCGTTCAAGTAGCACTTTTCCTCGTGAGCCCTTATCGACTTGCATGCTTTATCGACTCGTCGCAGGAATTCTGCCTGCTTCGTCGAGATGCGGAAGTCCATCCGGGAAAGGTCAGAATAGGAATCAGGCATATCAAGCCTTACGCCGCTCATCAGTATAAAAGCAACCCTATTTGTGCAAAACCCGGCAGCGGCTTGCGATTACTGTACGGGAGATATCTACTCTCGGCAATATTCTGTATCCCACACGTCATATTTGTTTTATAATCGGGCGCGGTTGAGGTGTTAACCTTGGCCGGAGAATATGACCTTCGGAACCTTATAGATGCCTGCAGGTCAGAATCGGATCTTGACAGACAGGTAGCTGTTCTGCACAGAATCAACCAAGGACTGCCAGAACCGCTGCAGCTAAAGATGCCGTCATTTCTGACAAATGACTACGTGACACGGGCTCTTGATATGATTGAAGACAAGATGCCGTAAAAACTGGGCAATTTTTTCAATCATGCAGTATCGTAATTCGCCAATTACCTTGACTCTTGCGATGTTAATTTAGCGAATTCACTGGTCGATCGTTCTGCCAGTCTGTGCTTCTATGACCATCATGGTGAGACTGGATTTTATCATAGGCATCGAGCGGATTCTTGCGATCACTCGCTTGATGTCCTCTTCGGAATCCGTGTTTATTTTTACAATGAAATCGTATACACCAAAAACGCCCTTTACTTCAGTGACTTCTGGTACGAGTAGCAGCTCTTTAATGATCGCTTCTTCAAGACCAAGGTCGCAGTTGACAAGAACATATGCTTCGATGCCGTCTGATTCAGGCGCTGGAACAGAGATCGACCTCCTCTTGAAGTGTCGGAGTGTGTCCTGAAGTTTCTGGATAATCTCATTGTCGCTGACGAGCCCAGAGTGCGAGTATGCGTCAATAGTAAAGATCAGCGCTTTTTCCAGGGCTTCAACGGCGCCTTCCTTCATGTACGCTTCATTCTCAAGCAACGTGTCTGACGATTCTCCAAACTACTACGCGATTAATAGCCTTTGTATAGGCGGCGGTAGGTATCTCTGGCTACTGAAAAAAATCGAAAACAAACAATGACTCGAGCGCTGAAACCAGTAAGACATAACAATCCTGTCCATGATAGCGAACTAGGCAACAAAATGCGGGCAAGATTCAATCGTTGATTCGATTATCATGGGTTGTATTTCTTCATGCGGCGCTCCTTTCTGCCGAATCTATAGCTGTGGAGATTCTTACGACGCAGCTGCAGCTGAGTCCGTTAGTTATCGCAGGAAACAGCATTCTGATCGCGGGAATCGCACTTTTTTCGATTACAGTAGCACGGGACGGGCGGCAGGCAGTCTCTGTTTTCAAGTCATGGAAGTACCTGCTTCCTAGCTCTGCGCTTGTTGCGCTTGGCGTTTTCGCATGGTACGATTCGGTCACGAATATTGGGGCATCCAAGGAAGGTTTGTTGGCAGGCCCGCTCGAAACCGTAATCATTCTCATTCTCGCACGAACAATCCTCAAAGAAAAGCTGAGCAGCATCAAGTCCAAGGGCGCACTGATAGCGCTAGCCGGATTCTTTGTCACCGTAATGAGCGCAGGCAATGCCGAACTCATCATAACCTGGGGAGACATCGAAGCAGTCATTTCTGCGGCATCTTTTGCGGCCGGCATAGTCCTTATCACCAAGATGACAAAGACGCATTCAGCGCTGCAGATCACAAGCTCTTCCCTTCTTATTTCGGGAATAGTACTCAGTGGGGTGCTGTGGCTTGGAGGGCCAGAAATATCCGGAACTGACTGGGCAATCCTGGCTGCCTTTTCCATTCTGCCACTGCTCGCAGCTCTTACCTACGTAGTTGGATTGGCCAGAATCGGGGCTTCGATGACTTCAACAATAGCTTCCTTTTCGATACTGCTGACGGTAGTCTTTCAGCTGATCCTGCTCGCCCTGGGCTTCGAGGTAATACTGCCCTCTCTTGTGCCTCTGGCTATAGTCGGGGGAATCCTGGGGGTATTTGGGATCTTTTTGATACACCGGAAACGGGGCAATGAATTATTATGAAGAAACGACCAATGCCATACTGTGAAATGCGATGCCTGCGGCGCTGAAGAGATGATTCCCTTCAAATGCAGGTACTGTAGCGGAGCTTTCTGCTCTTTACACAGGCTTCCGCCCAACCACCAGTGCGCTCTATTGCATGAATTCCTGGAGAGGCCGACCAGGGATCGCGAATTCATAGAACGGGTCCAGGGCAAGGCGGGCTCGCCGCGAGAAAGAGTAGCATCGTCGGTCAGAAATGCTCTGTTTCTGAGATTCTCGAAGACAGAGCTCGCTCATCTTGTGCTAGGGACGGCACTTGTCACTGCGGTTGGATTGTCGATCAATGAATATACCCTGAGGTGGGATTTTCTCGCTATCTTTATCAGCGCATTTATGGTCCATGAATTAGGGCACAAGTTTCTGGCGCAGATTTATCGCGCCTGGGCTGAATTCCGCGTGATTTTCTACGGCGCAGCAATGACTGCGATATCTGCTCTTCCAATACTACCGTTCAAGTTTATTGCCCCCGGTGCGGTCTTTGTAAGCGGAAGCCTCAGTGAAGCCAGGCACGGCAGAGTGTCCTGGATTGGTCCTCTGACCAACCTGGCCATGGGCTTGGGGTTTATCATGGCATACTTGATCGGCGAATCTGCAACAATCGATTTCCCTTCCCAGATCCTCGCTGTGGGAGCAAGGTTCAACGGCTGGATCGCGCTATTCAACCTCATACCGTTCATGGGGCTCGATGGTTCCAAGATATTCGCATGGAACAAAGTCGTCTGGATACTGACGCTTCTCGGGGCAATAGGGCTATTCATCGGCTCTGACCTTATTTCTGGCGGCGGGATCCTGAGGTTCCTTGCCGGACTATTCTAGTCTGCAAGCTATCTTGAAGGTTTGCTCTACTCTCGGGAATTTCGTCATGGGCACGGGCAGATGCTCTGGACTGCAACTTAAGATCGAGCTAGTCCTGTTGGTAGAGTTTTCCTATTCAAAGGGCACTTCTTGCATTCTTGAATGCCCCGACGCTGTTTCGTGATCGATTGCATCTGACTTCAAAAGAAACACGACTTTGCACTCGGTGCAGTAGAAGAGTCGGTCTATTTTTTCGATGGTCATGCTGGTGCTGGATGAAGACATCTATAATCGCCACCAGCTGGTGAAGCTATAAACTCTGTGGATTGAGAATATAGACGCAGAATAGGAAGAATCTTCACCATGACCTTGCACATGGGAGCGCAAAGTATTTTTTACGCGGTGCGGAGTTCAGCAGGGTAAGTACAGGATAGCCATGATGGGGCGATTGGAAAGTCTGGTCATCATTGCGCTGGTGGGTACATCGGCTCTTGGGTGGATAACCTCGCAGGTTTTCCAGATGGAAATGATGTCTGCGATGACTGGACCTAACGAGGCAACAAAGGTGTCTGTTTTCGTCGCGGTCTGGACGGCAGGAATGGCAGCCATGATGTTTCCCGCGATTTCGCCGATGATGATGCTCTACAACCGGCTGTCAACGGGAGGCGTAGGGGGACAAAGCGTCATTGTGGAGGGAGAAAGAACTGCAACTCGTGGCGTGAAAATGGTGTTATTTGTAGGATCGTACCTTGCCGTCTGGTCGCTCACCGGGATCGCGCTCTTGTTCGCCTGGTCCATTCCGGCAGCCGCCATCGCGGGAATGCTGAACGCCACTTCTTTTGGTGTATTTCTAGGCTCGATCCTGATGGCCGCCGGGGCTTATCAGTTCAGCCCGCTAAAGTCGAAATGTCTCGGGTATTGCGAATCTCCTATGAGTTTCTTCATGAGGCGCTGGAAAGACGGGGTAGGCGGCGCACTGAAAATGGGAACATACCACGGTATGTACTGCCTCGGCTGTTGCTGGCCATACTTTCTGGTCATGGTGGCGCTCGGATGGATGGACATTCTGTGGATGGCACTTTTTGCGGGAATAATCTTTGTGGAGAAGATTTGGTCGAGGGGCATCTGGGTGGCTAGACTGGCCGGCATAGCGCTTATGGTTACGGGTGTGCTTGCCATGGCTGGTCTGGCGGATGTGACGAGGAATCAGATGGTGTCAATGACTGATTCTATGCCGATGGACAGTAACGTGCAAGAGCCGCTGCTTAGCGGCGAACCATCGCCAGGATCTGAAAATTCAGGAGAATCCAATGATCCAATGGAAGCCCCAATGACCAATGAAGACATGCCCGGCATGTAACGGCAGAGCGCGCCCACCATACGACTCTGATACTTAGACAATCGGCGAACGCCGAATTCAGATGTAAGTACGGCACCAGGCGCTGCGCTAACGCGCTACTTTTTATAGACAGTAGCTGAAAATCTGGTATCAGCGAAATGGGAGACAGGGACGACTTTTTTGAGACCTTTTGTCGGGGAGTGCTGGAGAAGGATCACTTTATTCGCTTTGCTGCAGTCTCTAATCACCTGGGACATCTGGTGGCCACCTCGTACAGAAAAGACCTCGTTCCGTTGATGACCCAGGATGAAACTGCTCGCTATTCGGTGCAGGCAGCAATCCGCGCAGCTACTAGGGAAGCTTTTGAAACAAAGATAGGTGAGCTGCGGTTTTCGATAAGCCGGTACTCAAAACTTGTGCGAGCCACCGTTCCTATCAAGTCGAGTGGCAAGAACAAGTTCCTTCTCTTGTTGTCGTTTGACGTAGATGCGGAGGCGGACTCTATCATAAACAAGAAGGTCTTCCCCTACATTGTGGAAAACAAGGACTATTTCCTGTAGTCCTATGACATCAAATCAAGGACCAGCTTCAATTCTGAAATCTCTTTTTCGATGGCGTTCCGGTCTCCTTGGTCGTTACAAGCCCTGAGCAGGACTTCGCATGCATCGATTTCTGCCAATACGATGTCTTTCTTGTCAAGGCAGAGGCTATGGAAACCATCCATGAACTTGTATGCTACCCTCCTGTTCTTCTCGCCACAGGTTCTCGCCTCGACGATGGTGCTCGCTTCCTCCTCAATGTTCACGCCGTCATGCACTCCTGTAGAGTCCTTCTGGACTGCAAAGGAAAAGAATCCAGCCGAGATCTGCATGACGGGCAGGCGTGCGCATGATTTTCTTTAATGATAGTGGCGCACCAGCAGCATTGACTGCAGATGGTAAATCGCATTTGATCATGAAAACGTGAAAAGTCTGCCATTTGTTATCAATTGAATGTCATACGATTAAAAAATAGTGGTGTTGAGTACTAGAACAAAGTTACAGGCACGGTGTACGCCAATTTGTGATTTCGCTTTGAAAATAAGGATGGGTTCCTGTAGCATTAAGAACTACCTACAGGTCCCTGTCGTCTTACGATGAGCCGACGTTTACCGACGCGACTGCCGCACTAGCCTTGCCTGCCTGCACGTTCAGAGTATAGGCCAGACCGCTGTCAATAGCGTTGATGCCTGCTGGCTTGGCCAGGTAAATGAACATCGCCTGACCCTGTAACAGCGATATGGGGCCTGTTGCCTGGGTGAATTGTTCTTCACCTGGTGTTGATGCTCTGACATCGATAGTCCCAAGGCTGTCATCGAACTTTAGTTCAGCCTGGATATTGGCTGCGGTAGCAACCGTTGAGGTGTTATTGTAGTACCAGGAAGCTGAAGGAATCGACTGGCCTCTGATGGTTATCTTTTGGACTGCAACCGCCTTACCGCCGGTGTTCTGAATAACGAATCCAGCTACAGACGACGTGCCATTGGGCGATACCCAAATGTGTGTGTTGGAAACTTGTATTGCTTCGTTTTCTGTGTTGGTTTGGAACAACGATCCTCCAAAGAAAATTACTCCCGCTGCCAGTACTACTGATGCAATCAGGATAATGAGGGTCGTGATTACACTGCCAAGACCTTTTCTCTTTCTGAACTGTACGGCCATAGTGGGAATAATCGGGGATGTGAATATGAGCTGGCTGTCCGATTAGCGATTCTACTCTGGCATAGCTACCCATGTTTGGATGGCTGGATGGGTAGTGATGCGACGAGCGTCGTAGACCCTTGGCTCTATTTCCGCCATTTAGGGTCGGCGCCTGCCTCCGCAGAGAAGGATGACTATCCCCATGTCAGCTATATTCTACCAGCGGCTGCTTTACACTACAGAACTATTTTTATCGTACATGATGCTAGTCTTCCAATGTTGTGAAAAAGCGCAGTAGCCTTGATATTATTTCTACAATCCTGGAAGCTGCGAACGGAGGAATTGGCAAGACAAAGCTCTTGGAAAAAGCCAACCTTACGACTTCCCAGTTCAGGAAGTACGTTGATCTACTGACTGCAAAAAAACTTCTCACAGCAGGCAATGCTGTCGGCCATCCCTGGTACAGGACCACCGAGCTAGGCATGCAGTACGTGACACTTTATAGCGCGATAAAGTCGACACTCTACCTTAACGCTTGATCAGACAAGCTTAACTTCCTGGACGCGACTGCTTGATTCAAATATCCCCGTCAGACCTTTTTCTTCAATGGCTACTTCTGGCAAGATAACAACTAACTTTGGCGAAATTGGTCTAGAGTTTTTTTCCGACGCTGCTCCAAAAACGGTAGAGAACTTTGGCAAGCTTGCGAAGGCGGGATTTTATGATGGGCTTGTATTCCACCGGATCGTTCCCGGCTTTGTAATACAGGGTGGCGATCCGAATACGAAGAGCGAGTCAAATAGAAGTCGATGGGGAACTGGAGGTCCGGGGTGGACGGTCAAGGCCGAATTCAACAAGAATAAGCATGCCAGAGGAGCGCTGTCCATGGCAAGGTCTCAGGATCCGAATAGTGCAGGTTCGCAATTCTTTGTCGTGCTCAAGGATGCTAACTTTCTGGACGGCCAGTACACGGTATTTGGCAGGGTTACTTCGGGCATGGATGCAGTGGACAAGATAGCGGGACTAAGGACGGATTCGAGTGATGCGCCGGTGAACGCAGAGCAGGCAAGGATGCTAAAGGTCACAGTAAGCGACTAGTCTCTGCTTATGCCAGCCATCACTGCCCTCACCATAGCAACCCAGGCGCTCTTGTTGCTACCTTCATTCACCCCGAGCATCTTGCTTACTGTCAGCCCGTCGTAGAGGGCTACGAAGGCCGAAGCCAGGTCGTTTGCATCCACGTCCGGGCTGACAAAGCCTTTTTCTATCTGTCTTTCCAGGTGATCCACAACGGCATCATAGACCTTTAGCCTGTGTTCGTACATCCCCTTGCGCAGCCTGGGATTTCGGGTGGATTCGACAACCATTTCCAGCATGACCTTGTCATTACCCTGCTCGAGTTTCTGGAATTCTTCGTAAAAGCGTTCAGCATCAATGAACAGCTCCTCCCTCCGGGTAAAAACAGCAGAGTGCTGCCGGTCTTTCATGACCTTCAGATAATGGTCACAAATTGCCAGAAAAAGGTCCTCCTTGCTGTCAAAGTAAAGATAAATGGTGCCCTTGCTCAGGTCCAGTCTCTTCGCAATGTCTTCCATCTTGGTCCTGTCAAAGCCGGTCTGAGCAAAGCTGGTGATGGCGGCCTGGATAATTTTCTCCCTGACACCCGACTTGTACTCGACATTGACTTTTGGCATTATTCCGCAATAAGTCCTGTCTCCAACAGGCTAATAAAGATAACTGACCCGTCAGTCATTTTTGAAGGAGCCGCGTTATTCCCCAACTATTACATGCGAATGATGTTCAGTGTGATGCCTGTCTGCCTCCTCCTTTGTTAGGAATTCCCGGGCACAGTCGAGGCATCGAAAGGTCCCTGATTCGTACTCGGACAATACCTTACGATAGGTTCGACTTGCTAATAAACAGAATAGAATCTTTTATTAGTTAAAGCATGGTAGCCATCGTGAAAAGCGACCGATTGGGCATAGACTATGAATTCCTGCATCAATTCTGCTCTTACACTTTGGCGACAGCCAAGTCTGTAAGGTGGGCGGGAGTCGTGAACAAGAACGGCGTCATTATGGCCCAGCACACAAGAGAAGGAACAAAGCTTCTTCTGACAGAAGAGGAGAATGAAGATTATGCGGCCAGTGCAATAGCCAGACAAAAAACCAGAGGCCGATACGACTCAAAAATAGGCAAGATGCGCTATGCATTCGGGAGGTATGAAAAGCTGCACCGCGCCACCATCCCGATAAACGAGAACCACTACCTGCTCGTAACAATAGATGTCGAAGAGCGAAACTTTGATGCACTCATCACCGAGCGGATTATTCCACTGATTGAGAAGCATCAAGGCAGATTTGTCAGAATGGACGACTCGATATAAGTCCCAGTTGGAAGAGATTTGGACATGATCTGGAGAAATTTCTTTTAAACCGGACATCAAATTGCTAGCTATGAAGAAAAGCATTATAGCCGCAATAATCGTTGCCGCCGTCGCGGTACCTGCTCTTGTATATGCTGCCTCACCACTTTTCATAAACACGACCGTAAACGAGCCGGCACCGGTTACCGAAACTGGCGATCAGCCTGGCTTGATGGAAGATAAGGATGGAGAAATGACCGACAAAGGGGACTCTATGACAAAAGACGGGCCCGCTATGGCCGACAAGGAGATTTCCGGCAACTTTGTCGGAGTCGGCGACGGGATACACGATGCCAGCGGCCTTGCCAAAGTCATACCAGTTGATGGAAGCGATGTCCTTCGCCTGGAAGACTTTAGGTCCTCCAATGGTCCTGACCTTTACGTGTACCTTTCGGTTGACAAAGAGGCTTCTGACTTTGTTGACCTCGGGCGGCTAAAGGGTAACATTGGTAACCAGAATTACGACATTCCAGCAGGTACTGACCTCTCTAAATACGACACCGTCCTCATCTGGTGCAAGCAGTTCTCGGTGCTCTTTGGAAGCGCAGAGCTTGCAGGAAGCGAATCTGCCTAGATCCTCTTCCTGAACGAAGGATTGTCCTCAAGCGCCTCCCTGTATGCCAGATTGGTCAATCCGTCCGCTTCTTTGTTTTCTTCCCTTGGGACAAGGCGGATTTCAAGATTCTTGAAGGACTCTTTCAGCTCCCGCGCTCTGCGATAAAGCGGGAGAATGCGTTTGGATTTTATTTTGTATTGGCCGCCAAGCTGGCTTATGACCAGTTTAGAGTCCCCCATGACCTTTACGGCATCGGAGAAAAGTTCGCTGGCAGCCAGCCACTCTAGTGCCTTGATCAGGGCGGTGTACTCTGCGACATTGTTGGTCGAATCCTTGGAAAATGGCTCACCGGCAATTCCGCGGCTGGTATGAATTGTCATTCCATCCCTTTTCGCCACGAACGCATAGCACGCTATGCCTCCGGGATTGACAGGCTGGCAGAGTCCGTCAAAGTAGATTTCGATCAATCTTCTTTACAGTGCTGCGCCCATTATTTATCAGGATTGCTGATCGCGTCCTTTGCCTCATCCTTGGCCTCACCCGTGAGGTTCTGCACTATTGGGTTTTCGCCCACTTTCTGCGCACCCTGCCATAGCCCGGAAAAGAACGTCTGCCATCCAAGTCCTTTAATCGCCAGAATCACGACTCCAATAATGATCCATGTCAGAATTCCCATTAGAGAACATTCAACGCTATCGCAATTAAGAATTATGGAGCGTGGCTCCATTCATGTCAGCCAGAGTAGCCAGCAAATTTGGCAGCTCTCGAGTTCTTTTTTCTGGATTTTTCTGAGGAATTATCGCGATCAAGAAACAGCTGAAGGCAGGAATCGACTAGAACACAGCGCCAAGAAAACGGTTGGTCGCTAAAAGGTCGATAAAATAAAAAGGATGGGGAGAGCTAACCGAGCTAGCTCATGAAGAAGGTGACCTGCACTGTCATCGAGATCTGTTGCTGGCCTGGCAGGATAGGTGTCGATGCGCCACTTGCTTCCGCTGCAAAGTCTTTGTAGAATACAGGGAAGAACACGTCGTTCAGGTTAATCGACTTTACTCCCGAAACGTTCATGTCGACTGCATCTGCTGCCTTGTCTGCGCGGCTTCTCGCATTGTTTATCGCCTTCTCTATGAGGCTGTCGCGGATCTCTTGCTGTCTCTCGTCTGACACAAAGAAGTATGCGCCGCTCACGTTGTTGGCTCCGGCTGCTACTGCAGCATCAATGACCTTGCCTACATCTTCGTCTGCATCCAGCGTTACACTAAGGCTGTTGGAAGCTCTGTATCCTGTAATCTCGTTCTTTGGAGCGCAGTCTGGAGGCTGTGGGTAGATTTCAATGCACGGTGGAGATCTGTACTCATATGTTGGGTACACGCTGTACCAGTTGGTACTTATCTGATCATCCGTGATCCCAAGTGCCTTCAATGCTGCTATTACTTTGTCCATGAGTTCTGCGTTCTTGCTGGCTGCCTCTGCCGCGGTCAGACCGTCGGTATCGACGCCGATGGTCACTGTGACTTTGTCTGGATCAACCTTGACTGTTGCTGTTCCGGACGTGGTCACTACCGACTTTACTGCGTCTTCAATCTGGTCTTCGCAGACTTCGGCTCCGGTTGGACACCCGATGTCTACTGGCATCGGATCCGTCGAGTTTTGTGCGGCGGCGCTTAACATCTGACCGCCGGTTATGGTCGCGCCAACAAGTCCGATTGCAAGCAGTCCTGCAACCAGAGCAAGTTTGCGTCTGTTGTTTGTCGTTTGTTCAGACATTTTCGTAACTAGTTAGTCCGCTGACATAGGTAAGCCTAGGTTTCAGAACATGCGAAAAGTGACCGTTCGTCGTTTCAGAACATGTTCGAATTCGACTTGCAGCGTATTGTGGGGGGGGGCTTGAGCCGTCAAACATGAAAATGCCTGCTATTTTTGTGGCATTAATGCATGGAATAAGGCAACTAAAGTGTAAATCTTGTATGCCTCTGGCAGCGATAATTGGGCTGCCCGCGCTTCACAGCGGCTCGCTTGGAACGGCGTCCTCCTCACTAGAACGCGACCGAGTGACCGTTCTAAACTATAGAATTAAGATGTAATCCTTCGTTACTAAGGGCAACAAAAGGTTGCATGATGAAGATGGCGAGAAATTCGATGTTTGGGATGGCAGGTATTGGTATAGCGGCCGCGATAGGTTTCGTATTTGCGTTGGGCTCTCTTGGAAACACTTTGCCCAGGGATCCGACATCGGAACTGGGTCCCGAAATATTCGTGGATAAAAACGGGACGCTACCGACTCCTTTCGTTCTTGCTTCGACTCAGGAATTAAAGAAATTCTCCTCGGCTGCCGAACTTAAGACCTTCCTGCTTGGGCTTGAACAACTTCGTGGCGCAGATGGGGTCGTGTTTGGATCCGGTGTGCTTAGGACTAACGATAATCTTGAAATGGTTATAACTCAAAGTGACCTCGCTGCCGCTCCAGTGCCGCAAAGCAACCAAGGTGCCCCCGTGTCAGAGACTGGGGTTGATTTTGCTCGCGCTACTGATGATTCTTCGTACTCCACTACTAACGTCCAGGTAGAGGGCGTAGACGAGCCGGATTTCTTGAAGAATGATGGCAAGTACGTATACATCCTTTCAGGCGACAGGCTAACCATTGTCGATGCGTATCCGCCGGACAATGCCGATATCGCTGTCAAGATAGCGCTTGACATCCAGCAGGGCCAGTACCTTCAGAACATGTTCCTGAACAACAACACTCTGGTGATATTCTACCAAGAGTACGGCGAGGACTTTGTCATACAGGAATACGACTTTGCCCCCCAGCCAGTATACTCATCAAAGACCCACGCTCTTATCATGGATGTCTCTGACAAGGAAAAACCCAAAATAGTAAAGGATTTTGAGATTACCGGCAACTACAATAACGCTAGGATGATCGGTGATAACGTCTACTTGATTACTGCAAGCGACCTTTACGACTATCGCCATCCCGTCCTGCCTAAGGTGATGGAGTCATCGCGTTTGATAATCGCGCCAGAAGTCTACTACTTTGACAACCCCGAGTTGTATTATGCCTTCAACACAGTAACATCTATCGACCTGGCCAATGCCGACGATGATGACGCGCTAGAGTCCAAGAGCTTTATGATGAATCCGGGCGCGACCCTCTACGTATCAGAAGACAACATCTACATAGCTTATCAGAAGAACATGCCGTATCCATACTACTACGAGACCAACACGAGGGATAGGTTCTTTGAGGTTATCGTGCCAGAATTGCCCCAATCTTTACAGCAGGAGATAAAAGAAATTGAAGGCGACGACTCGCTAAGCCCATCAGAAAAGTGGGACAAGGTTTCAGAATTATTGCAGGACACCTACAACAGGATGTCCGAAGGCGAAAAGAACGCTCTTTTCTCCAGAATACAAAAGTCACTGGAAGAATACGACGCCCGCATCCAGAAGGAAACCCAGAAGACAGTGATACACAAGATAGAGATACGTTCTGATGGCTCGATCAACTATGAATCGCGTGGTGAGGTGCCGGGTAGACTGCTGAACCAGTTCTCGATGGATGAGGATGGAAACAGGTTCCGTGTTGCAACCACTTCCGAGTACTGGTCCCCCTATGGAGGCTCGGTTCTCCACAACAACGTCTACGTCCTTGACGAAGACATGGAGATTGTGGGAGAGCTGGAAGAGATAGCCAAGGGCGAATCTATCTATTCTGCGCGCTTTATGGGTGACAGGCTGTACCTGGTGACATTTGAGCGCATAGACCCCTTCTTTGTTATTGACCTTTCAGAAGACGATCCGAAAGTCCTGGGCGAGCTAAAGCTTCCTGGCTATTCGAATTACCTTCATCCGTATGACAGCGACCACGTGATCGGGATAGGCAAGGAGACAAAAGAGAACCAGTACGGAGGTGTGGAGATACTGGGAGTAAAGCTGGCCCTCTTTGACGTGTCTGACGTACGAAATCCCAGGCTGGTGGATGATTTTGAGATAGGTGGAAGTGGCACCGATTCTGAAGTGCTCTATGATCACAAGGCACTGCTATTCGACAGGAGCAAGGATGTGCTTTCAATTCCAGTCAGCATCTTCCCGGACTACGCAGAGCCCCGGTACGCCGATGACGGAAAATACATCCAGCCCAAAGTGTGGCGCGGGTTCTATGTATTTGGGGTGGATCCTGAAGATGGCTTTAAGCTGAAGGGACAGGTCGAGCACTTCAATGACGTGAACGATTACTACTACGGCTACGGGGCGCAGGGAAGTCGGTCGTTCTATATCGAAGACGTGCTGTACACCGTGACTCTGAACAATCTGATAAAGATGAATGACCTGTCTGACATGGACGAAATTGGACAGCTGAAAATAGGAACCACCGGTGAAATAATTCCATTTCCGGTGGAAGGCGATGCGATGCAAAGTTCTCCACCTTCACAGCAATAAGACGCCGCATCATATGATGTCCGCCTGGCAGGATCGCTGCCGGGGGAGTTGGCTGGTGCGGTCTAAGCACAACTAGTAGATCACTTTGTCAGATTTTTCAAATCAATAATAAGATTAGGCACTTTGCTGCGCACTGAGATAATGTCTGAAGCGGACAATTCGACACTGGTCGAAAGCGCGATGGAAATGCAGCCGATTGAATCACCTCAGGAAGCTGTGATCACAGAACCGACAACCACTGAAATACCGACAACAGTATCAAATCAGGAAGCGATGATTGCTCTCACGTTGAGCCGCGTAAAAAGACAGTCAAAGCAGTTGGAGAATGTTACGAAGCTGTTAGGTCAGCTTGCGGCACAATTCAGGGGGCTCGACAGGAAACTATCAGGGCAAAACAGACTAGTCGGGCAACAGGTCAGGCAGTTGCAGGTTCAGATCAAAGTGCTTCAAAGGCAAGTCGCTCGGGTAAAGACGAGCTCTGCTGGCACCAGAAAAAGAGCGGCAAGGAAGAAAGCAAGAAAGAGCAAATCCCGAAGAAGGTAGTTCAAGCAACTACTGCGTCGGACACTCGGATACATCTGCGCAATCAAACGTGGACGCCTTATCCAGCAGCGAGCTTCAATTAGTATTTGCAGTGATCTGGCCGCTTTAGCTGCGCGATCTATCTTTTGATCGTTGCGCCCTTTATCTCGCTCAAGAATCCAAGGAACGTAATTTGATGTTCTTTCTGGCATTTGGCACAGATGAGGACGCTGGTCTGGGTGCTATTGCCCCCAACTACCCGATCAATATACTCGATGGTCTTGCCGCAAGTACACTGAAATTTCTTCGGGGCCAACCGCAAGAGGGAATGCCCTGCCCGTTCTTATATCTTTGCGGCGCGTTGCGACTTATTCAATCTCGAGTTACTTAATTTGTTTGGCGTAATCACGCGCTAGGTTCGCCCGTTCATTCTTTTGTCATATGCCTCAATTATCTTTTGTAGCGCGTCATCTTCTTCTTTTACAGCAGCAAGAAATTCTTCGAGAAAGCCATACTGCTTTACTTTGACTATCATCTGCTCAAAGGCCTCATTGTGGTCCCTTTCGAGGCGAACCACTTTTGGAACCAGTGATTTATCAGTCGCCGACCTGATTAGTATTTGCTGTATGATCAGCCGATTGTAGCGGCTCGACGCAAAGAACCTCCTAAAAATATTCATTCGTTCTTGACTGCCAGCGCTCTGCAACTCATCTAGTGTGGGAAGCTGGAACGACCTTGTCATGGCAGATACACACTAGCAATGAGATATGAATATGCCGTTATTCTTTCTCTTCAGCATGAATCCACGATCCTGCACGTGAGCCCGACCCTTTTCGGTTCAATGCAAGAAACTATCTGACTCGTTGGCCATTCAGAATTCAGTGAGAGAACAAGATTATTATCCGCGAGACTGTTCGGTTGAGTGTGGTAAGCGCTCGAACACGCAAGTCCACCGAGACAAGCAGTTTCGGCGTTTCAAAAAGGGAAGGCCATGATTCTTCAAAATTCTACGGTCGCAGGTTGTATGCGAATCGATCTGGAAATCCTCCCGCGGAACAGGCACCGGAAAATCTAGTTCCCGCGGAATGCCTTGACAGGATATTCTGCAAGAGCAGTGAGAAGATGGAGGAGATCCCTGACTCATGCATTCATCTGGCAGTTACCTCTCCTCCCTACAATGTCGGCAAGACGTACGATAAGGATCTGACACTGGATGAATACAGACAGCTCATAAAAAGAGTTCTTTCGGAGGTATTCAGAGTATTGGTGTCAGGCGGAAGGGCGTGCATCAACGTAGCCAACCTTGGCCGCAAGCCGTACATCCCTCTCCACCACTACATTATCGAAGAGATGCTTGGCATGGGTTTTTTGATGCGGGGTGAGATTATCTGGAACAAGGGTTCAAGCGCAGGCACGTCAACAGCATGGGGCAGCTGGAAATCAGCAACCAATCCGTCCCTAAGGGATACCCATGAGTACGTCCTGGTTTTTTCAAAGGGTTCCTATGCCCGCAGCGGAAAGGCCGTTAACACAATAACCAAAGACGAGTTCCTAAAATACACGAAGAGCATCTGGGAATTTCCTGCTGAATCGGCCAGGCGGGTGGGACACCCCGCGCCATTTCCCGTAGAGCTCCCCCATAGATGCATTCAGCTTTACAGCTTTGAAGGCGACGTTGTACTTGACCCGTTCTGCGGAATCGGCTCGACGTGCGTAGCAGCCAAAAAGGCGGGAAGGCACTTTATCGGATACGACATCAATCAGTCCTACGTAGACGAGGCAACGAGGAGAGTTCAGCTAAACGATTAATTCTCCTAAAGAACAAATATCCCGCACCACAGATCAATAACATGCAGCAAACCGAAACCGTCTATCTAAAATACCAGAATTTGGAAGACATGCTCAAGGTAATAATCTACTCAGCCCAGTCAATGCTGGGAGTCATGCCCATGCTATACTACATAAATTACAATGGCAAGCACGTCCTTTTTCTTCAGACAGGAACAGTGGGCGGATCCACGATTCATTACGTATTGCAGAACGAAAAACCGACAAGGAAATTCATACAGCTAAAGAGGCTTTCGGGAGACTTTACCTTCGTCGAGGGGATTGGCTCCGATGCCCAGTCACTCTACGTTCCTGTCCTGAACTTGGAAAAGTCGACGCTTGCTTTTCCCATCCAGAATTAGCGGCTTAGCCATCGGGAGAGAACCAGTAAGAAAGGTTTTAGAGTAAATCACACGAATACTGCACATCAGAACGAACAAGCGGCGTATCAAAAAACAGCGGCCTGTAAACGAAGTATCGAAAGAAGAGATCGAGATGTTGTTCAATGCAATCAAGGACCATGCGGGCTATCCAAGACTGAAGGATCTGAACGGAATGGTCCCTGCGCTTACTCCGATGCAGGTTAACGTAGCTCTGCGCTATCTTCAGAGGACCGGGGCAGTAGCAATAGACAACGACGGGTACATAGTCTGGACACGTCAAGATCGGTCTGACCTGACGCTTGGTGAAGTAGCAGATCTCAGCGAGGAATTCAGACGGTTCGCAGATTCCTCAAGACAGTAGACCAGCGACAAGACAGCCCTACAGCTAGTGCACCCGATATGAACGCGGCATTTTGTTACATGGTTTTTATGTTGGCAGGTGCGACTGACAGCTGCTGCAAAAAATGAGAAAAGCCATCAGCTCGGATCAGATGTACAGGATAGAAGAAAACGGCCACAATTTGGGTATGCGCCGGTTCCTGATGATGGAAAACGCCGGCCACGGTCTTGCTGATTTTGTGGTCGACAGGTTCAAAGGAAACTTGAAGAACAAAAAGATCGTTGCCGTCTGCGGCACGGGCAACAATGGCGGCGATGGATTCGTGGCGTCGCGACACCTTGCAGGGTACGGACCCAAAATCCTGGTGCTACTGCTAGGCAACCCGTCAGAACTGAAAAGTGAAGAAGCCCGTCTCAACTGGGGCATAATAGAAAAAATGGACTCGATCGAGATCATTTTCGGCAAGGAGCTAACAGCCGAGGTATTGAAGCGGATTCGAAGTGCCAGCATTATTCTGGACGGAATTTTCGGCACGGGCATTAAAGGCGACATACGAGAACCATACTCTTCTGCAATAGACGCAATTAACAATAGTGTGAGGGCATATGTCGTATCAATTGATGTCCCTTCGGGTTTTGATCCGAACACGGCCAAGATACACGAAAAATGCGTGCAGGCAGATGCCACCATTACTTTTCACCGGCTAAAGGTCGGCTTGGCCAAGGGCAGAAAATACACGGGGCCAGTCCACGTTGAATGGATAGGCATACCTCCGGAGGCCGAGAAAGGAATAGTATGACGCCGCGAGTCGTCCAGCTTTTGGTTGGTCAAATGGCCAACTTTACATATATCATTGCTGACGAAGAAAGCGAGCAGGCAGCAGTAATCGATCCCTCGTGGGATCTCGACAAGGTCTTTGGACCGTTGAAAAGAAACGGCTGGAATGCAAAGTACGTAATTAACACGCATACCCACTTTGATCATGTGCTCGGGAATGAGCAGGTCTCTGAAGTGACCGGAGCCAAGATAATACAGCACGAAAATTCAAAGCTAATCAAGGATATCACTGTCACAAATAGCGACAGGATCGAGATCGGAAACATCAAGTTGAGTGTGCTCCATACTCCCGGACACTCCGAGGACAGCATGTGTCTGTTACTGGACGGGCAGCTGGTATTCACCGGCGACACGCTTTTCGTCGGAAACTGTGGAAGAACCGACCTGCCCGGAAGCGATCCTGCCGAAATGTACCACAGCCTCTCCAAGCTGGCAAAACTCGATGACAGGCTGACCGTGTATCCGGGTCACGACTACGGTTCCACCCCGACTTCAACGATAGGGCAGGAAAAGAAGACAAATCATGTGTTACGACCACGATCCGAACAAGAATTCATAAGATTCATGGTTGGTGACTAGGTGCAAGGCGAGATAAGTTCCTCCCTCGGGAGAGACGCTCTCAGGCGATTTGTATCAAAGAATCCAGTTTTTACGTGTGTTATTTCTTACACTGCAACAAGCGAAATTCCAGGCATAACTATTGCTGGCGCGGCTCCCGAAATGATCCAGTATACCTCACCTGCTGATGCCGAGTTTCTCTATTACGGCCACTGCAAGTGCATCGGCTCCGTGCCCGCCACGCCCGATGGCAAGCCGACACCGGCTCTCATTACGCGAACCGCGCTTGGGCTCGGAAATATCCCGGCATTTGTTGTGGATGCGGGATCCAAAATAAAACCCTCTGTTCCCCTGATTTCGCTCGGCCTCTCACCCGGCGAAAATATCGAGCTGCACGACGCGATGCCGCTGTCAGATGTAAAGCAGGCTTTGGACCACGGACGAACACTCGGCAAGGAGCTGGCCAAACTATCAGACATGGTAGTAATTGGCGAAAGCGTACCCGCCGGCACCACCACTGCGCTGGCTGTTCTAGTCGCTCTTGGCACTGACGCGAAATTCAGGGTAGGCAGCAGCATGCCTGACAGTCCCCACGAGCTCAAGAACAAAGTAGTCTCCGCAGCGATGAAGCGCGCTGGCGTAAAAGCCGGGGAGGTCGGATCCTCATTGGAAGCTGTTTCCCTGTTCGGTGATCCCATGATGCCAGCGCTTGCAGGAATAGCAGAGGGGGCCTTGTCTGAAGGAGGGAAGGTCATGCTGGCCGGGGGTACCCAAATGGCCGTGGCTCTGTCAGTGCTGAAAT
Source organism: Nitrososphaera sp. (assembly GCA_036554645.1). Lineage (GTDB taxonomy): Archaea > Thermoproteota > Nitrososphaeria > Nitrososphaerales > Nitrososphaeraceae > Nitrososphaera. The sequence continues at coordinate 49,943 of DATBMW010000045.1, forward strand.
CGAGAGACGTTCCCATGAAAAGACTCTGCGTCGGTTCAACTAAATACATTGCAAGGGACAGGACTTCCGACCTGCCGGGGCTCATGAGGCAGATCGCGCCCGGGGTACCCCTGCTCTATTGCGATCTGCATCTCGATCGATCAAGCAAGCCGGGGCTCAGGGCTTTTGCCGAGGGTTTCGTCAAGGAGGGAGTCGGCGCCGGAGGCGCATGTATTACCGCAATGCTGGGCAACAGAAAGATAACGGGCAAGAAATTCCTCAATGAACTAGAAAAGGAATACGAATCCTCGATTGAGGGGGCCGGGATTAAGACTAGTAGCTGATGACGTCCTTGACTCCGGCAAACATTTGAGACATTATCTGTTCTTGCAGTTTGTTTAGATAGGATTTGAGCGCAATCCCGGAGCTGGGGTCTGTGTTCTGCTGGATCGAGTTTACCAGATAAGGCGCCATCCTGCTCGACACCTTGACACGGAAGGTTGTCTTGACATTTCCGTCCTGAGAGATCAAAAGCTCGTTTCTTATTTCGGCGGGTGCCAGCTGTCTGGCCCTTGAATCAATCGCACCGTATAGCCGGACGAGAAAGTCCGTCCTTACGCCAACTTCGTTTCCATTTTCCATTGTGACGTCATAGGTAGCTGAAGGCTCGTTCTTTTCCATGCCGCTCCCCTTTCATTCTTTGGATAAAAACTGCGAATGGAGCTCAAGTTCACTGTCTGCTCATCATACCTTGATTTGCAGTTTCCTTGAAAGGTATTTGCTAGTCGGATCCACAAAACGCCAGTACCTTTCCGCAGATCGGGTGATGCCAATTCTCGGAGTCGCCATAACGTGATCTGCTCGGACGCCACACTCGATGTGGAGCTCCGAGTCCGGGCTGGTCATGTCAACTCCGTTCTGAAGCGACGTGATGTCCAGGGCCTGGGTGAGCCTTCCGGGTCCGGAGGTAACCAGCATGGGATCTGATACGCCTCGCATCTTGTTCATGATTTCGATTCCATGGATCGGCTCCAGGGCGCGTATCAGGACCGCCCCTGCCTTTTCGTTTCCAGATCTGGCAGAAACGTTCACGCAGAAATGATTGCCGTAGATAAAGTACACATATGCCCTCCCGACATCTCCAAACATCACACCATTTCTGGCAGTCGGCCCCATCCGAGCGTGACTCGCCGGATCATCGCTGTGCCCATAGGCCTCTGTCTCTATGATTCTTCCGCTGAGTCGAACTGACTTGCCGCGAATCTTGATCTTTCGCACCAGTATGGTCCCAATCAGGCTTTTTGCCACCTCCGCGGTGGGTCTGGAATAAAACTCGGTACCCGGACAGTCTTTCACAGATAATCCTCCATCGAGGTTCCCTCAGATTCCTTCACCTCTTGCGCCAGACGTTTGAGGTCTGATTCGAGCAAGGCTGTGAGGCTTTTCCTGTAGATTGCTGCAGCAGGATGGATCGTAAGAAAATATTTCTGACCTGATCTTTCTATTATCTTGCCTCTGTTCGCGGTTATCGAACCGCCTCCAAGTAGCGAAGAGTATGCAGTCCGGCCCAAAACGCAAATGACCTTTGGCCGTATCAGTGCTATCTGCCTGTCAAGATATGCGCGACACGCAGCTACTTCATCTTCTTCTGGAACCCTGTTGTCAGGCGGCCGGCATTTGACAACGTTAGTTATGAAAACCTGCGATCTTTCGATCCCCGACTTCTTCAACAGCTCATCAAGTATCCGTCCCGCTGCCCCAACAAAAGGTCTGCCTTTTTCGTCCTCATTCTTGCCCGGAGCCTCGCCTATGAACATGATCTTCGCCGAAAGCTGACCTTCTCCGGGAACGGCGTTCCTTCTCGTCCTCGCAAGCTTGCACATCGGACAGCCAACCACCTCGGCCGCCACCGCTTCAAGCGAATCCTCAGATCGCTTCCCCGACGGGACTGGCACGTCACTCATGCTGAAACCTTCTGTGACTCATGGCTCTTTTTTTTCTTTTCTTTACGGTCCGCATTACTTATTTCCAGACCTGAGCTGGCGGATGATTTCCAGGATCTCGTCCGCATCGTGGGCCTCTGGATTGATTTCCAGGTACATGTTCAGTACCTTCAGTGCCCCGTCGGAATCGCCTCCTTCCAGCAACATTATCCCCTTGTCCCTGATTGCGTCAGGATTATACCGGTCTATCGCAAGCACCATTTCGTTTGCCTTGGCATACTTTTCTACATCCTGGGCATCATGATAGCTTCCCTTGAGATTGTTCAGCATCCTTGTTATCACCTGAGCCGGCGTCGATTTCTCTACGAGCGCATGTGTCAGTGGAATGTTCTGCCGAGGGTATGTCTGGTCGAGAAGCGCTTTTAGCGAATAGTCGTCCATGATTCTGCCTCCATTGAAGGGGTCCACTATGATTTCGCCGCTGTTGTCCTCTAGGACATGTTTTAGTAGAAAATGGCCAGGAAAACTAACTGGGTGCATCTTGAAATTCACTACGAGTGCAATTCTCATGTATATGATACAGAGGGTAATGGGAATCCCTATTTTTCTCTCTAGGACTATATTCAGATAGCTGTTAAGGGGATTGTAATAATCATCAGTGTTGGGCTTGAATTTCTGCACGTTGAACAGATACTCGTTTAGTTTTTCAATTATCTGGGTCGGGCGCCTCGTATTGGCGCTCTTTTTCAGAATTTCCGCGACCTCCCCTCCCATTGCCTCCAACTTGCCAATAGTAGCACTTACATCAAGCTCGGGGTAAGCAAGAACTCTTGCCATGTGAAGGGCATATTCAGCGAGATGGCCGGTATCATCAGATGAGGTAATACTCTTAGCAATAGTGCTGTTCCATTCTGATGCCAAAGAATCGATGTTTCCGGTCACTTTTATGTATGAATCAGCCCGCGGTGATATATTTATGTCAATCAGGAATCTGCAATAAGCGATGCAAGAGAATAAAGCATCATAAAAATCGTATTTTCTGATAATAACTTGAAGCGCCGAGCAAATCAAAATACGGCATTATTGACAGAAAACAAGCTAAATACTTTTATTCAAACCTTCTTGCCTTCACCTCCATGGTAGACGGTAAAGTGAAAACTCTTCTTGGCAGAAAAATCACTATGATGGGTCTGGCTGCGGTAATGGCGGCGCTGGTGACAGTTGGTTTCTCGGGCACGGCGCTAGCATACAAGTGGGATGACCCTGCAGTGAAATATCACGCCTGGGTAGATCAGGATGGAGATGGCGCGATAACTGCAGCAGATGAAGTGGTAATAGACGAAGATAGCGGGGAAACAGGTCTTGTACCCCCACCAGAATTTCTCTCAAATGGAGACAACGCATGGATGCTGACGTCTTCTGCGCTGGTGCTCATGATGACTCCAGCTGGTCTGGCAATGTTCTACGGCGGACTGGCGAGGCAAAAGAACGCTGTCAACACGCTGCACATGGTGTTCATCACTACAGGTGTGATCGCGATACAGTTCACGCTATGGGGCTACAGTCTGGCCTTTGGACCTGATGCAGGAGGATACGGGTTCATTGGAACCCTAGACTGGGCAGGCCTTCAAAACGTGCTCCATGACGCACCATCTGCAGCTTACGGGCCTGTCGGAGGTTCGGCCGAAACAGGATGGACATTCGTCCCAACAATTCCACACATGACATGGATGGTGTTCCAGATGATGTTCGCCATAATCACGCCTGCGCTGATCGTAGCATCGGTGGCAGAGAGAATGAAGTTCAGCGCATTCCTCATATTCATTGTGATTTGGGCAACATTCGTCTATGACTTTGCAGCACACTGGACATGGCAGATCACGGGAGCCGACAACTATGGAATGACACCTGGATACTGTGGCTTTGGCGGGCCTGGTGGCGCGGCTGGCTTTGGAGGCTGTGTTGGTGCGCTAGACTTTGCAGGTGGAACGGTCATCCACATCACGTCCGGCTGGTCCGGCCTTGTCGTTGCCCTTATGCTTGGACGCAGGCTGGGATACGGCAAGGTCCCGATGGAGCCACACAACATTTCACTTGTTGTGCTAGGTGCAGCGCTACTGTGGGTAGGCTGGTTCGGCTTCAACGCAGGTTCGGCAGGAGGTGCTGCTTCAAACGCTACAAGCGCGTTTGTTGCAACCCAGATCGCAACAGGCATGGCAGCAGTCACTTGGGCTCTGATATCATGGGGACACACTGGAAGGCCATCTACGGTCGGCGCTGCTTCAGGGGCAGTAGCTGGACTTGTAGCCATCACTCCAGCGTCAGGGTTCGTATCGCCAATGTCGGCTATCATCATAGGCATTCTCGCGTCCATCGTATGTTATGCAGCGGTCGCTTTCAAGAACAAGAGAAAGTGGGACGACGCGCTGGATACCTGGGGTGTACACGGGATCGGTGGTCTTGCGGGCGCGCTGTTGACAGGAGTCTTTGCAGAAAGGAGGTTCACTCCATGGGGTGATGATGGTGCAGCGTTTGGCAACCCACAACAGTTCATTGATAACGCAGCTGGCGCATTTGCGGCTCTCGCATGGGCAATGGGCATAACTGCAGTCATTATCAAGATAATGGATGCGGTTTGGCCTGGTGGCATCAGGGTCACACCAAAAGAAGAAGAGGTCGGGCTCGATCTCGCGCAGCACGGAGAAAGGGCTTACGTGATGTAGGGGCTTTTCCCCTCCTTTTCACCCTTTTTTCTTTTTCTTTCTCTCTCAAGTCCGAATAATCTTATATCGAAGTTAATCCGCTATTGATTTTGGCATGAGCGCTCGCGGAAAATTTACAACGGGCCAGACGTGGGGAGCTTTGAAGAAGGCGTGGAAGGGATACAAGATTGCAAAGGTGCAGCAGGACAGGGCAAAGATGACGGAATATGCAAAGAAGATAAAGACTTTGCAGGGCGAGCTCGGCATAAGGCAGTCTTCGTTCCCAGAAGTAGGAGTATAACCCTATTCGTAGACCGCAATGATTCGGTTGCCAAGTTTGACCAGCATCGGACCGATGAAGGTTGTAAGAGCAACGGCCATCCCTATTATGGGAAACAGCGCATGGCTGATCACGCCAAGGTCCTGACCGGTCTTCAGTACAATGAATGAGAACTCGCCTAGCTGAGCCATGCTAAGGCCTATCCCGAGCGCGAACGTCTTGTCAAATCCAAAAAGCCGTGCCCCAGCGTAGACTCCGCCAAGTTTGCCAAGTACGGTTACGATCGTTATTACTGCAACAGGAATCCAGTAAGCGGATATGAGTGAAAGATCCATGAGCGCTCCTATTGTCACAAAGAAAATCGCGGTAAAGATTTCCCTTGTGGGGGAGATCATTGTGGATATCTGTTCTGAAAACTTGCTTCCCGCGATAATGACGCCGGCAAGGAAGGCGCCGGTTGCCGCGGAAAATCCAAGCGAGTAGGAAAGGAACGCAAGTCCAAATGCCATGCCAAGTGCGAGCATGATCGTCAGCTCGTACCGCTCCAGGCGCGCCACGAGCGAAAAGAGTTTGGGCATCAAGAGGACACCAGCCGCAATAGTCCCGCCGATGAACAACCCTATTTTTCCTATGGTAATGAATATCTGCTCCAATTCAAACGACCCGCTTACCACGCCAGAGTGCATCGCACTTATGATGACGATGGCCACAAGATCTTCTATTACCAGAATGCCTATCATGAGGATGGCTGAGGAAGATTCTAGCTTGCCCATTTCCTCAAGGACCTTGACGATTATGGCAGTGGAACTTATCGAAAGAGCGGCCGCCAGGAACATTGCGTCATAGAACGACCACCCAAATCCAGCACCCACGGCGAAACCTATCAGGAGCATTACCAGAACCTCGATTATCGCTATCCCGGCTCCTATCTTGCCTATCGCCCGGAGCTGGCTCAGCGGGAAGGACAGCCCCACCCCAAATAGCAGGAGCACGATCGCAATGTCTGAAAAATTGTTGAGCATCTCGGTATCCTTTATGAGGCTGAACGGACCAAATGGGCCGATGAGGATTCCTGCTACAAGGAACCCGAGAATCATTGGCTGCCTAAGGATGTAGGCAAGTGCGCCGACTCCTGAACATACCAGCAGTAGGTATCCTAGGTCTCCTACGAGCTCGATTCCGATACTCAATTGCCTAGCGGCAATGAAATCTGGTTCCTTTATAACGGAAAGTCAAGATTACTTTACTTCTCCGATAGTACCAGTCCCATGTACGAATCGTGCACCAAAGTTAAATAAGAGCCCCAAGTTGCTGTTTTTGCTTGGCATTTCGACAAAAGGAAGCCGAGATTATTAGCGAAATCCTTCTGAAAGCGGCGAGTGAACCAGAATTTCGAAACGCACTGATCCGCGATCCGGCGGAGCTTCTCGAACAGTACGACGTTTCGCCCGAAGCTAAACTTATCATCAGACGCAGTATTGTAGATTTGACTCAGTAGATGGAACCGAACCCGAGTCGGTCCGATTTCAAGCCGTGGAGGTTACATGTTCTGCTACCACTTTCGGCGAGCTTTTTGTCTCATGTGGTAGTAGAGGTATTGCTGCGCATAGCCTGCATATTCGCCAAAGTATGCACGCATGACATCCGAAAGAGCATCGTACTGTCTGGGACTCGGCTTTTCGCAGAATTTTGAATCTGACAGGAATTTGTAGTGCTTGGCAAGGGACCTCGCTATCCACACGTCTATGGGAAATGCCTCCAACTTGTCGAGTGAGAATAGCATGACGCAGTCCGCTATCTTGTTCCCAATTCCGTACACTCTCAGGAGCTCTCTTTTGGAGTCTTCATATTCTGCCTTCCGGAGGGCATTGAGATCAAGGCCGCCGCTCACTATGCTTTCTGCAACCGCCTTTACCGCCTTTACTCTGTATCCCAATCCACAGGCGCCGATTTCGGCGGCAGTGGCACCATGAATTTTCTTTGCAGTAGGAAATGTAAAGAATTCCCTTCCGTCTACGACAACTCGATCGCCGAACTTGCGGGCCAGATTGCGAAGCATCATGCGGATCATGGGGATGTTTGTATTGCTCGCGCATGCAAACGAAAAGATGCACTGTTCGGGATCCTGTCTCATCAGTCTCAGCCCCGCGTACTCCTTGACCAGGGTGCTCACGAGCTGATCACGGCTGATCTCGGAAATTATCCGGTCAATGTCGTCATCCAACCGAAAAATCAACCGTTCGCATGACTGGAGGTCGGGATAAGAAAGAAATTCCTGGCCAGTATCACCCGGACTGATCTTTATGACGTGTCTGCCATGTATGCCGTACCAGGAACCGCCTATCATTTCCCACAAGAAAGCCTGACCGCTATTGATACTCATTACGGGATCAAAGCTCTTGAGAAGTGAGTGCTGCAAGCGCAGTTTCTTCTAGCAGTTCTCGTGAATATTAATGAATCTTTTCATAATTTCCTTCCGATAGCATTAATGTTAAATAAATGACGTGCGTGCCTTAAGTGACAAACATGAGTTCTAGTGATTCCACAGATCCTGTCGATTCTTTCAAGAAGGCAGTCGAAAAGGGAGGTGAAGCTCAGAAGGACTTTTTTAATCAATTTTCTGCAATACAGCAGGACGCCATGCAAAACTATTTCGCGGTTCTTCGGGGGCTGTCACATTACAATGCAATGTTCAAGACGACCGTCCAGAGCGGGGGAAGGATTTCGATTCCGGAGGCTGAAAGGCAAGCGCTCAGCATAGAGGACGGCGACCTTGTGCAGGTGATCGTGGTGCCCATAGAGCGCCGCCGCAAGACAAGGGAAGGCTAGTCGTTTACACATCGCTACCCACAAGGAACTTTAGGACCACCTTATTAAACGCCATCGGCTTTTCGACAAAAGGTGTGTGTCCGCAGTTCTTTATTACGGCGAGCTCGCTATTTGGAATCTCGTTGTATTCTTTGGCAAACTGCACTGGTATCATCCTGTCGGTATCTCCCCAGACGAGCAAAGTAGGGCAGATTATACTGCCGATCCTGCCTGGCAGCAAGGGCGAGTGTCTCATGCCTAGAAGTGTGGACATGAATGAGTATTTTGCGTTCGGAAGGCGCATCCTATTCACAAAGTCTTTTGCGATTTCCTCACTCACGATACTTGGGTCAAATGCCATGTCACGAAAAGCCTTCACTGCGTTATCATAGTTCGGATACAGAGCCGCCATTATGTAAGCGTCAAGAACAGGAGTGGATGTCCGCATCATGCCCGCAGGAGAAGCGAGAACGAGTTTTTCGACCGTGCGGCTGGACCGGATAGCAAACTCGGTCGCGAGATGGCCCCCAAAAGAAGATCCGGCCAGGCACGCCTTGTGAATCTTTAGATTCCCAAGAAATCCTTTGAAAAAGTCAAGGAAAAAGTCCATAGTGTATTCGAGTGTCGGTTTGTCGCTGTAACCAAAGCCTACGATATCAGGCACTATTACGCGGTAGTACTTTGAAAGCGTCGGTATAACGCGCGACCAGCGCTCTGCTGAAGCGCCGAGACCATGCAAAAGGACAAGAGTCTTTGCAGTCTTGGCAGAGTCATAGTCAAAGTAGCGAATAGAATTGCCGTCAACGCTGGTAAACTTTTGCGGCACTGACTGCTCCTGCAATCAGTTCGTTACTATCCAGAGTTCACTTAATATATCTATGCGGTTGCGGGGCCCGCTCCAGCCGTTCAGAAATCCTCTCAATTAGTTAGTATAACATCCCATACGCTTATGCATCAGGAGCCCTTTTTTCTTCTTCCATAGCGCGCATATTTCACAAGATAGTAATTCGCATTCTTCCGGACAATATCGTGAAACAGGTGGGGGCACTCTATGAATGCAGGAATATCCGAATCATAATAGCCACACTTCCAGCAGATGCGCTCTGTCCATCCACCATCGACATACGCGTAGATTGCGGTTTTGCAGCAGGGACACGCCGAATCAGACATCCATTGTTAGCTGCCGGAATCCCTTTGTAATGGCACGCTTAACAAATTTGAATCATTTGCTGAAAACCTCCTCTATGACCGTGCTGACAACCTAGTTAGTTTAAATCCGCGACATCCGACTTTTAATTGAGGCATGGCTTCTGACAAGCAGGTCGTTCTATCGCTTTCCGACGATACAGTCGTGGCCGGACAGGAGCTTCACGGAAAAGTCCACATCAATTACTCTGGCAGGTTCGATAGCCTCGTGATTAACTCTCAGATAGAGAATTCAAGCGACGTCTTTTCCTACACTTTTCTAAACGGAAAAAAGATAAACCATCCCTATGCGCGGCTTTCAATCTTCAAGACCGAGCTGGGCGGCAGGAACCCAGTAGAATTTGCAGCCAAGACCGAACACGTTCCTGCATCGGACAATTCAAATGTCAAGTTCCGGGTCTCCCTGATACAGGAGCATAAGGAGATCTTTAATGACGTCCGTTTCATTCGGGTGACGAAGGCCTAGGCAAAGTTCTCTACTATCTCGATACTGCCCTGCATCCAAGGGTGTGGTTCGCAATGGTACGCATATTGACCTGCCTTTGTGAAAAGAAATTCGTAGGTCAGGCCAGGCATGACGAAGGCGCCGCCCTCTTCTGAGGGACGTTCGCGTGAATCAAAAACACCGCTGTATGCATCTCTGTAACCATCATCGGTGGTGACTGTATGAGGAATGGTGTCTTTATTTTCCCATACTACCAAATTCGAAATTTCCAGTGTGGCGCGTTCATCCTTTTTCACATAGAAGTCCGGATTGGATTCAAGCGATGAGCCTTCCACTATTGTTATAATGGTCCTGTCAGTTGGATTGAGCACTTCTTCCTTTATTATCGGCTTTGCGTTGGCTTCGGGGATGTAGACGAACTGGTAGTAGCCAATGCTTACCGAAAGTGCCACGACAAAAGCGATAATGCTGATGCCCCCGGCGTGATTCGCCATTAGTGGACTCTAGCCTCCGTCTTTGCCTTCTCGAATATTGTTCGATCGCTCATGTTTTCGGACCCTTTGAATCGTCTTTCTCGGTCGATGCTGAAAGTAGATGAGCCTCTTCGCCAGAAATGGATACATTCTTGCCGCTCCCAGCACTCCCAGTTGAAGCCTGTTTCTGCTGTTGTGATAGCTGAGGCGTCTTTTCCGATCCAACCTTGGAAACAGCAGTTGGCGGAGCTGCAAGTGGCTTCTCCGAGGCAGGAATAGCCGCTGCGGGCTTGGGAGCAGGCATAGGTCTTGCCGTGGCAGGCGGAGTAGGTTTGGGAGGCGGGGCCTTTGCAAGCGCTCTGCCGTACCTGTAGAGGTGGAACATGCCAGCAAAGACGAGCATCATTATGCCTATTACGAAAAGCGAGTAATTCTTCATCCCCTGCAGCATCGCGTAGTAGGCAGAGATGTTGAGGTATACCTGGAAAGCAAGGAGAACAATGAACAGGATGTACAACCACTTTTGCGAAAAGTTTATCGAGCTCTTTGCGGCCTTTTTCGGCTGCAGCTTTGCGTTCGCTTCTGCGTGCTTTGCGAGTTTTATCATCATATATGTAAAGCCAAATGACAGTGGCACGAGCAGTATCATAACTAGGTAAAAGAATATCGGGTCGATTACGAGCCGCTCAAGCAGCGCCTTTTCCCTGTCCGGGTCGATGTAAAATCCCCAGTACGTGGTTACGATGATCTGCGCAAGGCTGGTGATGCCGACCGCAGTAATGATAGGTCTGTCCTTCCACGAGAACTTTTTGTACCTGTCGACGAAAGGCACTATCAACAGAGCGAAAATGAATAGCCCTGGCCATGCCACACCCGTGATGAACTTGTCGTACATCGTTCGGAGGAACGCGTAAAGGCCGGTCAGGTACCACTCGGGTACCGTTATACCTGGCGGTATCTCAGGCTCAAACGGCAATCCAAGTCCGACCGGGAATACTCCGCCAGTTATGGTGACTGCTCCAGAGATCGCCATGACCATAGGGACATCGAATACCAAGAATCGTGGAAAGTGGACGACCATCAACCCAAGTAGCGCTATGGGCAGCATGAACACGTGGAATGTGTAGAAACGCAGGATAAAATCGTGAAATCCGGCACCAAAGAATGCCTCTCTCATCTGCGGACCCATGATGGGAATCGAATTCGTCAATGAAGCAGCAATCGAGATTGCAAGCTCGGCTCGTTCGCTGAAAATGATGTCATAACCTGTGAAAGCTTCCAGTATTGTTAGTACGCCAAGAATAATTCCGGTAACCCAAAGAATCTCATTTCTTATCTTGTATCTGCCGCTAAAGTACTGGTAGTACATGTGGAGCAAGGCCATCATGACCATCGCGTTTGACGCGTGATAGTGAATGTTGCGTATGTGGAAGCCATACGGAATCGTGTCATTGATCGTCTCTACGCTGTGCCATGCTCTGTCGAGGATGGGCTCGTACCATAACATCAACAGGGCGCCCGTTATGCCAAGGATGATAAATAGCACAAAGGTAAGCATCCCCAGAAAGCCAAGGGGACTTACGAACCGGCCGGGGAGAGTAAACTTCATCCCCATAAAGATGGTCCTATCTACTCCGGCATAGACCCACCGGAGGAACCTTACAAAGCTGTTCTCATACGTTAAGGTAGCGCCCAAATCCCACTATCCCATTCCCATTCGGACTCCACACAGGAGGCAATACAACAAGATCGCCATTTGGTTCGACTTCGATATCAAGTTTTGGAAGAACGTTTGAAGGCGGTCCCTGAAGAGAGGCAGGGCCGGCAAACGCCTTGCCCGTCAGTGGGTCGTACAAGCTGCCATGACAGGGACATTCACCTCTTTTCCTGCCGTCCTGGGGCCAATATTTCCAGAGGCACCACAGATGGAGGCAGACCATGCTGTACGCTCTAAAGGCAGAACCATCAGTATTTTCTCCGCCAAGTTCTTTCGGAAGCCTGATCAACTGCCAAGTCCTGAAAGCCTCTTTGTTCAGTGCCGGATCTTCACTCTTTGGATAAATGATAACCTCTGAATAATTGATCTTGAAGGTATTTACATTTGCAATCTTGCCGTCCGCAAGCTCAACCTTTGCTCTAACGGATACGTTGCCCACAGGGTTTGGCAGGAACTTGCCCCAATCAACGAAAGGCGTAAATGTCAAGACAGTACCAGCGGCGGCCATCAGCTTCAGAAAGTCACGCCGAGATACATTTCCTCCGGTAGGAGGGCTCGCCATACTACGAGAAAAAGGTCTCGGATAACTTAATAAATCTTTGGAAAGAGGCGGCGCTTCACGAATTAGACCGCGGTCAACCACATGTACAATCATACGATGAATCCTATAGGAGTTGATCCGAACGTTCGGACAAAGACTTAATGCTTTTCGCCGTTTTCGAGCCAGACAGTACCATCAAGCCTTGCGTCCTTTAGATAGGCGCCGGATCTTGTGCTGCTGTCGATTTTTGCGTTCTTGAGGTTGGCCTCCACCAAGACCGTCTGGGACAATTTGCTCCCCGTCATGTCGGCTTCCTGAAGGTTTGCCCACATTAGGTTTGCTTTCGTGAGATCGGCACCGACAAGAAGCGCTTTCTTCATCTCTGTGTACATCAGCAACGCTTCGGCCAGTTTTGCCCCTTCGAAATTTGCGCCATTCAAGCTGGCCTGAACGAGGTTAGCTGCAGCGAGGTTTGCCCTAGAAAAATTAGCAGAATCAGCCTTCACGCCGTTAAGGTACGCCCCTGAAATGTCCTTGCCAGAAAAATCTTTACCGGAAAAATCAAACTTGGTCGTAAGGTTCTGCATCCTCCAATCGTTGAACTCTTTGACTCTTTCCTGAATCAAAAGGTTGAATCCATGATCCTGAACGCCTGACACTTCAGTCGATCGCCTGTTGCTCCAATATATTTGTCAAGATGCAGTTTCCCAGGGATTTATCCCCTTTTGAAAGCGGAGTGCGTCAACGAGCCCTTCTGCATAACCGATGCTCAAAACAGCAAGTTCATGTTTTCCCTGGTTCAGGAAGCGCTTTGAATCAGAGATATAACATTCGGCATTGTCGAGCACCTCAAACATTCCCCTGTTCGCAGTGGCGCCATCCGTTTCAGCTTTCAGGATTTCTCGCATGTGCTGAACAGCTGCTATTGCCTTTGGCGCGTAGCGTTCGACCATCTGCACGGAGATCCTCTTTAGTGCTTGTGAATTGTCTGTGGGCTGGTCAAGATTTCTGCTGAGCAAAGTGAGGGCCTTTGACTCTGTGAAATGAAGTGGACCTGTAATGATCACACTGTGCGGACCTTCACCGAATTCAGAGCGTGCAAGAGATCCAACGCTACCTGATGTTATCTGCTGGCTGTCCGTGCCAGTGCGGGAAGCAACAACTGCAAAGGTGCTGTCGGAAAAAACGCCGTATTTCTGATCTGCCTCGACTTCTGATAGCAACCTGAATGCCTCTATTGGGTTGAGATAAAATGCACTGCCATTTTCGCCAGAGCTATATTCGGTAAGGATCAAGGTGTGGCAACCCGAAAGAAGGTTATCGAAAATAGTATTGTAGACGCTTATGGCCGATTGCTTGTCCGACATCATCGTTACCATCCTGCCAAACTTGTAGTGGTGAAGTCCGGTTTCCCCTATGCTGGAATAGACTCCAGATGCAGAATGTAGCACCGCAGTCCTGATCGAATCCGATGCAGCTCTTGACCGGAGCTCCCCGTGCGTGGTGGCTATCATGGGGTCTCCATACGTGACCAGGGCAACATGCCTTGACTTTGCGTTCTCTAGAATTTCTCGGCCGTCTTCGACAAACCATCTCTCAACAGGCTTGACTTCAAGACCAAGTACTGACCGAAGCGATCCGATGTCGCTATCACTCAGGTCGCTCGTAAACCGCTCGACGTATACCTTGTCACATTTTTTCAGAATGTCCAGAGCATGGAGGCTCAGGCCGCGATAGCCGTTGATGCCGATCCCTACGAACCACAGCATGGAAAAAGAGAACGGCTGGCGCCAATATATACCGCTACATCTTTGTCCGCTTTAGATGATGCAGACGCGAAAGGTGGAATAG
>DATBMW010000070.1:0-7858 GCA_036554645.1 Nitrososphaera sp.
GTGCATGCTGTTAAGGCTTTTTGGATCCGCCAGGCGACCCAGCATCTGACCAGAACTGTTCGTAGCTGTGCGAGTAGATCTCGATGACGTTGCCAAAAGGATCCTCGCAGAAACAAATCCTCTTGCCGGGAGCAACCTCAAGAACCTTGGTCCTCCTTTTTCCACCCGTAGATGCTATCATTGATGCCAGCCCTTCAACGTCGGGTTCGGTTATGGCCAGGTGGAAGAATCCAGTCTTCCAGTATTCAAAATTATCATCCCTGCGTACGGCCCGCGGTTCTATGAACTGAAACAGCTCTATTCCGGGGCCGTTTGCCGCAATCATGTGGCATATCATGAATTTGCCCAGCCGGGGACCAAAGACCTCTTTCACCAGCATTGCAAGATGCGCATCACTGGCAGGTTCTTGCGTAGAAATTAGAGTAGGCTCTGCTAGAACTTTCATGCCCATTACGTCGCGGTACCAGCTCATTGCCAATTTGATGTCGGTAACTGAAATTGCTATGTGGTTGACTGCTCGGGACAATACTGATCAATCGTTCCGGTTCATGACATGATAAGGATTTCTCCCTCTATTCGCTGTAGTTAGGCAAATGTTGTAATATCAAGCTCGATTTGCGCAAGGGCAGTGGCGACACCCCAGTGGCTAGAAAAGCGGGAATCTGCAATTCCCCTTCTGAATATCTTGAGGTGTATTGCATAACGACATACCAGAAGTTAACTAATCTCAGCGGAATAAAATCTCATTGTTCGGGCGATGCAAGCGATGCACCACGCAAGCGGATCTTTTGGAATTTAATGGTAGGTCAGTCTGTGCCGCGTGTTTTACAAAAGAGCTCGAGTCCATGGAATCCCGTACTGCACTAAAGCACTAGCAAATCTAGTCCAGAGTACCGATAACGCGGCGGGCCAGCTCCAACGTCCCCTTTACGGTATGCTCTCCGGCTTCAAGGTATTCGATACGCCGCTTTTTAAGCTCACGGCTTGTGAACGGACCTATCGAGATCACTTTTGTGAGCCTGTCGAGCCTTTGTCTGTTCTGCGGCATCCTGCCCAATATCTCAAAGAAGGCACGAACACTTGAGGCACTTGTAAATACAATGCCGTCCACCTCTTTCTTTGCCAGCAGCGTAGCAAATGTCTGCCATCCTTCTCCCGGAGCGCTTGTCTTTACCGTATAAAGAAAAACTTGCTCCACCTTCATTCCTAGTCCAGCGAGTGCCTTTGCGGCAAAGTCATTTGCTGCTGCGCTTCTTGGGATGATTATTTTCTTGCCCTCTGGCTGCCTCCCTGCAAGTAGCTCAACCAAGCCGGCCGAAGAAAACCTGTTAGGAACAAGGCCGACCCTTACTCCATTAGCCTCCAGTCTCGCTCTGGTCTTGGGACCCACTGCTATGACCTGCAGCTTGTTCAAAGCTGCGATCGTTTCCTTTCGGGGCGCATGACTGAACAGGACATCGACTGCCTGTGAGCTCATGAACGCGCAATAATCGAATTCCCGTTTCAGCTTGTCAAGAAAGTCTGCGGCAGCTTTTTCTCCTTTTGGAACGACATGGATCGTTGGTAACGCTATAGCCGTGCCGCCTTCGGCATTCACCATATTAAAGAATTCGTCCGCGTCACGCCTGCTTCTTGTAATTGCGATCGTTCTGTCTTTTAATGCATTCAAGTTGGGTTGAACCATGACAGATCTTTGTTCAACGCAGCCACCGATCCGATCACTATGACGGCCGGCGGTCCCACGTTCGCGGTTTCGGCTATGCGCACAATTGTACCAAGAGTTCCTTTTACCACCCTCTGCTTTTCGGTCGTGCCGCTCTGTATAATCGCGACCTTTGCGTTTCTTTTCATCCCGGCCTTTACCAGGTCGCGCGCAATCTGTTCCAGCTGGCCGATTCCCATCATGACGACTATTGTGTCTACAGAGCCGGCCAGCTTGTCCCACTTTACCGCTAGCTCGTCCTTCTCGGCTCCTTCATGGCCTGTGACGATGGCGACTGATGACGAAAACCTCCTGTGGGTCAGTGGTATTCCTGCGTACGCCGGCGATGCTATGGCAGACGTGATGCCCGGGACTATTTCGAATCCAATTCCATGCTTTCGCAGGTATTCGGCTTCTTCGGCGCCCCTGCCAAAGATGAAAGGATCTCCGCCCTTGAGCCTCAACACCTGCTTGCCCTGCTTTGCATGTTTCACCATCAGCTGGTTCGTTCGTTCCTGGTGAGTAGCTGGATCGCCAACGCTTCTCCCTACGTAGACCTTTTCGGTCCCTTCAGGAATCTGATCGACTATTTCCCTGCTGACGAGCCTGTCGTAGAGTATGACGTCGCAGCTCTTTACCAGCTGCATGGCGCGCACGGTCGCAAGGCCCGGATCGCCGGGGCCGGCGCCGCAGATAAAGACTCTGCCTTTCAAAGCCTGTCATTCCACTCCTGCACCGCGCTTCTCCATCCTGAAGCCAGCTCGAGCGCGCCCTGCTTTATCAGCATGTCCGCAACCCTGTTGCCCAGTTTTTCAGGCTCGGCCGCCCTGCCGACTTTTTTGACCTTTATGTTGCGCGTGCCGTCCGCGGAAAAAACGCTGGCATAGACGGTGATCTTTTCGTCCTTTGTTATCGCGACTGCTCCAAGGGGGAACCTGCATCCTCCCTCCACCTTTTTGATAAGTGCCCTCTCTGCGAGAACCTCGGCGCGAGAGCGCGGATCGTCTATCTGCCTGAGAAGACCTGCAGTTTTCTTGTCGTCTTTTCTGCAGACAATGGCTATGGCTCCCTGGCCTGGAGCCGGCACGAACTCTCTCACTCCGAATCTCTCCACTATGACATCCTTCATCCCTATCCGAGTCAGGCCGGCCTCCGCCAGCACTACTGCGTTGTACTCGCCGCTGATCACCTTCTTTACGCGGGTCTCTACGTTGCCCCTTATCGGCCTTATGTTCAGGTCAGATCTGAACTGCTTTAGCTGCACCGCCCTCCTGAGGCTGCTGGTCCCAACGATTGATCCCGGCGCCAGCTCTTTCAGCTTTCTGCCATTGTCGTTTACCAGCACGTCGTTGGGGCTCGCCCTCTTTGGAATCGAGGCGACGACGAGTTCTTCTGAAAGGTCTGAAGGGATATCCTTCAGGCTGTGGACTGCAAAGTCCACCTGCCCTTTCCTCACCGCTTCATTTACTTCCTTTTCAAAAATACCCTTTTCGTCCATGGTAAAGAGCGGCCTCCTGTCCACGTCGCCCTTTGTGCTGATGGTAACCACTTCAAACCGCGCGGACAGGTGCGCCCTTTTCAGGCCCGCAAGGGCTATCTCTGTCTGGGCAAGTGCGAGCCTGCTTCCTCTGGTGCCTACTCGCACTGTCTGCGTCATTTCTTTGATATCCTACGGAAGGCTTCGCCGTAGGCCTCAATGGTCTTGTCGGCGTCGTCCTCATTGTGCGCATATGAAACAAAACATGTTTCAAACTGCGATGGAGGGATGAAAATGTCGCGTTTTATCAGCTCGTCAAATAGTCTGCGAAAGTTCGCAGCATCAGATTTTTTTGCAGATGCCTCGTCCTTGACTTTCTCCGGTGTGAAGAATACCTGGAACATCGAGCCGATCGAGTTCACCGCGCATTCGAGCTTCGCCGCCGACAGCATGTCCTTGATGCCACCGACGATGTTGTCACACATCCTGGCGATTTGAGGATAGATGGCGTTCTTGCCTTCTACAAGAGTCCCAAGCGCCGCTGTGGCAGCTGCAACAGACACGGGGTTCCCGGCAAAAGTACTCGCCTGATAGACGCTGCCCGCGGGTGCAAGCTGCTGCATTACCTCCCGCCTTCCGGTGATGGCTGCAATGGGAAAGCCATTCCCGAGCGCCTTTGCAAATGTGGACAGGTCGGGTTTTATCCCAAAGAACTCGGCCGCACCGCCGAGAGCGAGGCGAAAGCCGGTAACTACCTCATCGAATATCAGCACAACGTCATTTTGTTCTGTTATCTTTCTTACCTCATTTAGGTACCCTTTTTCCGGTGCTACGAGCCCAATGTTTGCAAGCACCGGCTCGATAATCACGCAGGCAGTGCCACTCTTGTTCTTCTCAATTTCCCGCTCTAGAGCGGCAGGATCGTTGTAGGGGACGACATGAGTGTGTGACGCTGCCTCGTCAAGAACTCCGTCGGAGGAAGGCAAGCTGGCGGCGCCAGAACCTGCCTTTGCAAGCACATAGTCGTGAGCTCCGTGGTAGCAACCGGCAAATTTTACAACATCCTTTCTTTTTGTAAAGGCCCGGGCGAGCCTTATCGCATGCATCGTGGCTTCGGAACCCGTGTTTACGAGTCGGGTCATCTCTGCGCACGGTACGACTTTGTTAATCATCTCGGCGAGCTTTATCTCGCGCTCTGTAGGAACGCAAAACAGCGTGCCGTTTTCAAGCTGGGATTTTGCCGCTTCGATGACCGAAGGATAACCGTGGCCAAGAATCATAGCGCCGTAACCCATGCAGTAGTCAAGGTACGCCCTGTGGTCCGCGGTCGTAATCCTGCTGCCCCTTGCAGATGTCGCAAAGAACGGATAAGGATCGTAAAATCGAACGGGGCTGTTCACTCCACCTGGTATGACCTTTTTCGCCCTGGTGTAGAGCTGCTCTGATTTCAATCAAGTAGCAGTCCACCCCGTCGTATAATAATTATAGTGCTAGACGACGACATAGAAAGAGTGACTGTCACTTTCGCGACTCTGATTGAGGATCTTGCAAGGAACATCGAGCTCAACAGGGACGCCCTTTACAGGATGTTGAAGAGGAGCCCGAACCTGGCGTACCAGAAGGTAAACGAGCTGGCCGGCTTTACCGGCTCGCGTTACGGAGTTGACCTGCAGCTGCACTTTCCTGTCGCAGGCAAGATATCAGATGTAGAATCGTACGGCACCGAAAACCTAGGAATTGTGGTGGACAAGTTCCGCAAGACATTTCCTATTCCGCGTGAAGAAGTGAAGAAAAAAGCAGTCGAGCTTTTGGGTGACGAGGCAAAGCCGCAGGACGCGTACATGTACGAAGGCAAAGAGGGCGTCAAGGTTGTCATGCCGACGGGCAGGATCGAGATTCTTCCGGGTTCGGTTCATTTCTGGTGCAAGATCAACGACAAAGTAAGCGCGTATGCAGATTGGCTGATGGAGAACCTTTATTTGAGCAAAGAGGGCTGACAGGCCCGACACTTTGGGACTGCAGACTTGGTCTACAGCGCGCTGGCCGGACTGGCAGGGGGACCTACACCGGAAACCTCTATCAGCTCAAATTTGTATTGCAGGTTATCATCCGTATCGTAGACTTCTGCTCTAGCCGGCAACGGGAGGTGACTAACCATCCAGATCCTGCTTTCTTTTTCTCCAAGTTTGTAGCTCAGCACGAACGAATCAAAGGACCCAGCGGGTGTCTGAATTTTTTCTTCAGCAGTAACCCTTACCGTGACCTGCGACGCCTTGTAGAATATTGTATTCCACGGCGCCCCTACCACGAGGTACTTGTCTCTATTGCCGTAGTCCATGTCTCGCACTGCAAAAACGGATGACTGGATGGGCTCGAGGTACGGCATGAAGGAATCGTCGATCTCTCCTTCCCTTGTCAGCATCTTGGACATGGTGATACCATTTGTGAATTCCTGGTCCGTGCCATTGACTATTGCGAAAGTGACATTCCAGTTGTTGCCAGATTCCCTGAAGTTCATCGAAACTGTGGCAGAGTGAAGCGAGCTCGACGGGCCTATCGAAGACAGCGAATACTTTAGAACAGTCCCGTCACGAATGCTAGAGCCCACGACCCAAATATCCTCGGGACCAGGTGGGTCGAGAGGAGTCGGACCTCCAGAAAAGCCGCCACCGAAAGCGATTATGGCCACGCTCACTCCTATCCCGAGCGCTGCGAAAATTGCCGTAACCACCGCAACGCGCCGCTTTGGTGACACGCCTCTGACTTGGTGGCTGTGGCTTATTTAATATATAGGGCGAAACATGAGCGACTCGCGTATCACACATACACCGAATTCAAATTGCTGTAGGCACCGTGAAAAAGTTCTGCAGCGGTCTTTATTTTCCAGCCATCTTTATTATTTTCTGCCAGAGCACAGGAGGTACTGGCATGACTGAAAGCCTGGAGATCCTGACGAGCTCCCAGTCCGCAAACGCAGGATCGCCCTTGATCTGCCCAAGGGTGATCGGTTTTGCGAGCCTGCCGGTAGGCTTGACATCGACTACTACAAGGGATTTGTCCTTGTGATCAGGGTACGGGTCAGAAGTTATCTCTATCATTCCTACGGCCTGCTTCTCTTCGCCCGTATGATAGAACAGCGCCTTGTCTCCCTTTCTCACTGTTCGCAGATGCTTCAACGCCAGGTTGTTCTTTACTCCATCCCATGTCGTCCTTCCATCCCTTTCAAGATCGGTGTAGCTGTAGCTCGAAGGTTCCTGCTTGAACAGCCAGTAGGCCATACTGGCTACATGCCGGTCCCCAAATATTAATTTAGGAAATCGACCGCATAGGACTCGAAACAATTAGGCGTAATCAGTTTTATTAGAGCGTTTGAAACATATCACATTATGGAAGCGATGGTAAACAATGGATCCAGAGCCGGACGGGGATTTTCGCTAGAGGAGCTAAAGGAGGCAGGAATGAATGTGAGAGTTGCCAGAAACAGCGGAATTCCAACCGATGTCTGGAGGCAAACAAAGTACCCCGAAAACGTCGAGAAGCTGAAATCTGCTGCAAAGTCGATGGCAGAGGCTCCATCCGTGGAAAAGCCTGCAAAGAAGGAAGAGCCTGCGAAAAAGCAGTCAAAACCCAAATCTGCGAAAAAAGCATCCAGAAAGATTGCCGGCAAGAAGAAACAAAAAAAGCGCAAGAAATAGACGGACTTGGAACCTGTCCCCAAGATCGACTTACTCGCAGGCATAGAATGCTACTGCACCAGTTTCAAGGGGACAGGGGGGTCAATAAAGCAGAAAAGCGAAGGATTTAGGGTATCAGAGATGGTACAGCCATCTTTTGGCCACGCCATTTCCAAGTCATATGACGAGAAACATCGATACCCTCTGTACATCATGGAAAAAGAAGGCATTGATTCGAACCATGCGCTAATCGAAATCGAGCACCAGTTTCACATTCGCCTCCGGGTAATGGGCATCAAGGACGCCAAGGCACTGACCCGACAGTACGCCGGCGCAGAAACTGTCACAAAGAATCCTCTGACCGAAATGAAAACAAGTCACGTCCGCCTGACTCTTGAGGGCTTTACGAAACGACCCATAGGAAGAGAGTTCCTTGCAGGAAATGATTTCTGCATAACGATTGCAGATGCAAACCCCGCCGATCTCCCATCATTCATTCCCCAGATAGAAAAGATCGGAAATTTTTACGGGCTGCAGAGGTTCGGAAGCGAAAGGCTCGTGACTCATCTGGTCGGAAGGGAAATCGTAAAGAGGCAATTTGGAAAGGCGGTCGAAACATTGCTGTCATACACTACCGAATACGACAGTCCATCGAGCAGAGAAATTCGCGCAAGGATCTCCGACCCCGAGAATTATCACTCGGTACTGAATGCGCTGCCAAGGGGCATGGACATCGAGCGCAGCGTACTTGCAGCTCTTGTCGCCGGCAAGGACAGCATCAGCGCCCTGCGGGCCGTCCCTATCAACATACGCAGGCTGTTCGTTCAGGCTTACCAGGCCTTTGTTTTCAACAGGTGCCTCAGCGTAGCGATTCGTGGGGGTGCCGAACTGGTCAGACCCGAATCAGGAGACCTGTGCTTTGAAATGGAGGATCCAGAGACCTTTGGCAGGGTGATGAAATTTGAGAACATGAAGGAAGACAAAAATGCCGTCCCGGCGGTTCGA
>DATBMW010000083.1:0-19404 GCA_036554645.1 Nitrososphaera sp.
CTCTGGCAGGTACGCTAGCGGCCAAAAGAGGTGCCAGATATGCGAGATATTCATAAAGTGGGATGGGCTGTGGTGCCCGTGCTGCGGCTACAGGCTCAGGACAAAGCCAAGGAATCTCAAGTACAAGGCAAAGCTCAGGGCCAGAACCAGCGGAGGGTTCGTAGTCCCGCAGACCCCGGTGCTGACAGTACGAAAGAGATAGTCATACCTTCAAGCCGGCGTTTGCGGCACGGAAAAGGCGGCGCTGCAACTTTTTCAGCTCCTGAACGTCATTGGTGAGATCCATTGAAATCTGGATGAGTTTTGCATACCGCGAGTAGAACAAGTCACTTCTTCTTGCAAGATTTCCTGCCGCCATTCTTCCGATATAAAAGTAACAATCAGACAGCATCTGCTTATCAAGCAGGTGATTCACCTTTGACAACATAAGATCTCGGTCATAATCCTTGGATTTCAATTCCATTGTGGCCTCTATTGAGCGCGAGATTGCCGGCCTTGTGGCCCTCTCGATTCCGATGCATTCAAGGGCGGCCTGGATTCCATCAGCCAGTCCCGCCGACGTATCTGTCTGCCTCACCTGTTCCAGCTCGTGGAGCGGCATCGGCCTTGAGCCTGAAAGCTCGAGCATCCCATCTAGAAATTGGTAGGCAGCGAATTTTGCCCACATGCCTGCGATAGCTGGATTTTCAGCAGTTCTGGTCATCTTTTGCTGGCAGAAAAGTGAACCGACGAGAGACTTTCTCCCGGCGGCTGCCAATGTTCTGCCGGCTTGTAGAGTCATCCTCTTTGCTGCAGAGGCCAGTGAAAACCTGTTGTCATCCCTCATGATGACCATTTGCTGCAGTTCCACTGGGTAGCTCCGCGGTTGCCTTGAAAAATACAAGAGTTCTACCGCGTGGCCTCCGATGTCTAATACCTGGTTCTGTCGACTCTGATCTGTGAATAGCGCCAGGTCGTATTCGCAGCAGTCGTGGAATTTTTCAGATGCACGGCAGCCGACCAGCGCCACCGGACAATTCAAGCTTCTTGTGTAGTTCTCGATGACGGAAGGCACTGTGCGCGAATTCGACAATCAGTGCCTAATGGCGCCGCGGGAATTTAACCGGTTATCTACAAGAGCAGATCACTTCTAATATATGAAAAGTATATGCTGGCACTAGATGAATAGAAAACGCGGGACCCACAGACGGAAGGCAGAATCCCGCGCGCTTCAAGGAAGGATAAGGTCGGGAGCATTCAAGATAGCAGTATACGGTCTTGGACACGTTGGCTCACCTCTGGCGTCCGTGTGGCTTCGTGCCGGTGCCCATGTAATCGGAGTCGATAACTCCCGGGCCGTTCTGTCAAATGCCAAGAAGGGCAGGACGCATGTTCCAGAGCCCGGAGTCAATGAGGCATATGCCAAGGGACTCAGGGAAAAGCGATTCTGCCTCTATGACGATCCCGTGAAGGCCTCACAAGATTCGCACCTAAAACTGATCTGCGTACCGGTCCTTGTCACCGACTCATTCTCCGCAGACCTGGCGGCTGTAAAGCAGGTTGCCTCGTCAGTGGGAAAGGGGTTAAAGAAAGGCGACGTTGTTTCGCTAAATCCAAGCGTTCCTCCGGGAACTTCTGCAGACGTGGTCATACCGATACTTGAAAACGAAAGTGATCTCCGCGCTGAGCAGGACTTTTTCATGATCTACAATCCAGAGAGGATCTACGAAGGGAGAGCGATTCAGGACATCGAGCACGGCTACCCCGCGATAGTTGCTGGTGCAGGTCCAAAAAGCCTGGATATCGGTGCCAGACTGTATTCCATTGTGAGCCGGAAAGGTGTCATCAAGATGCAAAGCCTGGCAGCCGCTGAAACAGAAAAACTCCTTGAAGGGGTGTATCGCGACGTCAACATTGCGCTTGCGAACGAGATGGCAAAGTTCTGCGAGGGAGTCGGGGTAGACTTTTGGGAGGCAAGGCTTGCTGCGAATTCGCAGCCGTTCTGCCACATTCACAGGCCAGGTGCAGGAGTAGGTGGGGCATGCATCCCGATATACCCGCAGTTCGTGCTCCACGCGGCGGACGTGAAAAAGATCGAGTGCAACATTACCCGGCTGGGAAGGAGCATCAACGATTCCATGCCTGCCTATTGCGTAGATCAGGCGATGAAGCTGGTGGGCGGTTCTGCCGGGGCGCAACCCGTTGTGGCGCTGCTCGGACTGGCGTTTAGAGGTGGAGTGTCAGATACGCGCCTGTCGCCCACCTACGAAGTCATAAAAGAGCTGAGGAGGCGCGGGGTAAAGGAAATCCGAGTCCACGACCCGCTTGTCCGGAGCGATCCCAGCCTTTCCCAAGAGATCCTGCTTACGACTGTAATTGGCGAAGCTGTCAGGGGCGCGGATCTCGTTATGCTAATAGCTGATCACCCTGAATATCGTAGTCTGAACTCGCAGAAACTCGGTGGCGCCGCTGTTTACGATGGAAGAGGAATCCTGGACGTGTCTGTGTTCGTCGGCGGCAGGTTTGCGGCCATAGGCAGGCCAACCTAGTTAGGTTTAATACTGCCCAAAAAAGGATTTCACTTGCTTGGCGAAACGAAAGACCCTCGACCTTTTGCTAACAGTATCGTGGGAAAAGGATCACGTTTTGCTTATCGACCAGACAAAGCTTCCTGACAGGCTTGTCTATGCAAAGTGCAAGGACTACGATGAAGTTGCAGACGCAATAAAAAAGATGGTCGTAAGGGGAGCTCCTGCAATAGGCGTCACCGCTGCTTTTGGCCTTGCGCTGGCTGCACAGGCAAGCAGGGCCAAAAGGCTTGAGGACTTGATGACGGATCTTGAAACCGCGTTCAAAGTACTGCGGTCAACTCGCCCAACTGCTGTGAATCTTTTCTGGGCCCTGGAACGGATAATGGGAAAGGCAAAGCAGGGAAGAACGGTCGACGACGTTAGGAGAAGGGTGCTGGAGGAGGCGTTAAAGATGTCTGACGAGGACATCATGGTCAACAAGCTGATGGGTACCAACGGCGCCGCGCTCTTTAGGGACGGCGAAGTGGTGCTCACCCACTGCAACGCCGGCTCTCTTGCGACCGTGGCCTATGGCACAGCGCTTGGGGTGATAAGGGCAGCCAAAGAATCTGGCAAGCGCCTTAGCGTAATTGCTACCGAAACTCGGCCGGTGATGCAGGGAGCAAGGCTCACTGCATTTGAGCTCCAGCATGATGGGGTAGATGTAAGTCTCATTCCAGACACGGCAGTGGGCCACATGATGGCAAGGGGCGCTATCAAGCGTGTTATTGTCGGGGCGGACAGGGTCCTTCGCACTGGGCACGTGTTTAACAAGATTGGGACGTACCAGGTAGCCATCCTCGCGAACAAGCACGGGATCCCGTTCTATGTCGCAGCGCCGATTTCCACATTTGATTTCGAGAGCAACCCGGATGACGTGGTCATCGAAGAACGCTCTGTGGACGAAGTCGTCAAGGTCGGTGGCAAGCGCGTGGCGCCAAAGGGGGTTAGGATCTTTAATCCCGCTTTTGACATGACTCCTCCGGAGCTGATCACGGGAATAATCACCGAAAAAGGGGTGCTCGAGCCGCCGTTCGAGAAAAACCTGAAATCCCTTCTTGGCTAGACAAAGTATTTAATGCGTTTTACGCCCTTTAGTGATAATAATGTCATCGGGCGGACTCCAGCAGACCGTAACAGAAGACCAGGTGTATGCGGCTTTGAAAAAATGCATGGATCCCGAGATACCCGTCAACGTAGTCGATCTCGGATTGATCTATGGCGTCAAGGTTGGAAGCGGCAAGGACGTGGACATCCGGATGACCATGACGACGCGAGGCTGCCCGCTGCATGACACTCTGGTAAGCGACGTAAAGCGTTACGTCGGCAAGATAGCCGGAGTGGGCGACATCAATGTCGAGATTGTCTGGGAACCGCCCTGGACGCTGGAAAAAATGGATCCTGCAGTCAGGGAAAAGCTGGGATTTGGCAAGCCGAAATTGCGCTTCCAGATAGACTATGAAAAAAGCAGGCCGCTAAAGTCAGGCCACTCGACAACGCAGGAAGATGGTTCGCTTATTCTGGTAAACGAGAAGGAACAGGGCTTTATGGTAAACCAGGCGATAATCGAGTTCTGGAACACTTGCGACGGGAGCAAGACGATAAACCAGCTTACCGACCAGTTTTCAGCAAAACTCGGGATGCCCAGGCAGCAGGTCGAGCAGGAAGTAGTGCAGCTCGTTCAGCAGCTACTCGAGGCAGAGCTGCTAAAGGCCTGAGCCATGCTGTCAGCCGAAAAGTTGGCGGCATTTCCTAGAATCATAATAGAGCTTGGCATGGGCGACGGCCGGCTGCTCGAAAGTCTTGCAAAATCTGACCCTCACTCTTTGTACATCGGTGTCGAGCTGGATATCGAACAATGCAATAGCGCGAGATCCAGATTGGCGCTGGATAATACAGTTGTCATAAATCGTTCTTTTGAAGAATTGATCCCGGAATTTGCGAATGGCGCGGTGGAGCGGTTTGTTGCGGTATTGCCCGATCCGACCTACATCGATGAAAGGCAATCAGAGAAATGGAAGCCGCTGTACGCGCTGGCCTATCAAAAGCTGCGGCGGGGCGGAACATTTCAGATAGTTACAGAGCTTACCGATGAGCTTTTGCAGCCGGTGGGAGATTCCGAATTCGGCCGCTGGAAAGAGTGGCTCATGTCAACATTTTCCTCTCTTGGATTTGTGATCTCTGGGGTGCACGAAGATGCACCTGCACACTATGCTACCCGCTGCCTCGACCAGTTCAGGGGGGACAGTGAGCGAATACGACTCGTCACCTTGGATCTGGAAAAGCAATAACGACAGAAATTCAGGATATTCTCGATCCGCATTCGCCGCAGAAACTGGTCCCTGCCGGACTCTGACTGCCGCACTTTGCGCATTTTACCAGTGAAAGGGAGGCACCACAGTTGTTGCAGAACTTACCCTGGCCAGCAGGCTTGCCGCATTGTGGACACATGGTTTGCTTGCTTTCGATATTGCCGGTAAATACCTGCGTGCTGGAAGCTTTTTCCTTGATGTCTCTTACCATCTTGTCAGCCTTTGCTGCCGCGACTTCGACATTTTCGCGCGGAGCGTCCTCGACGCATAGTCCTTCCTGCTCGTTCCAGTCATTTTCGCAGACGTACTTCCTGCACTTTGGACATCTCTGGAAATGGCCCCTGCCTTCATTCTGGGCCTGTTCAAAGGCTACCTCATGCTCTTTGTGCCACTCCGGTGACATCCCCTGGTACTTTTGAGAAAACGAATCAACTCCGTATCCAATGTGATAGCCGGCGCTTGATCCGAGCAAAGAGCTGCCTACCGATGCGGCTTTTCCGAGGCCGCGCAGGAATCCTGCCTTCTTGTGCGTCCTTGACTCTACGAATTTCGTCTTGTAACCGTCGCCGCAAATGTCGCAGTCAAATGTGAACTGGAAGCCTGCTTCGGTGCTGTGATCCTTATAGTTTCTTGTGAATGGCTGCAAGCGAATCGGTCAGCTTAGTGGCTTGCCACATTTTATACATTTCTCGGAGAGGCGTAGCTGCTCTGCCTTGCACTTTTTGTTCGGGCACACTACCGTCAGGCTGACACCGCAGCTGCTGCAGTTGCTGTCAAGGAAAGTGACAGCCCTGCAACTGGGGCAGGTGATCCGCAATGCGATTCCACAGCTGCTGCACCGTTTCCAGCTCTCCTGAATCGGGCTGCGGCAACCCGGACACCTCAACGGGCCGACTGGATTTGCCTTGCCACAGAAGGGGCAGAACTGTGAATCATGTGGGTTCAATTGCTTGCAGTATCTGCAGGGATGTTTGTATCCCGGCATCAGTCAGGCACCAAATTCTTCATGCGAGAACAAGACCCGTTGAAATTTTCTGCTTATTATAAGTTTTCATTGGCAGTCAATGTCTTAACTTCCGATGCTCTGCGACGCACTCTCTTGAGCAGAATTCCGCCCTGCACTTCTCATGGTGGCATGGGATCGGTTCTGCATGGTTGAATTTCTTGTTGCAAAACGTGCACAGCGATTCTAGCATCGGAAAGTCAGAGTTGACAAACGGTTCGCACGAACGTTTTTCGCGGAACCAGAGAACCTGCAGCTTTTGTTTTTCGGCGTACGTCATGACCGTGTCATATGCCTCGTAATAGCCTGGCGCGTAGAACTGCCGCATGAATGCAGAACCCTCTGGGTGTTTTTTTGACTGCGGGTTTCGGTAGGCTACCAGCCATTTCTCCACAGGGATCTCGTCTCCCGCCGCTTCTTTCCTCTTGTCCCGCATTGACCCGATCTCTATTGCCTTAATGATTCCCGCAAGTATCCGCGCAGTTCTGATGCCTTGATCCGTTCCTGCTGCATGTTATCTCTGTGCCTTACCGTTACTGTGTCGTCCTGCATCGTGGTCTGGTCTATAGTCAGAGCAAACGGTGCACCTACTTCCTCAAGCCTCCTGTAGCGCCGGCCAATAGAGCCGGATTCATCATAGAAGGTGTCAAAGTCCAGCTTTAGGTCAGAATGAATTTTCCGGGCCCTCTCGTCAAGGCCGTCCTTTTTCATCAGCGGCAGCACCCCGACGAGCACAGGTGCAAGGTAGGGTTTGAGCCCAAGCACCACCCTGTCGTCATGCTGTTTGTCTTCGTAGTAGCAGTGCTCAAGTATTGTATACAAGCTTCTGTCGATTCCCATTGAAAGCTCGAAAATGTGCGGAAGGACTTTTGTCTGGTCGGCAGGATCAAGTACTTCAAGATTCTGCTTGCTTGTATTCGCGTGGCCCTTTAGGTCATAGTCTGACCTATAGTTGCAGGCGACGAGCTCCAGCCATCCGATGCTGGTCTCGACTTCAAAGTCAAACGCGGCGGTCGCATAGAACGCTTTTTCCTCATCCGACAGTTTTCTGAACCGGCTCTTTTGCAAGTCTATGCCCGTCTTTTCATAGAACTGGACAAGAAGAGCGAGGTAGTAGGCGATCAGCCTGTTCGGGACTAGGCCGAGTTTGATGGCTTCTTCAGCAGTGGCCTCCTTCATGGCAGGCCCGTCCTGTATCCTCAGGGTCGTCTGCCTGACTTCTTCAAACCTTGGCACCTCATCCAGCTTGGCAGGATTGCAGAAAATTTCAATCTCTGCCTGGTAGAATTCCCTGAGCCGCAGCAGACTCTGCCTTGGAGCTATTTCGTTGCGAAAGCTCTTGCCTATTTGGGCGACTCCGAGCGGCAGCCTGCCCCGCATTGTCTTGAAGATTCGCGCAAAGTCCACAAAAATAGTCTGGCATGTCTCAGGCCGGAGGTAGGCTTCCTCTCCCCCGGGTCCGATTCCAATCCTGAACATCATGTTGAACCGGCTGACGCGGCCAAACTCGCCCTTGCAGTTCGGGCACTTCAAGTTCTTCTTGGCAATGATGGAATCTATCCCTTCATTTGCCATCTTCTCCGGGACATCCTCTCCCGTCTTTTCGGTGATGAACCGGTCAGCGCGAAAGGTCGACCCGCACTTTGTGCATTTTATTATCGGGTCTGTGAAATTGCCCAGGTGGCCCGAAGCTACAAAGACGCTTTTGCTCATCACCTGGCATCCATCTATCTCCATCATGCCGTCGCGCCGTACCAGCTCGCGTCGCCAGAGCTCGATAAACTTGTTCTTGATGCCAACACCTGTCGGGCCGTACTCCCAAAAGCCTGCTGGGGCATCAGCGTAAATTTCACAACTTGGAAAATAGAATCCCCTCTCCAGCGCGAGTTTCATTACTGCTTCATAATTTGCCGGCATGTGTATACGATGCAAAGACTGCCCATACGGGTTTTAAGTTTATTGTAGAGATTCTGATTTATCCAGCCAACGCATAACAATTTATCTTGGTAGCCTTTTCCCTCTAATCGTCCACTTGAAGGTATCCGACAGGACTCACGGCGTAGAATATGCAATCCGTGACATCACAACATACGCGCGCAAGTACAGGGCTACCGGCAAGGACATCATCTATCTCAACATCGGCGATCCAGTAAAGTTTGACTTCAAGACTCCGGATCATATCAAGAGGGCGCTAATTGACGCTGTGAGCCGGGACGAAAACTATTACGCCGATTCCGAGGGTCTCCCGGAGCTTCGCGAGGCAATAGTGGATAAAGAGCACGAGAAGGGCCTGGATGTCACCGATGAAGACGTTATCGTTACGAACGGAGTTTCGGAGGGCCTTGACATGACCATGGCGTCCATAGTCGATCCAAATACCGAGGTCCTGATGCCGGGACCCTACTATCCGCCCTATGCCTCGTACGCAAAGTTCTACGGAGGAAAGCCGGTAGAATTCAGGCTGCACCAGGATGGCCGGCCCGATCTGGAAGACCTGCGATCCAAGATCACGCACCGCTCACGGGCGATATGCATCATCAGCCCGAACAACCCGACGGGCGAAGTTTTTGACAGAAAGAGCCTGCGGCAGATAATAGACATCGCTACAGAGCACGACCTCTACGTGATCTGCGACGAGATTTATGACAAAATTGTTTTTGATTCACAGTTTACGGGCATTGGCAGGGTAGCCAAGGATGCTCCCGTGATCCTTCTTAACGGGTTCTCAAAGGCATACCTGATGACTGGCTGGCGCTGCGGATACATCTGTTTGAACAGCAGGTCCAAAAAGCTGGCAGGTCTTCGGGAGGACATACCAAAGCTCGCCCGCGTGAGGATAGCCTCGAACCTGCCGGTGCAGATAGCGGCGGTCCAGGCGCTCAGGGGACCCCAGTCCCACATCCCACGCATGGTGGGTAAGTTAAGGGAAAGGCGCGACTATGTCGTAAAGCGCCTGAACGGCATGGGGATACAGTGCAAAGTGCCACACGGCGCGTTCTACGTGTTTCCCAAGATCAGCCTTGGTACAAGGTGGCGCGATGATCAGCATTTCGTCATCGACCTGCTGAACAATACCGGGGTGCTCACAGTCCACGGCTCGGGTTTTGGAGCCACATATGGCTCGGGGCATTTCAGAATAGTCTACCTGCCGCCGGAAGAAATGCTGGAAAAAGCGATGGACAAGCTCGAGCGGTTTCTGCATAAATAATTATAGATCATTAGCGCAATAGTGTGTAGGTGTTCGAAAAGAAAAAGCCTTGGCAGATACAGGATTCCGGGCTCAACGCGAGAATAATTCTCAGCTTTGCAGTCCTGACAATCCTCTACCTTGTGTTTTTGACTGTGCTTGTCTACATTGGCCTTGATTTTATTTCGATAGCGGTAATCGCCGGGATAATGATCCTTTCCCAGTGGTATTTTTCTGACAAAATAGTTCTGTGGAGCACCGGGGCAAAAGTGGTAACCAAGGAGCAGTTCCCCGAGCTCCATGAGCTCGTTGAAAGAATAGTGGCCAGGAACGGGCTGCCCAAACCCAGGATCGCAGTCGTCAACAGCCGGATGCCAAATGCGTTTGCCACCGGCAAGAGCCGAAAGAGTTCGATAGTGGCAGTCACCACAGGCCTTATGCAAGAGCTAGAAACAGAGGAACTCGAAGGGGTCGTCGCGCACGAGCTTGCGCACATAAAGAACCGCGACGTGCTCGTGCTGACACTTGCAAGCCTGTTCTCCACCGTGGCGTGGTACCTAATGCGATTTGGCTTTTACGGCGGCGGGTACGGCGGCAGGAACCGTGACAGCGCGGGAGGTGCGGCGCTTGTGATGATAGTTGCCATCGTTACATGGTTTGTCAGCTTTCTCATTATCCGGGCCATTTCGCGCTACCGAGAGTTTGTGGCCGACAGGGACGGCGCCCTGATGACCGGCAAGCCAACAAAGCTGGCCAATGCACTTCTAAAGATAAGCGGAACAATGAAGCGCATACCGACCCAGGACCTGAGGCAGGTGGAAGGAATGAATGCGTTCTTTATCATTCCGGCGCTGTCCGGCGATTCTTTTTCAAGCCTCTTTTCCACGCACCCTCCGGTTCAGCAGAGAGTGCAAAAACTCATGGAAATGGAGGCTGCCATGAGCTGAGTTTTTTCCGGAGGATACGCGACAGCATTAACAACAAGCGCATGCCAAAAAGCGACTCTGACATACTCTTTACTATTTCATCGGCACACATTACGATGGAGACCAAACTTGGGCTAAAGGTCAGTGGCAGGTGCGCAATCACTTTCAAGACCATGAGCGGCTCTGCATTCTATGAAATGGAACAGGACCTCCGGCGGTTCATGGACACTCTCAGGCCGGAATTTGATCTGGCCTTTCGAGCAGTAACCGACCAGTACGGGTACCTGTGGGTAATTCTTGAAGGCAGCAGGATAGAGGATCTCTTGGCAGGCCTGACAGCTGCAAGTGGCATTGTAGAAGAAAAAGGATTCTCGGATCAGCTTCTGGCGGCCGTCTTTGAATTCAAGAGCGAACGAAAAAGCGGCGGCCATCACTACCTGATATACAACTTTAGACGCAACAACTTTTACCCCTTTGTACCTCTGGTTCAAAAGTCAAGGGACACGGAAGAAGAAATGAAGATCATGTCGGCACTCGGAGAAGAGATCCCCTTTGAGCGCGACATGGGACTTTGGTACCCGATGTGGGACCTGCCGCTTAGAGCTCCGGTATAACGCCTTCGCCCCTGAAGAGCTTTTTTGCTTCGTCGACTGACAGGTCGGCGCTTGGCAGGATAATGTCAGACTGAATTATGGCCTTTGGATCAAGGGGCTTGCCTTTTTTTACCACTATTTCGCTGAGCTCTGTCAATTTCCTCTTGAATTCCGCGTCATCCGATCGCTCCCTGCTCACCATGTCGACGATAGCATTGTCAATGTCGTTGAGCTTTTTCAGCATCTTGCTGTCAACGGTGAACTGGCCCTGGCCCATTATCCGGACAATCCTCTTTCCACTTGGGCCGGCACTTTTTCGCGCGCTCGATCCCTTTTTGCGACTGGCTCCTGCCTTTCGGGACACTTTCTTGCGATTCTTTGTCTTGAGCTTGCTTGCGGCCATTCTGCGTTTTCCGCGCTTTACTCTCGCTTTTTGCTTCATTGTTGGGCTTCTTGCTCCACCTGTTGCCTCTTTTTACGTTCTTTCTCTGACTTTAACTTTGCTAATTCTTCCTCAACCGAGGCCTGTACTGTAATTTTTTCCAATTCCCTTTCAATTTCATCCTTATTTGATGTATAATCCGTAAGGACTCCAGAATTTATCATTTCGTCCAGCGCCTGCGACTTGGCCCTCATTTTCTCGGTCTTGTCCTCAGCCCTGTTCATGGACATGCCCACGTCTGCCATTTCCTCTGAAATTCCTGTGACGCTTTCCTTGATCTTGACCTGGGCCTCGGCGGCAGAGTACTGGGCCTTTATCACTTCTTTTCTGGATCGGAATTCTTCGACCTTTGCCGAGAGGCGCTTTTCTGTCTGCACCAGCTTTTCTTCCTCCAACTTCATTTCTGAAATCTGCTTGTCAAGGCTCTGGGTCTGCAGCAGGTTGGCGTTCTTACGTTCCAGTGCGAGCTTGGCAAGGTCTTCTCGGTCAACATCAAGCGATCTCCTTGCCTGCTCGTCTAGCAGACGGATGTTATCCCAGAGTTTTGCCTTCTGCATCTCTAGCCGCTTTCTTGCGGTCACAACATCCGCTAGGCTCCTTCGCAGCTTGTTTAGCATTTCAAGCTGCTTTGTATAAGAATAATCGAGAGCTTCGCGCGGATCTTCGTACTTGTCGAGCAGCATGTTCACCTTTTGCTTGATAACTGTGGATATGCGATTCATTAAGCCCATCAGTCTTTCACTTTAGATATTGTCGATTCATAGTTATTAAAGCATGACTGTACTATCTGTGCGACCTTCTCCATTCATCCGGATCGCGCGCGCCGTAATCTTCCTTCAACTTGAAAAAGCCCCAATACAATAGGAACCCCCCTCCAGCTATCATTGCAAGGATAAATTTTTCATTTGTGATCTGACCGTTCACAAAGTTGTCAAGGAATTGCTTTATCGGATCCTCTATCAAGCCCGCGGAAAAATCAAGATTGTAGAGAACGACATTGCGTATCAGGACAATAGCTGCACTTACCAAAAACAGCACGCCCATAGCGGACATCCAGTTCCTGCCTCTCTTTACTGGACCGGTTTCCTCCTTCCATCTCATTTTGGCTGAACTACTGCTATTGCATCTGCAATCTGATAATGTTTGCGCCTAGGACTCAGGTCAGTTTTACACCGGGGTTCTTCATCTTGTTCCGCCTGGCGGCATTTAGCAGCATTGGCGTGAGAATTTCTGCCTGGTAAGAAAGTGAGAGCGGCCCAAGATAGACAGGGCGAAGGCCGGAAATTTCTGAAACCAGCCCGGTAAGCGTGGCAACAGCACCCTGGTCATCTCCACAGATAAACGTGTCCGCGTCCAGGCTCTGGCCGACATTTTTCAGCTTGACCTCAGAGATTGTGTGAAATGCAGAGACAATCCTAGACCTTGGCGGCAGCCCTTCGGCAACAAGCTCACCCGCAGGTTTTTTGCCCTGCTCAAGCGGGATGTAGATAAAGCCGTTGTCATTTCGCGTCATGGGCACTATGGGCGAGACCACTATGCAGTCACTCCTAATCTGGCCGGACATCCTGGCACACGTATCACCGATAAACTCGTACGGGATTGAAAGGATCAGGACATCAGCATCCCTTGCAACTGCAAAGTTTTCGTCACCGGAAATACTGCCTGACATTGATCCGCCGAAAGCCTCCATTGCAGCCTTTGCGTAGTTGCCGGCAGCTTCTTTGGCTTTCTGCGCTTCCCTTGAGCCAACTATGATGTCGTGCTTTTGGGACCATCTGAGAGCAAAGCCTTCGCCCATTCCGCCGGTGCCGCCCACTATGCCTATTTTCATAAAGACGTTCACAAGCGATTACGATATTAACTTTGGGTTATGTCGACTTGGCAATATATCATGATAAAATTATTAAGCGATCCCGCAGCTTTGCTTTCCATCCATTGCCTCTCGTCATCTTTATGCGTCACGGTCAGGCCGAAAATAACGTCAGCAGGATTCTAGTCGGCAGGCACATCGAGGCACACCTGACCGCTCAGGGCAGGGAACAGGTTGCAGATGCCGCGAAACACCTGAAGAGCATTCCTATAGACAAGGTGTACGTTTCGCCAGTGATAAGGGCAGTCGAGACGGCCAAGATCGTCTGCGAGACTCTGGGAATGGACTATGAAATAGACGAGCGACTGTACGAGATCGAGCTTGGCAAGCTTGTGGGAATGAACTACGAAGAAGTCACTACAAAGTACGGCGACTTGTTCATGAGATTCTACACAGAACGGGATCCGGTGCTCGAGCAGTTTGGCGTTGAAGCATTTGCATCGGTAAAGCATCGTGTAAAGAGCTTTTTGGACGATGCGCTACAGCGGCATGGACAAAGCAATGTACTGACTGTGACGCACCTTGACCCGATCAAAGCTGCGCTTGCCACTCTGCTTGATCTAAAGCCGGAGGTGCTCTATCGGTGGCACATCCGCAACGCGTCGCTTACGATACTAAAACATGAAAGCAAGGTATACTCTATCTCTGGAGTAAACGTGATGGCTGTGCACCGCTATCCGAACGAATGAGCACAAATCGTAATGCAAGGCCAATATCGATTTGCCTGCCTCAAGTTTAAGTCCTGGTGGCGCGAAGACTGTTGCGCGCTTGCTCGAAGAAATCACGAACAACGGCTTTAGGTGGATAGATGCTGGTGATCCGGACAGATCACTGATGAAAGAGCTCGGCGACAGGTTCACTTTTCACGAGCTCAATCTGGAGGACTGCCTCTCAAAAATTCAGATACCCAAGATAGACAGGTACGACGATCATATCTTTGTCATCCTTCATTTCCCCGTCATCGAGCGGGAAAGGATTCCAAAGTCAAGCCAGCTTGCCGTGTTCATTGGGAACAACTACCTGGTAACGGTCCATCAAAAAGAACTAAGGCCAGTGGCAGAAATTTTCCAGCAGTGTCGCCAGAGCGAAAAATCCAGACAGGAGCTCATGGGGAAATCCGCGGGGTACCTTTTCCATAGCATCGTAGACGCCCTGACCGACGACATGCTCAATATCGTGAAAAAGATCGTCGGCAACATCGACGACATTGAAGACGTGGTGTTTGATGAAAAGACCGATGCCGCAAAGGAAATCTCGTACATTCGAAGAGAGATAACGTCGCTTAGAAGGATAGCCATCCCACTTAGAAGGACCTTGACAGAGGTCGCTGCCAAAGACATAGAGCATTTCTCAGAGGAAGACTTTACTCTTTACTTTGATGATGTGAACGATCACATAGACAAGGCTATCGAAACACTTGACGAATCAAAAGAAACGATCGAGATCTTTAAAGACACTGACTTTACGCACGGCACAGACAAGTCAAACAAGATACTTGCGATGTTGACGATCATATTCACATTATCCATGC
The DNA here is from genome assembly GCA_036554645.1 of Nitrososphaera sp. GTDB lineage: Archaea > Thermoproteota > Nitrososphaeria > Nitrososphaerales > Nitrososphaeraceae > Nitrososphaera. Next base: position 14,414 of record DATBMW010000083.1, read on the forward strand.
CCGTGTCGATACTAAGCTCGCTTTACGGAATGAACGTCGATATTCCCATATTCGAGGAGTCGGACTCGGCCAAGTTTCTTGGCAGATACACGACTTTCATAATAATAGTAGCAGGGTCAGCGGCAGCAGCGCTAGGAATGTTTGCTTATTTCCACAGGATTAGGTGGGTCTAGAGAAATTGAAAATCCTGTACTCTGACGTAGAATATCAAAACAGAATTTTCTTTGCAAAGCCATCTGTTAGCGGTTTGAGGTTTGAGGTTTGCAAAACCTTAAATAACAACTTGGAACTGTTTGATTGCAGAAGAGGCACAATGGCGTCATCTTCAGGATTAGTTCTCTCGATCATTGCGACACTTGCGGTGTCCTTTATTTTCATCGATGTTCTTTCCGCCTTTGCTCAGGAATCGAACAATACCTTCATCAACAGGATTGCAATCTGGGACCTGTTCTACAGGCTTATGGTCATTGCCTTTACCGTGGGTGCGGTAATAATGGGAGTGCTTGCCTATGTCATCTTCAGGTTCCGAGAATCCAACAAGAAAAACATCCCGCGTGAACCTATGGAGGGTCAGCATTAATGGGCCACGCGATGTACGAGTGGGTTTACGTCGGCGTTGTCATAGCTCTCCTTGTCTATGTCGGGGCCGCGTCATGGGACGTCGAAAGGTTCCTAGATCATGCTCCTCCGGATGCGGTGGTCGTCAAGGTAACGGGACAGCAGTGGCTCTGGACGTTTGAGCACGAGGACGGCACGAAGGAAGTAGGCGAACTCCACCTAAAGAAAAATGTCCCATACAAGTTTGAGATAACTTCAAAGGATGTGAATCACGCTTTCAACATACCTGACCTGACGGTCATGATGGACGCTGTTCCTGGCAGAATAAATACGATGTGGGTGATGCCTGATTCTACCGGCGAATACCTTATTCAGTGCAGGGAATATTGCGGCTTTAGCCACTACCAGATGCGCGCCAAGTTGTTTGTCGAAGATGAGACCACGCCCGTCGCCGTAGATCAGGCCGCGGAAAAACTGGTGCCGGCAAGCCTGACAGTTGACAGCAAGAATTCCGCGCCAGTTTCGTAAATTTTTCACAAGACCAAAATACTTTTATTTGAAGTATATTCCATGCTAGGTGAGCAGGGGTAGTGTATGGTTCTCGAAGTTAGGAAACCTCGTCCCATGTGGGAAATCCTCTTTTCAACTCATCATACCGACATCGGCCTGCTTTACGTCGTACTTTCAATCACTGCCTTTATGATCGGAGGCGCGCTGGCAATAGCAATCCGTTCCGAACTATTCCTGCCCGGAAACCAGGGAATAATTCCGGATCCAAACACGTTCCACAGGATCTTTACAACGCATGGAACAAACATGCTGTTCCTGTGGCTCATCCCGTTTGCAGCGGGGATAGGAAACTACCTCATCCCCATCATGGTCAGGTACAAGGACATGGCCTGGCCAAAGCTGAACGCCACCGCCTTCTGGATGATCCCGCCTGCCATGGCAATGGTCTGGCTGGGCATGGCGGACTTCACGTGGTACGCGACTCCTCCATATTCTATTCTGGACGCGCCCGGCCCTGCCGCAGAGATGTGGATCTTTGGCCTAAAGATACTGGGCATTTCATCGATCCTGGGATCCATCAACTTTATCGTAACTATTCTAAAGATGAAACACCCCGACCTGCCATTGATGAAGACGTCGCTTTTCGTATGGGCAATCCTCGTGACTTCGATAATGATACTCGTGGCAATACCAACTTTTGCTGCCGCTCTTATCATGCTGTATACGGACCGGCTAGGTATATCCGGCTTTTTCAACCCCGCGATGGGAGGGGATCCTATAGCCTACCAGCACCTCTTCTGGTTCACGTTCCACCCTGAGGTGTACATTTTCGCGATCCCGGCCATCGGCATGGTTTACGAGATCATTCCAAAGTTCTCTCGAAAGCCTATCTTTAGCTACCAGTCCGGAGTTGCCGCTTTTGTACTCTTGGCTATCGTCGGATTTGCGTCCTGGGCGCACCATATGTATTCGACGGGCATGAGCTTTACGGAAAAGACAGTCTTTATGATAGGCACTCTTGCAGCCGTCCCTGCTTCCGCAATGCACGTCTTTAACTGGACCGCAACGATGTGGGGAGGGAGGATCCGGTTCCGTACGCCAATGTCGTTTGCAGTTGGCGGGCTCATCTTGTTCTTTTACGCGGGAGCTGGCGGCATTGTGAACACCGCTATGCCGCTTGACTTTCTCACTCATGACTCATACTGGGTCGTAGGACACTTTCACCTGTTCGTCATGGGCCTGATTACTTTTGCATTCCTTGGGTTCATACACTACCTGTTCCCGTTCATCACCGGGCGCATGTACAACGAAAAGGCCGGAATGGTGACCTTCTGGCTGATGTTCGTGGGAGTCAGCATGATATTCCTTACACAGCACGTCCTTGGGCTATACGGGCAGCCAAGGAGGACATTTGACTACATTGCCGTAGAGCCGCTGATAATCATGAACCAGATTTCAACAGTCGGCGCGTGGATAACTGCGGCAGGAGCAGCCGTATTCATCTCTAACATGATAAGCAGCGCAGGAAGAGGCAAGCCCGCGGACATGAGGGATCCTTTCCAGATCGGAGAGCAATACTACGACTATACCAGAAGGGACCCTCATCACTAGAGTGAACCAGAATGGATAGCCATGACAAAGAGCCGATAATACTTACGTCTCCAGGCAGGATGTCCAGGGGCCTGATCATCGTAGGCATCACGCTTGCGATAGGCGCGGCAATCACGGTGACTTTTTTTGACGAAATGTTTGCCAATCCTCCACCAGTGAGCCTGATAACGCAGCCACCGCCTCCGCCACCTCCGCCGCAGGCTGGGACGACAACTATTGCGATACTGGCAGGCTCTTCAGTACAGGGCTCTCCTGACTATGGTCCGGATGCAGCGCAGGTTCCATTGGGAAACAAGGTCGTGTGGGACAACCAGGATAACGTCTTGCATACTGCAACCTCAGGCACCAGTGGGACCGATCCCGATTCAGGCAAGGCGTTCGATACAGGCTTTCTTGACGGAGGAGCAAAGTCAAACCCCATCGAGCTTGCTGGTGTAAAGGTCGGCGACTCGTTCAACTATTACTGCCAGGTGCACCCGTACATGACGAGCACGCTTACGATCGTTGCGGCAGAGACAGGTGGCGCGCCCAGTGGACCGACAATCAACATACTGGCAGGCTCTTCCGTACAGGGCTCTCCTGACTATGATCCAGACCCGCTCACTGTCAAAAAGGGCGACAAGATATCCGTCGTTAATCAGGACAACACTCTTCACACCGTCACTGACGGGTCAGTGCCGGGAGCCGACGCGGGCAAGCTGTTCGACACGGGATTTCTCGATGTAGGCCAAAGCAAAACAATAGATACTGCGAATCTCAGCCCTGCCCAGTACGACTATTTCTGCCTGGTGCACCCGTACATGACAGGCAAGCTGACAGTAGAATAGAATTGTTCCTGATCAAGATCCTCTCATTTTCCTCCCTCTTCGTACTCTTCTCGTTGATTTTCATCGGTGGCTACGTAAGCGCATCTGGAGTTGGGCTCAGCTGCCCAGACTGGCCGCTGTGTCCGCAGGGCCTTGTCCCCCACGAGGACTTTATCATCGAATACTTTCACCGGTCAGTAGCCGCGACGACAGGCCTGCTCGTTGTCGCCACAATGGCATTTACTTTGAGATCAAGCCACGCTCCAAAGCCGATGAAGATCGCTTCTATTATCGCCTCTGCGGCGGTTATAGGCCAGATAGTTCTGGGCGCCGTCGTCATTGTCGAGAGGCTCCACTCTATCCTGGTAACGACGCACCTTGGTCTTGGCATCGTCCTCTTTTCCATGGTCCTAATGACTGCGATGTATGCATACCGCCTTGAAGGCAAGAAGGCGCTTACGTCTGCAAAGGCACAGTAATATACCTGGCATGCAGGTTTTACCTCGTGGCATGAAAGCCGCGGTTCTGGCGGTGGCACTTGCGGTCATTATCACTTTGTCAGCGGCGCCGGCGGCGTTTGCCCATTTCAATCACTTTACTCATTACAACGCCAGGGGGGGCGGTGTCGCCGAATATTACGTCTACCTCCAGCTAGAGCCGGATTACACCGCGCCAAACGAGCCGGCCGCCATCATGTTCAGCGTGCAGGACGGAGAAGGGCGCGATACCTTCAACATCGAAACGATGGTCGAAGTCTACGCCTCCAGCGGCGAGCGGCTGCAGGCGTACCCGTGGACTAAACAGGACGTTGGCGATTTCCAGGTGTTCTACACTTTTCCCCGGAGAGGCAGCTACCAGATAGTACTCAGCATCGCTGACGGAATTGTGAATTCAAACGGCGTGGACCCGGCCAGGACGACGCTGGGCAGCAGCGCCGGCTGCGAATGCGAGAGGCTGGTTTTCAATGTGGCAGTCTCTGAGAGCTTTGGGACTATCTATGTTTCAACAATAGTCGGTGCAGTATTTGTGCCGCTCGCGCTTTTCGGGGCTGTGCTCGGCCTGACCTACTGGAGCAAGAAAAAGAGCGGGCACTTTGTCGCTGCTCCGGGAGACATGATGCGCTACGTCGTGACCTTTGCCGCCATAGCAGGAGGGCTTGTACACTTCGCGGTCTATTCGGGTCATGCTTCACTCCGGATTGAATACAGTGTTTTTCTGATAGTTGCAGGAGGCATGCAGGTGACGTACGGAGTCCTGTATACGATGCTTACGCTTGTAGGTGCGACTGCGGGAAGGGAGCGGCCGCAGGCACATTACAGAAAGACGGTGGCAGTCAACCTCTTTGGCCTTGTTGGGACCGCGGTCCTGCTTGGTCTCTATGCGTACTCGGTGACGCTCCCGCCGCCTCTCTCGCCTAATGACCAGCCCGAAGATATCGACGTCGCTGGGATCCTGGCCAAGGCCGTGGAGGTCTTTGTGGTCATTGGCATAGCATACCTGATGCGC
>DATBMW010000088.1:0-3204 GCA_036554645.1 Nitrososphaera sp.
CCGAACTTGTACTTAAGAGCTTTGTCCACCCAACCAAATGAATTTAATAACTGCCAGGCGGCAATAGTTGCGCTTTTAACATAAATGGCTCCAGAGATCCGCACCGTCGCCATAATTACCAAGATAGGGAGCAATGAGGCAGAGGCAGCCGCCGCCAGGGTCGCCACGCTCCTGGAAAAAAGCAAAGTCAAGGCCTATTGTGTACTGCCACTAAAGATTCAAGGTGCGACGAGTCTCCGACATGAAGATCTGATTGGCACAGAGTTAGACCTCCTTATCGCGATAGGAGGAGACGGAACGACACTGCGGGCCTTCCGGACGATTCCGGGAAAGGCCCCGCTATTTAGCATCAACAGCGGGGGCCACAGGGGAATTTTGGCGGAAATAGATTCGGAGTCGCTGGATGAAGCTGTCAGCGCCATACTTGCAGGAAAATATTTTTACGATTCGCGCATAAGGATACAGGCATTTTCCGGCAGCACCGCATTTCCGCCGGCGCTAAACGACATATTGATCACAAGAGTGAGTCTGACAAGAACGCCGGTCATGTCGATCAAACTGATGGGCGATGAGATAAAGCAAAGAATGGATGGAATAGTGATCTCTACACCCACCGGCTCGACCGGACATTCTTTCTCCATTGGAGGGCCAGTACTCCATGAAGGGATGAGCTGTCTAATACTCAGTCCCATGGCATCGGTCAACAGGATGCCGCAGCTCGTCATACCCGTGGAAGAGATCACCATTCAGAGTTCTCATGAATCGCACATCATAGTCGACGGGCAGGAAACTTTCAGGGTAGATCCGGACAGGCCCATCAAGATATCAAGATTTTCTGACGATGCAACATTCCTTCGCCTGCACAAGAAAGGCATGAGGCAACTTTCAAAGCTTGGGTTCGCCCAGCTTGGATTCTAGTCTAGTTCTTGACGCCGCTGCCTTTTACACCGGCATCTCGTTTCTGTCCTCGGACGACAAAACCTTCTACACGACTAAAGAGGTCTTCAATGAAGTCAGGCACATCAAGAGTTCCCACTCTGCCCTGGAGACCATGATGGAAGCCGGCAAACTCAAAGTGAAAGAACCGACCGGTGCGCAACTGGAAAAGGTCAGGTCGGCTGCTAGTAAAACTGGAGACTCTGCTACCCTGTCTCCTGCCGACTATTCAATAGTCGCCCTTGCACTGGAGATCGACACTGCCCTTGTAACCGATGACTTTGCCGTCGCAAACGTGGCATCCCTGCTCGGCGTTTCCGTAATCCCTGCTACCCCGGGTAAAAAGATCAAGGAAACTAGGAAGTGGATAAAATATTGCAGCGCTTGCGCAAAGACTTTTGACGGGGCAACGAAGGAATGCCCTCTTTGTGGCAACATCCTAAGGCGCAAGTACAGGAAAATCGCATGAGGTGTTGTCGATCTTTTCACTAGAGCTGAACGTCAAGAATCGCTGCTAACAGCCAGCTTTGTTCACATTTCTGTGAAGGAATCAAAGAGTGTTCGCTGCATTACCTTGCGATCAGCATCGGTCATGTCAAGGACTTTTCGTACTCGCTCTGCTCTTGCAATTCCAAAGCCGGGTATGGCTGCCAGCTCTGCGGCCGTTGCGTTCAGTGCTCTGTGAGGCGTTTGAAATTTTAGTAGCATTCTCGCCGCCAGTTTTTCTCCGACACCAGGAATAGAAGCGAGAACTGATAGTTGCTGAACGTAAATAGGGTTCTCTTTCTTTATCTTTCGCAAAAGCGGCCCAGCTGCCTTTCCCTCTTGTAGTCCCTTGCTGGCAAGGGAGATCAGAATCCGGGCCGTCGTACTGGCGGAAGGGGCATGAATTATCGGTATTCTGAAATCTGTTGCAACAGTCGCAAGAGCATCATACGCAAGGGCAAACCTGTCCACAAGTCGTCTGGCATTTCCTCCTCTGGCATCAGGTACCTGCTCAAGGTCGGCAATATCTCCTTGAATGACGACAACTGGCTTTTGATAGTGCTTGACAAGCTCTGAGCACTGCACGTAGAGTCTGCCGTCGTAGATCGAACTCACCAGGTCGCCAATAGATTTCCTTTCAACCGCTATTTCGGGAGCAACGATGTAATCTCCCACTGCGAGCTGTGAAAAATCCAGCCTCATGCCAGATTTCCTGAGCAGGTCAGGAATGCCGCTATTCTTTTCTCTTTCATCAATTACGATTCTGAAGGCAGGCACTCGCTACTCTGTTGGGCTGTCCTCTATAATTTCTTATTCGGCGCGTGGTTTTGGTGGTTGACCCGTCCCTGCTGGCGGCGATCCGCCTGATGCCGGACCTTGCATCCCACGTATCATTTCGTTTATCTTGTTTTCAACTTCCTTCAGGTTCTCTTTGACCCTTGTCTCTTGTTTGGTCAGGACCATGACCCTTGTGTTTGATAGTTCCTTCCTTTCTTCCAGCTCTTTGACCACTTCCTCCTTTTTTGACTTGATCAGTACCGAGCCAGCGTTCTTGTATACTGCATCATCCGCGCCGGCTTTCTTTAACTCCTCCAGCGCGCGGTCTGTTTCCACGTTTTCAACCTCCAGCTGCTGTTTTTGCATCATTATAGCCTGCAGGTTCTGCTGTAGTTGCTGCAAGCGCGACACCTGCTCCCTCAGCCAAGGTGGGAGTTCCTGCTCACTCATTAGCGTTGGCTAGACAGATCGGCAACCTATAAAATCATACCGATAGACAGCGCATTGCAGCATTGGACAGCATCAAGAAGGAGTGAATGCTGGCTCTTAGAGTTGGGAGGTCTGGTGTTTCGATCACAAAGACAATAACAGTCCCGTGCAAAGAAATTTCTGCGCTGCCATCACCTTTCGGCAGCCGTTCAAGATCTGGCGCCAGGGCGTCACTAACAGAGATGGCGACGCGCCGTGAGCTGGTCGATACGCGTATTTCAGCTCTGCACTTTTTCGACGTCAACATCGTATGCCCCTGATGCAATCTTGAAGTGACATTTCGGGCAAAGCCAGATGCCAGCGGCCACTCTTCCGAATCTGACCGACCCGCATGAGGGGCACCTTCGTTTTTTATGCAAAGTTCGATAAACCTTGCCGTATCGCTTGCGCACCGTAGCGCCAAACTTGATCCCGAGGCCTTTCAGATTTGTAGAGCCTTTTTTGCGACCCATTTTACTTTGCAGTCAACTCCTTTAATCTTGCGCGTACCTCCTCACCCTTTACCCTTGATGACTG
>DATBMW010000011.1:0-4876 GCA_036554645.1 Nitrososphaera sp.
TTTGAGCAGGCTTCAGGTCCCCAGGTGGCGTAGAGGTTATCGCTTATTTTTCTGTACTTTACTCCAAGCTCATCCCAGACTTTTTGCGCCGGGGCCCTTACTGTGACCGGGTTCATCATGTATCCCCCAACCCAGTAGCCACCGCCGACATAGTTGTTCTGTTCAACTATGAGGGTCTTGACGCCGGATCTTGCGATCTCTCTGCCGGCACTCAACCCGGCCGGGCCGGCTCCGATAATTATCACGTCAGAATCAGTGTACTCACGCATAGTTTCATTGAACATGTCTGCAATAGTTCGAGTGATCTCTTTCTCGCTGACGTCAGCAAATATCTTTGACATACGGGATATCTTCTCCTATGGTTATTAAAAGATTTTCAGCTAGGCGAACATCTCTACAAAGCCTTCGTATGCCTTGCGGATCTTGAACTGCTTTGGCGGGTTTTTGAACCCATATGCGCAGATCACTTCTGCTGCTTTCGCTCCTCTTGCACCAGCTACCGCTCGTACAACGTCAAGCAGCACATTTCCAGCATTGGCGCCGTCACTGGTCCTTAGAGTAAGGTCCATGACAATGCTGCTGCCGAGAAAGCCGTCGCTTGACATCCAGTAATAGCTGTTCCGCGAATCTCCGAGAAAATCAGTGTACTCTGTCGTGCCGGCGACTGACTCGAACCTGTAGGGCGCCTCCATTCCTATTGAACTCGTTTTCATGGCGCGCTTCATCATTCTTACCCGTTCGTCCATGGTGTTCCTGGTCTCGGCACTTCCGCCAACATCGAGCTGATAGCTTTTTTTCACGTGAACACCTCGCTCGACCATGAAATCGATCATTGCCTTGTGAAATGCCGTTCCTCCGAACTGGCTCAGGAGGTCGTCACCGGCGAGAACCAGCTTTTTTTGTGTAAACTGCCGCGACAGGGTAGAATTAACCGCCACCCTTGCCGGGGTCGCGTTAACAAACGAAACCCCTGCCTTGAGCGCCGCCTTTGCGTAATCGGCGGAGCTCCTGTCCATTCCCGAAGAAACAAGGTTCAGCGCAACCTGGGCACCAGATCCTTCCAGTTCGCGCGCAAAGTCGCTTGCAGATACGGTCACAGGATTTTCCAACTTGGAGCTGGTGTCAGTCAGGATGCCCGGGCTTATCCCTACCTTGGAATTCTTTTTCGCGCCGGATCCGCGCTCGTTTGCTACATCTGCAAGAGACCTTTCTACTTTGGCGGGGTCGATATCGTATGCAGCCACAACTTTTACGTTGGATGGCTTGAGGCCTGCCACTTTTTCATGCCAGAGCCCTACCGTGTTCTTGCTGTTACTGTAGTGTTCGATGCCTCTGACAAAAGTAGAACCGACGTTGCCGACTCCGATAACTGCAACTCTGACATCTGCCATACCATTGCTATGCATGAAAAATATGGATTTAATCCTTTGCAGGTTGCTGCCTGCTGGCAGCATTGGTTCCAAGTTTGTGATCTAGCTTTGAAATCAGGTCTATGAGATCTGACTTGTGCGCGTTAAGGTATTCTTGGCCCTTATCATGAAGCCGTATCTTGTAGAGCCGCAGGTCCCTGTGATCGTCAAAGAACTGCTCAATCATTGCGCTTCCATGTTTTGTCGGGCTCACGAGCTGATCAAAGTGTTCCAAAGTGCCAGCCAGGTCTCCCTTTTCTATCAACTCCCTGGTCTTCCCGAGGACTTCACGGATGTCCTTGAGCTGCTGCACTGGAGCCGAGACCTCTTTGGTTGTGCCCAAGAGTCCGGAGCGCTTGATCGTTCCCACCTTGTCCGCGAGCTCTTTGTCAAGTTCGTAGTACTGCTCGTTGCCCGTAATTTTCCGGGACTTGTGTTCTTTGACAAGACCCTTCATGCCAAGGCGCATCAGGGCATCTTCGACCTCGGCCCTGTCCATGCCGGTGACCCATACTATCTTGCCCACATAGTCGTAGCCCTGTCTTATCGATTCAAGCACAACTACTTCGACTATTCTGCGGAATCCTTCTTCTGCACGGGCACTTTCAAAGTCCCTGTCGCGTACGGCCTTGCGGGCGTTCTGAATGTCTATCTCGATGGATCGACGCAGCGAATCAAGACCTTCGTCGACCTTTCCACTCAGCGTAAGGTAGCACGCCTTGTTGTACCACGACATGCCATCGCTCGGGTTGATGTCTATGGCCTTTTCACAGGACTCTATGGCCTTCTCATAATTCTTCATCTTGTAGTAGGCGAGGCCCTTTAGGTTCCAGGCAGATGCGTTCTCGACATCCATTTCGATTGCCCTGTTGTAGGAAGAAATCGCGACGCTATATTCGCCCATATGGAAATGTGCGTAGCCCTTCTCGACCCAGGCGTCCACAAACTGAGGGTCAATCCTGATGGCTAACTCGAAACTTCTGACTGCATCGAGAAATTTTTCGTTTGACATCTGGTTGCGGCCCTTGTTGTACAGGTCGCGCTTTTGAAAATCGGAATCGTTGTAATCCGGCTCTCTTTTAGTCTCGGAATCCTTAGCAGTATCGTCCTTACCAAACAACCTGCCCATCATCGTGATCTGGCCGGATCGCAGATAAATAGATTATGATATAGAAGATTTCGTTGTCATGAGGGCTTTTATACTTACAATCACACAATTTCTCACATATGAGTGAGGGCAATTCTCGCAACCCGGACAAGATAGAATTCAAGATGCTCGATTACTCTGTTCTAGACAGCGACACAGTTTCGTTCAAACTCGAGGACGGAACCATAGTAAAAGTGAGAGTGGGAATCGAGAGGGCTGGGGTGGCTACCAACTATCGAAACCCTGATGGTTCCCTCCACTACGCGGTGAACACTTCGGTAAAGGTCTATGTGGTGCCGTACGATAAGCGATTTACGCTTTCTAGGAGTCAGGTAAAGGGGAACACGCAGGAGCAGCCCCAGGATCGCCGTGGTTCGCAGAGCCATATTACCTGAACTTGCCAGCCAGCATGAATGGCGGAAATGCTCAGACTAAACTTTAAATCCGCAACGAGTCGCATGCAAAATTGCTGATGCACCTAGCACTGATCAAGCTGGGAGGATCCGTGGTAACCTTCAAAGATAGACCACTTGCCGCAAATACGGACGCAATCGACGATATTTCCAAGGTTCTTGCAGGGCTTGATATTCCGATGATACTAGTTCACGGCGGCGGTTCGTTCGGACACTACTGGTCTGTCCAGTACGACATGCACACAAAGCCTGACCGCTATGATCCGCATGGGGTGTCCATAGTCCATGAGTCAATGATCGCTCTAAATCAGATAGTCGTCAATTCCCTGATAAAGGCCGGTGTTAATCCTTATGGCATGCCACCTTCAGTTCTTGCAGCCGGTAATGCGCCTATAGCAGCCAGGATAAAGCAAATCTACGCAGTGGCAAAATCAGGGGTCACCCCAGTCACATTTGGCGATGTGGTCCATACTGAAGGCTCGAAATATTCGATACTTTCAGGCGATTCTCTGATGACAATGCTGGCCAGGGTATTGCGGCCTTCTCGAGTGATCTTTGCGACTGACGTGGACGGAATCTACAAAGATCTAGGGAGAAGAGACCTCTTGAATGAAATCGACGCAAGAACAAGTAAGGTCAGGTTCTCTAAAGGGGCCGTCGCGGATGTAACAGGAGGCATGCAGAGAAAGGTCACAGAAGCATTTAAGATTGCATCCTACGGCATGGACGTATTGATGGTTAGCGGCTTGAAACCGGAGCGCATAGCCGAAGCTGTGCGCGGTGGCTTGTCAGTGGGAACTGTGGTAAGGGGGAAAAGAGGGAAAAAGTAGTTGCCAGACACCTCTGAAGTAGCATCTGACATTGAAATCATAAAGCAGCGCAAAAAGGACGGAATAGACATTCCCTTGAACAAGAATGTCCAGGCAAGGTCAACCTCTACCCTCCTTGAACACGTCAGACTCGTTCATAACGCCCTGCCAGAGATCGATTACGACGACATTGATACTTCAACCACCTTTCTGGGACACAAGTTCTCTGCTCCTATCATGATCGATTCGATGACAGGGGGGACCGACGAAGCGACAACCATCAACGGCAGGCTGGGAGAGCTCGCCGAAAAGTACGGGTTTGGCATGGGCCTCGGGAGCCAGAGGGCAGGTCTCAAGAGCGAAGAGCTCGCTGCAACTTATTCTGTAGCGCGAAAGAACGCTCCGCATGCTTTTCTGGTTGCAAACATTGGCGGCGCGCAGCTCGCCAAGGGATTGACCATAGATGAAGCACGAAAAATCGTGAAGATGATTCAAGCCAACGCTCTGGTCGTCCATTTAAATCCACTTCAAGAGCTTGTCCAGCCGGAAGGAGAGCCCCGTTACAGGGGAGTTCTCGAAAAGATAAGCGACCTTGCAAAGACGATAGATGTGCCCGTAATAGTCAAGGAAGTGGGAGCCGGAATTTCCCGGGAAGTCGCCGCCAGGCTTGAAGCCGCAGGTGTTGCTGCGATAAACGTTGCCGGGTCAGGCGGTACGAGCTGGGCCGGCGTTGAAAAATTGCGCGCAGACACTTCCCACAACGCACTGAAATCCAGGCTGGGCGAAATGTTCTGGGACTGGGGAATTCCGACTGCTGCGAGTTTGATAGAGGTCAGGCGAGCAGTCAAGATCCCGCTCATAGCATCGGGTGGGCTGAGAAATGGCCTTGAAGCCGCAAAGTGCGTGGCGCTTGGGGCCAGCATGGCTGCGATGGCCTACCCGTTCCTCAGAGCTGCAGCGCAGTCGCGAGAAGCCCTTTTCGCTTTTGCTGACACGCTGCTCACAGAATTCAAGAGCACGATGTTTCTTGTGGGCGCTAGCAAAATCCCGTCTCTCGCCAGCTCAAGGTATATATTGACAGGACCTTTAGCATTGGAG
>DATBMW010000008.1:0-6963 GCA_036554645.1 Nitrososphaera sp.
ATCGAAATTCTGCATCCATTGCGGCGGCAGGATGAAAAGCAATGCCAAGTTCTGCAACAAGTGCGGAAGCGCGCAGGGCTAGGCCTTGCCCTGCCTCTCCTTCATTTTCATGTAGCATTCGTTGCAGATCGTTTTTGAGAAAAGGAAATTTATCGAGTAGAACCTGACCCTTCCGCATGACTCACAGGTCCGCATGGCATTGCTTCCGGGAACCTGCCGATAAAGCTATCAGCAAGGTGGAAATACCCTCTCTGCAAATATCCCCTTGTTGAAAAAGTTCCGGCTGGTCATTACAGGCAACCCGGGGGTTGGCAAGCATACAAGCGCAAGGCTGGTCGCGAAAAAGACCGTGGCAGAGATCATTGACATCAACAGCATTGCGATCGAAGAAGGCGCTATTCTGAAAAAGACCGGCCGCGGTCTGGACGTGGATGTCAAAAGGCTGACGGGCCAGCTCGGCAGGCTTCTCCGTTCTAAAGACGATCTCGTTATTGTGGGGCACCTTGCTCCTTACGTGCTAAAGCCGGCGGGAATAGACATGGCCGCTGTCCTTCGCAGGTCTCCTTATGAGCTTCAGAAAACTCTGGAAGGCAGGCAATATGATTACAGCAAGGTCCGCGAGAACGTGTCCAGCGAGATCCTCGGCGTTTCTTTCTACGACTCTGTCAAGGCCTTTGGAAAGCGAAAGGTTGCCGAGTTTGACACCACGGGCAGGACTCCAGAGCAGACCGCGGACGAAATAGTCGCGACGCTACGCGGCAAGTCGCCAAAACGAACTGGCTTCGTGGACTGGCTTGCACTCATTTCTGAAAAGGACGACATCCAAAAGTTCTTTGACTATTGACAAGCTTGCGTTTTCGCCCGATCAAAAGTGGGCATGGCCAAGAGCCCGGGCGCCTCTCTGGCAACATGAAATAAAACTTCGTATATATATCAGCCAGAACCATATCGAGCAAGAATGGCTGCAGTTGTTACTCGCAAATTTGGAGAGGAGGCGCTCCAGTTCCTTGGAAAAAAAGTCTCCATAGAGACTTCGGATAACAAGGCTTACAATGGCACGCTTGCCGGCATCGATGAAAGGCTCGACGTGGTCCTTGACCACGTTGAAGGCCACGGCATACTAAAGCTGATCGTAAACGGCTCGTACGTGAAAGAAATCCGGCTGCTGGAAAGACCGTTTGATTTCAAGGCCCTTGCAGAGAGGATCGCGAGGGTGTTCCCGGGGCTCGTAAAGATACGCGAAGACGTCGGCGCGATAATAGTCATGGACAAGATAAAGGTGACCCAGGCCGGCATCGAGGAAGGAGCCGGACTGGCAGCAGACAGGGTCAGGCAGATCTATGACGAGTTCATGCGGGAGACAAGAAAGTAGATGTGTTCGAGGTCCGGTACTCGGATCTTGCCGGTAGAATAGGAAGGCTCGAGACACCCCACGGCACAATAGAGACCCCGGCATTTGTCCCGGTGGTCCATCCTGTCAGGCAGACAGTCAGCACCCAGTTTCTGAAAAAGATGGGCTTTGGCATCGTAATTACAAACGCGTACATTACCCTCAGGCATTACGGTGACGAAGCCAGGCGCCGGGGGATTCACGACATCATTGGCTTTGACGGCGCGGTGATGACTGACTCTGGTGGCTACCAGGTGCTGGAGTACGGTTCTGTCGAAGTCGAACCGGGCGTCATGGCGCAGTTTGAAAAGGACATCAGAAGCGATATACCGATCCCACTTGACAAGCCCACCGGCTATGGTCTGGAATACGAGAAGGCGAGGGAATATGTCGAAGCCACGCTGAAAAATTCCGAGGAAACGCTGCGAGTAGCTGGCGATACAGACGCGATATGGGTCGGCCCCGTGCAGGGAGCAGAGCACACCGACCTCGTCGAATATTCGGCCCGGCAGCTCGATGGCATGGGGTTTCAGCTGATGGCCCTTGGAAGCCCCGTGGAACTGATGGAGGCGTACGAGTTTGCCGCGCTTGCAAAAATGATTGCCGCGGCAAAGCGCGTTGTCCCGGCAAAGCCTGTCCACCTTTTTGGCGCGGGCCATCCACTCACTATACCGCTTGCAGTCGCGCTTGGCTGTGACATGTTTGACTCTGCTTCCTATATGCTGTACGCAAAGGACGGCAGGTACATGACACCCAGTGGAACAGTCAGACTGGATGAGCTGACATACCTGCCATGCCAGTGCCCGGTATGCTCTGCCCACACTGTGGCCGAGCTGCGCGGGACAGAAAAGGATGACAGGGTGATAGAAATAGCAAAGCATAACCTGCACGTGCTAAAGGCCGAAGTCGACTCGGTAAAGCAGGCAATCGTTGACGGCCGGTTGTGGGAGTATGTGATGCAAAAGGCGCGCGCCCATCCAAAGCTTATGGAAGCTGCACGGTTTTTCGCCGGCCTTGACCAGCTCGAAGCAGGAACTCCTCTTTTCAAAGAAAAGGCGATTTATTTCTACGACCCGGTAGACCAGTACAGGCCGGAGGCAAGGCGATACCGGAGCATGGCATCACAATTCAAGTCATCAAGAAAAAAGCTCGTGCTCTGCACTGAGGGCCAGATCAATCCGTTCTATTCGACTCGAGACTTTAAAGAAATGATCAAAAGCTTTCCTGATGCCCAGGTCTGCAGCTACAATCCCTTTCTTGGCATAATCCCAGCCGAGATATCAGACATTTTTCCGGCGTCCCACAACATCGTGTCCAAGGCGAGCCGCAAGCTTGAAGATTATCCCAGCTTTTTAGAATCACTGCAGAGCTTTGTGGCAGTAAACGGCTTTACCGAAATAATCGTGGCGGCAGGCGACTCTTTTATCGAGGAAGCAATAAAGGCTTCGAGGCTCACAGCTATCATAGCGGGCCGCAATGACTGACTATGGCGACGCGGTGCGGCTTCAACAGGAGCTTGCGAAAAAAATAGTCCCGGGAGATTCGTTCGGCAATATCAACAGTATCTGCGGAGTCGATGTCGCTTACGACAACGACATCGCGTACTGTTCTGCCGTAGTCATGGACAGGGGTGGCGCCGTGATAGAAAGTGCGCGCGACAGAGGAGTCGCCAGGAACCCCTACGTCCCCGGCCTGCTCATGCTGAGAGAGGCCGAGCCGATATTCCGCACGCTAAAGCAGCTGAACAATGACTTTGACCTGCTGCTGATAGATGGCCACGGGCTTCTTCACCCAAGAAAATGCGGTCTGGCGTGCTATGTTGGAGTGACGCTTGACAGGCCCACTATAGGGGTTGCAAAGAAACTGCTCTGTGGAACGGTCCGAAGTGACAGTGCGATAGAGCTGGACGGCCAGATCCTTGGTCACGCCATAGATATTGCCGGAAAGAAAAAGCTGTACGTCAGCGCTGGCCACAGGATAAGCCTGGAAACTGCCGTGAAAATCGTGATAGAGCTTGGAAAAGGCGGCATGCCAGAACCTCTGCGGCTCGCCGATCTGGATTCAAAGATGCAAAAAAGGGGAAAAGGGCCCTAGGTTTTGACTACCATCGGCTGCTCTTCTACCTTCTCGAGTTCCGGTTCTTCTTCCGGCAGCGGATTTCTTATCCTGGCCCTCTGCTTTGGCTCATAGTACATGTCGCACATATTGCCAGTAATACTCGCTCTGCAGATAAGGATTTTCCTAGTTTGCCATAGAAACGCGATCGGCCATACCAAGGCGCGCTTTCAGCTCACGTGACCTGTTCCTTACCGTGATTTCAGTCACACCGGCAGCCCTTGCAACATCGGCCTGGGTCTTTAGCTCACCAGTTGCCTGGCCCGCCAGGTAAAGGACAGATGCAGCGATTCCCATCGGGTCCTTGCCGACTGAAATTCCCCTCCGCTGCGCCTCAGATATTATCGCGATTGCCTTGCGCTTTGTCCTCTCGCTCAGGCTGATGTTATTTGCTACTTTGGCTACGTATTTCGTTGGGTCTATCATTGGCACCTGCAGCTCGAGCTTTGAAACCAGCAGCCTGTACGATCTTCCGACTTCCTTGGGCTTGACATCGCTGTTTGCAGACACGTCGTCAAGCGTCCTCAGGACGCCCATCTGCCTGCTTGCAATGTATATGGACGCCGCAAGTACTGAACCTATCGTCCTTCCCCGGATAAGCTTTTTCTCCTGCGCCTTTCTGTATACATAGGCTGCCTTTTCGACAACAGAGTCAGGCAGTCCCATCCTCTCCTTTATCTTGACCAGCATGCCAAATGCCTGCTGCAAATTTCGCTCCGTGGGAGAATGCCTCTGGCTCCTGTTGTCCCACTTTTTGAGCCTCTCCATCCTAAGGCGCATGTCCGACGCGATAAAGTTTCCACCGGCGTCCCTGTCGGTCCTTCCGATGACGGTGGACAGCCCCATGTCGTGCCGGGCTAGTGAAGATGGTACACCGGTCCTTGCCCGATCTCCAGCTTCTTTGATGTCAAATGAACGCCATTCTGGCTCTAGCGACAGCGTGTTTTCCGAAATTACCTGGCCGCTATCCAAGCTGATAAGCTCGCCTGTCTCCGGATCCGTTACCACGTTTCGCAGCGCCTGTTGCTTGACCACACATAATTATGGTGATTCTTGGATTTAAGTGAGGTAGCAATTTTTCGCTTATCAAGTAAGGAATAACTGACCAGTCAGTCAGTTATTGGATATCGCCTTTCTTCTCAGGCAAGCCTGCAAGGTGAAAGATTAGAACGACATTATTGGGTTGATTGTCAGTTCGAGACTAGCCTCTCTTGAATCTTCATCTTATCTGAATCGGCCTCATTCATACTCATGTCTGAAAACATATCGATGTCAAGATCAGAAAGTTTTGGAACAGCTCTTTTTGCAATTTCAAAGTATTCTGTATCTATCTCGATTCCGACACTCTTTATCTTCAATGATCTTGCGGCGGCCAATGTAGACCCGCCGCCACAGAAAGGGTCAAGGATGGTTCCTTTCCCAAACGGCGAAAGTGCCCACACTAGTTGCCTCATGAAAAGTTGTGGTTTTAGTGATGGATGTGGAGCGATCGCCCTCTCCGACTTTGGAGTGCGACAACTCGGTATTAGGTCCAGAAAGGGAGTTCCGTTCGGGAAACGTCTAAGACCCCCAGCACCCCACGCTTTCAAATTATCCGAAAGTCTTCCCTCAAACGGTTTTCTAAATAGCCCCCACGGCTCCCAACAGCTCCTAGGCATGCTTGAGATTTCCTTAAATTCTTCTTCCGCTAGCTTTGGTCTAAAACCCCCTTTCAGCGTTCTTACTGTCCTTACAACTATTCCTCTGTTCTCAAAACCTGCTTGAGTGAGAGCATTGGTGACGGCAAATATCAAGAATGGATTTGATGCGATTGCTACATGTCCACCCGGGACTAAGACTTTGAGCGCCTCTCTTCCCCAGTTGGTAAAGAAATCGATCAGCATTTCTATATCTTCCAATGTCAGTACCGTGAAACGAGGAAGTGGTTTTCTAGCGTGTCCTCCAATTTTTGGCGGAATTCTCCACAGGCCACCTACCCCCTTGCGCATTTTTTCGATCTCAATTTTTGAGTATTCCTTCATACCATAGGGCGGGTCCGTAATGATAGCATGAAACCTATTGGGAAGGCTATCCTTCATCCATTGTCTGCAATCTGCATTGTAAAGTTCGAAACTCAATGTAGTTCCGCCTTGGGTTTGGGTGTAAGCCACTTGCCACACCTTGGACATCTTTTCGGTTTAGGAATTCGTGGTTCCCAATGATAGGTACACTTTGGACAGTTCAATTGATTTATTACTACTACGACTACTACAACTTGCTTATATCCTCATCGTTGTGATTAATCGGCGACCTACCACTGGCTAGCATCACAAAAGCTTCTATTCATTCTGGGTCGTTCAATGCGAACGCCAACCTTCCATACGGTCTAGACATATCGATACTTTCTAGCGCCATTGAAGATCTGTATGATATTCTTTACGTTCTGAATATGACTCTTCTCGGGAAGAGTTATTCCGTCATCGAGGAGCTGATGCTGGGGAATGCGTTTTCGGGTTTTATGGGCGAGATACTTGTGAAACAGATTAGTGTGAGATCAAAGACACTAGTGAGAAACTCTAAGATTGGCGGTCATCCAGATCTGCTGCCTCGAGCAAAGTATCCTGGGGATTCGGTACTATATGGTGATGAAGGAATAGAAGTCAAGGTTTCAAAACAGCGGGGTGGCTGGCAAGGTCATAATGCGGAAGAAGGTTGGTTGATGGTGTTTGTTTACGACATTGGAAACAAGATGGCTCAAACTGAGATAGCGAGTGTGTTGGCAGCTAAGCTTACGAAAAATGATTGGTCATTCAGTGGGCGAAGTGCCACCTCGCGTAGAACGATAACTGCTTCAATAAAGAAGGAGGCTACGGAGAGGTTGCGAAAAAATTGGATTTACAGAAAAGGCACAAATGTTTCTCAGGAACCTTTTAGATCTTCTTAAATTCTGGTGTCCCGCATTAAGTTATCTGTGGAAGCTCCTTGGACATCATTCTTCTCCACGAGTACGTTATCGCCCGAATTCGCCAACAAACATTTCTAAGCTTTCAAGCTCAGAACGCGATTTGTATGTGTCCTAACGAATGATTCTAGGTCACAAGTTAAGACTTGGTAAACCGAAGCTAACAGCCAGCGGATGGCTGAAATGATTCTAACTACTAGTGCGATTAAAATAAAAATGTAAAAAGGGGGAGATTTTTGTTGTTCGGACTTAACCTTCTTCCCAGCCCTTGTCGAATACGCCGTTCTTGTGCAGAGGAACTGGCTGTCCTGCGGTGTATTCCATTGGCCTCATCCAGAAGATCGCGTGTGTTGGGCATACGCCTACACATGCGCCATCTGAAATGCACCTTTCTGGATAAAAGACGAACGCCTTACCTCTCTTCCATCCTTCGACCGGTTTTACTCTGAGAACGTCCGGACCGAGGGCAGTGCAGATCTCTACGCAGAGCGCACAGCCGATGCATCTTTGCTCATCA
>DATBMW010000034.1:0-15340 GCA_036554645.1 Nitrososphaera sp.
GCATAAGGAAGTTGCTACTTGGAAGCGTGGCTGGCGCTGTTCTGGCACATGCAGGCTGCCCTGTTCTGTTAGTGCGCTAGATAGTCTATCACATAGAGGATGCCCCGCCTCCGATTGACGGCTAGACAGTATGTGCCAAAGGACATATAGACAATCCAGAATCTGCCCGACGACCGGACGCTTGAGTTGACCGAGTATCGCACCTAGTTCGTGCTGTTGATCCCTGTGCGGCTCGTTCATGGAAACGCGGGGAAATCCTTGACAATCACCTTAACAACCTTCTGTGGTTCCCGTCAAATCACTCTTTTTTCTTCCCTTTGATTTAGTCAGCTTTGCTCTAAACTTAAAAAGATTCTGGATCAGAATCCATGTGTTTGCGCGGATGAAAGAGGAAAACGGCTGCATTGCAATGTACTGCAGACACGCAGCGATAATACACAATTTCTGTTTACATGCTTGAAGTCACAAAGCCAGCAAAGGTGGTGATTCGCCGGTCAACGTTGCAGAACAGGTTAAGGCTTGCTCTGTTGAAGAACCGGAGGACGTTGACACATACGGAAGTAAGACGGGGTAACACTCGCATGCCCTGGATATGTCAGTGAGGGCGAACTGAGACAGTGCGAAAAGGCATGATTACTGAAGGAGCACTGGGCGAGAAAGCCACATCACCGCTGAGAGCTTCTATGACTTCATCCTCTTCCATCCGGTAGACATCTCACCTTTGAAGCTAGTATGTTTCCTGCGGTGCACTGCAGACTCAGCGTTTAAGTATCATAATCCATGTCTATCATGACGATGTCACAGAAGCAAGAACGCGTCCTGACTGATTGCCAATACAACATAGCAAAGCAGCTAGAAAAGAAGTTGGAATTCACATGGCACGCAGAAGGGTATATCAAAGACGCTGAAAGAGAGGGGAACCAGAAATGCGCAGACGTCTTCCGTCAGATAAAATCTGACGAAGAGCGGCACGCGAGAATGCTGAAAGAGCTATTACAGATCAAATAGACCGCTCGACTACGGAGCGTGGATTCGAAGAACAAAGGATTTCAGAAACTTCGTTGGTGGTTAGTGGTTAGACACAGCGAATCCCTCTTAGAGTGCGTCAAGGCCACTGTCGCTAAAGATTATCATGTCACATGGTGAGGAAACGCAGCAAAGACCTTACGCTAATGCACAGGCATGCATCCCACTCGGACAAAGGCGGTTCCTCTACCGTGCTTATCAGCAGCAAGGAAGGCATCCTGACAATCCAGACTGTAGAACCAGGAATCTCTAGGATCCGCGCTGAATTACTTGTCCCCGTCATCGATCCAGAGGCGGTTGCCACAGCATCCCTTGCCTAGTCTGGAAAGGCCGCCATCGACAGCAACTCTTTTCTTCAACCGGCACGCTATTAATGCATGGAACGACTTGAAATCCGGCAAATAGACAAGCAAGAGTTCCTGGAATTCCTGAAGAACGAGGCCCAGATACGCATCGACGGCTATCTTGAAAGCGCGGTCGAAGTTGCAGAAGAAGTGCACTCTGGCCTTATGCGGGAAGATGGCGTTTCCGCATTCTTGGAGACTCACACATGGCCAGTGGCAATGGACGTCGTCCGCCATTACCGCTCAGGGAACAGAAACATTACAAGCGTCGAAATCGCTGCAGCCATCCTGCACGATGTCATGGAAGACGACGAGAGGATTCTGAACCTCCACGAGTCAAAGTCGTATGGCTTTGAGGCCTACATGGAATATCGATTCGGAGGCAAGATCCGTGAAATCGCAACGGAGCTAAAGATAAGGCCACTTGAAAATTACCCCGGAAACAGCGATGCGGAGCGGCAGCTGGCCCGCTTTCACGAATACAGTGACATCCTCCTTCATTCAGAGTACGATGTCAAGGCCATAAAGCTGGCTGACAGGCTGAACAACATGGTCTTTATCCGCAAGATCCCCGGGCACGACAAGATAAAGCGTTACATGCGCGAAGCCGAAGATTTTTACATTTCATATACGATGCTCCATCCCAAAATGCCGGAATACTATGGCAGGCTGAGGGCTGCATACGAAGATCTCCGTTCGATCCCGATGCAGCGGGCAGTTACCACTCACTAACGAACATTCAAAAACCATTTAAAGGTAGTAAATGGAGATAAAGGGACATCTGATGCCGGGTAACAATCTGAACGCAGCAGTTATTGTAAAATTAGAGCCCGATTTTTCCGAGGGAAACGTGAGCTATAACGCCGATGGCACTCTGAACAGGGCCGAAACAAAGAGTATTCTCGGGCCGCACAGTGCGGTCGCTTCAAGCGCTGCATTCTATGCCAAGGTCAGGTACGGCGCCAGGATAGCAGTAACCACTATGGGGCCGCCCATTGCGGATGTTGCTCTCCAGCAGGCGCAGGTTCTCTGCGACGCCGATGAGTTGCATCTTTACAGCGACAGGATGTTTGCGGGGGCCGACACTCTTGCCACGGCTGAAGTTCTGAGGAACGGGATGGCAAAGGTCGAGGGCGGGCAGTTAGACCTGGTGTTCTCTGGACACCGGGCGTCAGACGGAGAAACGGGCCAGACAGGCCCCCAGACTGCTTGGAAGCTCGGCTTTACTTTTCTTGGCCACGTTATAGACTATGATATTGACGTGCAGAACAGGATGGTCCGCGCAAAGCGATTGATCTCGCTTCAGGGCTTTTACGACATCATTGAAGAAGTGGAGGCGCCGCTGCCGGTCTTTATTGCAATAGATCCTTCGTACAAGGCGTCATTTAACACCGTATCGCAGAGGCTGGCGTTTGAAAAATACCAAAAGGAAGGCAAGGTCCGCGCGCAGGACTACAAGCGATACCTGAAGGTCTTTAACGCCCAGCAACTGGGCGCAGACCCAAAGCTAGTCGGCCTGCCCGGATCGCCCACCATAGTCTACAAGGTGGAGCGGATTCCAAAGGCAAAGGCGAGCCGCAAGGCAGAAGTCATTGACGGCAGCAGCCGCGAAGAGCTCCGAAAGGCGGCTGCAAAAATGTACGAAATACTTGGAGGGATGGTGATAAAATGACGGAAAAATACGCGCACCTATACGTAGTAATAGAACACGAAGACGGCAAGCCGATTCCTGTGAGCCTAGAAATGCTGGGTGAGGCGAGGCGGCTGATGGACGGATTTAACAGGAAATATCGATCGGACGAAAAAGTCGTCGCTGTAGTCCTGGGACACAACGCAAGAAAGCTCTGCGAGGAGCTGATATTCTTCGGAGCTGACGCGGTGATTTACTCTGACAGCGCGGAATTTGCACATGCCCGAAATCTCGTCGACACCAAAGTAATTTGCGAGATAGCAAAAGACCGCGAGCTGGCATCAAAGTTTTCAGAGGCAGCTGATTTCGTAAAGCCCCGCTACATGTTTTTTGCAGCAGACAACATCGGGCGCCAGCTTTCTTCCACCGTGCTTGCAGAGCTAGAGTCCGGCCTTGCCTCGGATATCAACAAGCTAGTCATTGATGACCTGGAAATAAAGCACGAGCACAAGACGAAAGGCCAGGCATTGAAATATGAAAAAACCCTGGAAATGTACCGTCCTGATTTTTCGGGATTTCTCTGGACTACGATCCTGTGCCTTGACAACAGAAATCCTGCCATAGCCCGGGAGTACCACCCCCAGTCGTGCAGCATTATCCCCGGAGTCTTTGCGCCAATAGAGCGAGACACTTCAAGGCGCGGAATAGTAGTCGATCACAGCCCATCGTTTTCTGAACGCGACCTGAAAGTCAGGGTCATTGGAAGAAAAATAGTAAAGAGCGCAGTCGACTTTGACAGCCACAAGGCCATCGTCAGCTTTGGGAGAGGGGTCAAAGAGTCGCCAGAAGAAAACATCGCACTTGTTGCCCAGCTGGCAGAACAGCTTGAGGGTGAAGTCGGAGTCTCGCTTCCGATTTCGAAAAAACCATTTGCAGTAAGCGAAGCTACGAACTCGAAATACATGATCCCTGACAGAGTTGTCGGAACGAGCGGCAGAAAAGTGGCGCCACTTCTGTACGTGGCGGTTGGGATAAGCGGTGCGATGCAGCACATTGTGGGCATGAAGGAATCAAGTTTTGTCGTGGCCATCAACCCAGATGAAAACGCGCCGATAAAAGACGAGTGCGATATTTTCATCAAGGGGAGGATGGAAGAAGTGATCCCGCTCCTGCTGGAGGAGCTGCAAAAGCAAAAGCCGCTAGTGAGGGCAAAGTAAAGTGGCAGAAAAATATGACGTCGCAGTAATCGGGGGCGGCTCTGCCGGACTGGCCGCACTCAAGCAGCTGTCAAATCTGGGCAAGCAGGCCATCCTTATCGAAGCAGGCAGGCAACTCGGAAGCAAGAACGTTTCAGGCGGGATCCTGTATTCAAAGAAGCCAAGGCAGGGAAAGGCGCACAACGTCGAAGACGTGTACGGGTCCGATTTTCTTTCCGACCTCCCAGTGGAGCGCAAGATCATAAAGTACATGCTGCATTCTACATCGCGAAACAAGATCTTTACGATGGACCTGACTTCCGCTCATGAGTACCAGGCAAACTTTGGGTACTCTGTTCTGATGGGCAAGCTGAACGCCTGGTTCGCAAAGAGAGCAGGTGAAAGCGCCGAGCAGCAGGGCGGAGGCATTGTTTCCGGAGTCCACGTCAAATCCATAAGCTGGCAGGACGACGGCAGGGCGGCCATAGAAACAGACGAGCTGGAGCCATTTGAGGTAAAGGCGATAATTGCGGCAGATGGCGTGAACTCTGAAGTGGCAGAGATGACAGGTGCAAGGGGCAAGTTCACACCGGAGGACCTCTATCAGGGCGTAAAAGTTGTGGTAAAGCTGCCAGAGGAAATAATAGAGCAGCGGTTCGGAGTCGGGCCTGGAGAGGGTGCGGCGCACCTTTTTGCAGGTGACGTTACGCTCAACCACATCGGCGGAGGCTTTGTCTATACGAACCGGGATACTCTGTCGGTCGGAGCGGTGTACCACTATGATTCGCTCATGCGCATCCCAGTAGAGCCCTCCCAGCTCGTAAACGCCCTGCTGAAAAATCCTATGGTTTCCGAATTCATCAAGGACGAAGTCGCGGTAAAGGAGGAGATCGACCGAAACCTTCCAAAGGAGGAGCAGCTCCGGGCTCGCTTTGCGGTAAGCAAACTGACAAAAACGTGGAATGAACTGCGCGACGCATACCATTCGCCTGGTGCAAGGAAAGCGCTGGTGCAGACCGGCAAGTACAAGTCCGAGGACGAAATAAAGGCAAGGCTTGACTTTGTGAGAAACGAGCTCACAACAAAGTACTACACCAGGTTTGTCACGGACTATGTCGAGCTGGAATACTCGGCCAAGCTAGTGCCGGACGGCAAGCGGTGCATGATGAAAAAGCCGTACCACAAGAACATCCTCTTCATAGGCGACGCCGCGGGGAGGGGCGTGTTTATCGGGCCGCGCATAGAGGGGCTCAATGTTGGCATTGACGATGCAGTCCGCGCCGCAAACGCGGCGGCAAGAGCGATCGACAGGGGCAATTTCTCTCCCGAATACATGGGCCAGTACTATGCCAATTTGGTGGACGAGAGCCCATACACCCGGGACATGAAGGAGATCGACAAGGACTATTTGAAAATCTTCCTCGACGCCACAAAGGACGTTCCCAAAGACATTATCGGACAGAGGTACGGGATGGTCTTCAAGCTGATGTCAAGTGGAACTCTGCGGGGGCTTGCCGTGGGTCTGGCAAACATACTGGGCTATGATAGGTTGCTTCCACTGGTAGAGTCTGAAGACACTTATGTGCAGGTTCCAATCGAGCTGGCCGAGAAAATGGGCCGGCCTCTCAGCGCCACCTATGAGCCGACCATTCCAACGGTGGCGCAGAGGGTTGCAAGACTAAAGTACGACGATGACCGGGTCTCACACATCAAGGTCTTAGAACCAAGGTCTGAGTTCATGAAAAAGATGGTAACCCTCTGTCCAACAAACTGCTACAGCCTTGAAGGAGAGGACGTGACTCTCCAGCACGAAGCCTGCATAGAATGTGGCACATGTTCAAAAGAAACAGAGTGGCACCACCCAAGAGGGGAGAAGGGAATCGTATTTCAGTACGGCTAGCTCTTCCATTTTATAGAGCAGCCTATGGACGGATCAAAGTCATTCTCCAACTTTTCTCCCATGAGCAGCTTGCGCACGTTATTTTCCATCACCGGCACCCTTGGCTTGGCTTCAGGTTCTAGCGCGTCATTTATTCTGCCATGAAATGCAAGCGCGCGGCTTGCGTCAAACAGGAACGGATCGGGAGTGCAGACCGCCCCATAGTCCCTTGCAACCTGCTGGCTATCGTCAATAAGGTACGGAAAGTTCACGCCGTAGGTTTTGGCGAACTTTTTCATGTTTTCGAATCCTTCGTCCTGATAATTCGGATCGTTGCTGTTTATTCCTATTACCTGAAGCTCTGACGGTTTGAACTTGCCCTGCAATGCGACTAGGTCGCCTATCCTTGCCTTCACATAGGGGCAGTGGTTGCAGATGAAAACCACAAGAGTGCTTTTGCTGTCATAGTCGCGCAGAGAGTGCGACTTGCCATCAACGCCTTTCAGTGTAAAGTCAGGAGCGCTGCTCCCTGTCCTGAGAACCTGTGACGATGCTGTTTTGACCATGCGAATGATTGTGGCTAGAGACATTATATCTATTGCGAATTCGGCTCAGATTTTGATCGGCGATAAATCACGGTTTACGCGATGACTTTCGCTTTGACTTTCTTTTGGTGGCCTTTCTAGATTTTTTCTTTTTTCGATGCGCAGCTGGAGAATGCGCATTTCTTGCTGACTTTATCGCCTCAATGCATGCCTTCTTTATTTCATCATACGCAGATACGTCCTTGACTTCTTCTATTGCCTGTATTGCGTCCATGCCGTAGCCGCTAACCAGCTCCTTGATTGCGCGCCTCCTTTCGTCCACTTCCAGCGACCACTTTGCGGATTCTTTGAGCTGCCAGTACCGTTCGTCTCTTGGCAATGCGATCAGCGATAGGGCATTTCAATTATTTATGTTTGCGCATGTTTCGTGTCCTGAACCTCATTAGTCGTTACAAGAAATAATATAGGCCGCATAGACTTGTCCGGCCAGATGTCAGAGTCGATAGACGAGATCTTGAGGCTCCCGCAGCGAAAACTCGTGGTCTCGCAGGACGAAGTCCATTTGGACAAGCCCTCGAGGAACGAGATCTATATCCTCATGGTCGAAGAATCTCGCGGCTCGGCGGGCGGCAGAGCCGCCGGCTCAGGACACAGGCGTATCTCTAGAATCTATGGTTTTTCCTGCGGCGAGAGGATCGAGAGATTTCTCGATGTCGCGGATCAGGAGAAGGTGGAAAAGTTTGAAATTCCCTACAGCGCCGTCGCCATGGACATCAAGCTGTCAGACGGCACCCCCTACGTGGTCCAGGGGGTGGTTGACCCCGGCTTGGTATCGGAATACCGGCTGCTGACAAACAATCTAAAATAGGTTTGCTGCCCACAAAGCGGCATGGCAGACGATCATAATCAGCGGCTCGAGAGGACGGCGTCGGCAATCGAAGACCTGCTCCAGATGGGTGTGATAAGATTCCAGAATGAAAAAGAGGAGAAGGCCATGCTGTCCGCACAGTTCTCACAGGTGGTATCAAACGTCATGTCCGATATGAAGATCACGGATGGCGATAGCGAGCAGGTGATGAAGCTCATGTACTATTCCCTTTTGATATTCATGAACGAATACCTAAAGATGCCGAAAACCCTGATGATTGCATTTGGAAACGACCTCGAAAAAAACCGTGAAACGATGGAGTCTGGCGAACTAGTAACCCGGTACGTTTCTATTCTGACCGAATTGTGGACCAGAAACAGGCCGGAGCGCAAGTAATGTTCCCCTTTGAAAAAGCATCATTTTTAAGTCATGCACGGCTCAGTGCGATTCTGCCATGATTGCAGGGTCGCTCAGGCCGGAGCTGATAGAGTCTATCTCCAGGTTGAAAACAAGGGAGAAAGGAAAAAGACCCAAGGTATGGGTTGAGGCCTACGGATGTTCTGCAAGCATGGCTGATTCCGAAATGATTAGCGGGCTGCTTAGGAGTGCGGGTTACGACATTGCCGGGAGTCACAGTGAAAGCGCGCTCGGGTTGGTTGTTACATGCTCTGTCAAGGACGCGACCGAACACAAGATGTTAAGCAGGATCAGATCGCTGACGCGTTCGGGCAAGCCACTCGTGGTTGCTGGTTGCCTGCCAAAAGCAGACCGGGCAAGAGTCGAGGCATTGAGCCCAAGCGCAAGCCTTCTCGGACCGCATTCAATTGACATGGTGGTAGAAGTGGCATCCTCTGCATTATCGGGCTCACGGCTTGTGGCATTAGAAGATTCGGCCGGAGACAAGATAAACGTGCCCCGGTTGAGAATGAATCCCGTTGTGAGCATTGTCGAAATAGCGAGCGGATGCATGAGCGAATGCACTTTCTGCCAGACAAAGTTAGCAAAGGGCTGGCTCAGGAGCTACAGAATCGGTGACATCACGAGACAGATCAGAGATGACGTAGACGATGGATGCAAAGAAGTCTGGCTAACATCGACTGACAATGGGTGCTACGGCAAGGACATCGGCTCCAACCTTGTAGAGCTCTTGAATTCATGCTGCTCTCTCGAGGGTTCCTTCAAGGTGCGCCTTGGAATGATGAATCCGATGTACGTCCCGGAGATGCTCGACTCGCTTGTAGACACTTTCAAAAGAAATGACAAGCTCTTCAAGTTTCTCCATATTCCGGTGGAAAGTGGGAGTGAAAGGATCTTGAGAAAAATGAAGCGGGGCCACACGGCAAGAACCTTTCTGGACGCAGTCAGTGCCTTTCGGAAAGCGATTCCCGAGATGGCAGTCTCTACCGATATCATTGTGGGGTTTCCTTCAGAGACCGAGGAGGATTTTCAGGATACTCTCGACCTCGTCGCAACAGCCGAGCCTGACACTGTCAACATCTCTCGCTACGGCGCACGCCCGGGGACAGAGTCGGCTGCCTGGAAGGACGACAGGATAAGCTCTCAAGTGGCGAAGGACAGGTCCGGGCGCCTCCACGCACTTGCGCGCGATATCGCCCGGAAGCGCAATTCCCTGTGGGTTGGCTGGCAGGGCGAGATCATTATCGATGAAATAAAAAACGGAGCCGCGCAGGGGCGCAACTACGCGTACAAATCTGTAATGCTGGACGAAAAGGATCCTGCTCCGCTGGGCGAAACAAAACGGATCAAAGTCCACGATTTTTCCAAATTTTCATTGAAGGCAAAAACAATTCTGTAGCCAAGCTAAACTTTGTTACGTCATGCATAGCTTCTGTTTAATCACCAAAGTTTTTTAACTTGACCCGATGTATTGTGGACGGGAGCTCGGGGAAAAGTATGAACGATCTTTTGATAAGGAATCCTGTGCTGCTCGTCGGCATCGGCGGCGCTGGCAGCAAAATCGCACAAGCAGCAAGTTCGAACATGGGATGCAAATGTCTTTTCATAAGCAACGATAGGAAAGACCTGTCTGACAAAATCGGCAGCTCTATCTTGCTCGATTCTGCCGGCTGGGTCAACCCCTCAAGTGGCAAGCTGCGATCTTTTGCCCAGCTTCGCGAGAACGAGATCGGCTCTGCCATCAGAGGCTACTCTACAATTATTGTGGTCTCAAATCTTGCCGGCCGCTCTGGAGCAGCCATATCGCCTGTTGTTTGCAAATTAGCAAAGCAGGAAAACGCGACAGTCATAGCCATAGCCATAATGCCCTTCGGATTTGAGAAGGATCGCATCTTTGGATCAGGCATTGCGCTCAGGCGCCTCCGGGAAACATCCGACTCTGTAATCGTCATGGACAATGACGCTTTTCTGGATAACAACCCCGAGCTGCCTCAGCAAGAGTGCTACAGCCTCATCAACAGCGCCATCATTCAGGCGATTTCTTCGATCTCGGCAGGCGGAATCAGGTCAGAACTCAACGTCCTCTGCACCGGCAAGGCGGGCTCGGACTCTGAAACCTCCCTGCGTGATTCTGCCGCCATGCTATACCAGGATGTGCCCGAACCAGCGAGCATCAGGAGGGCCATGGTCTACGTGATGGGCGGAGACAGGGTTCCGGTGGGAGAACTGGGCAGAATAGCCGGCTATGTGCAGGGAATGTTCAGGGAGGAGGGAAGCACCGAGGTAGCCATGTCGTCAGTCATGGCGTCAGACGGCGTGCGCGTTCATCTCGTGGCATCAGCCCCTCAGAAAACCAGGTTCGATAGATATGATCCTCTCGGAAACATTATCCCAAAAGAAAATGTCCTTGACTGGGATGATCTCGACTCGGCCCCAGACATCGACTTGGCCATTCCAAACATCGAATAGATTCTTATTGCAAATTTG
Organism: Nitrososphaera sp.; assembly: GCA_036554645.1. GTDB lineage: Archaea > Thermoproteota > Nitrososphaeria > Nitrososphaerales > Nitrososphaeraceae > Nitrososphaera. Next base: position 10,393 of record DATBMW010000034.1, read on the forward strand.
CGCATCGGCCTCGTGATTTCATGCGGCTGCCGGTGCATAGTGTGCAAGAGCCAGGCGCTCGAAAGCAACAGTTTTACTGCTTCTGACGGCTACCGTGACATCCACCATACCTGCAAGTCCTGCGGGGTTCACTTTAATCATCTTGACGGCGAGACGTATGCGACCTGCGAAACCTGCCATTTTCCACGAAAATAGAATCCTATCGGTCAGTCAGTTTTTTGTGATAGATGCTCTTGCATATCTGACCTCGCCAATTAGCCTGATCTCCTTCATTTTCTTGGGGTCATTGACTGACTGGAGAAACTTGTAGCACACAGGGCAGACATCGATCATTTGGCGGGCGTTTCGGTTTTTTCTTCCGCCTTTGCCTCTGGCGCAGGCTCCTCAGCAACCGGAGCCACTTCGGCCGGTTCTGCTTCTACTTTCTTTTCCTCGACTGGCGCCTCCTCAGTAGCCGGCAAATCCTCGTAGAGCGAGACAGTGACTATGCCGTCCTCGTCCTTCGTCATCTTTACCCTGACGTTTCTTGGAGGGTTGGTCTTTCCTCTGGACCATATCTGCCTGTTAAGATCCTGGTCCAGCTTTACCTCGTCGCTTTTCATGTGCTTCTCGGCAAATTCTCTAATGATGTTGACAACCCTGTCGGTGCGCTTGTACTGGGGCGTCAGCCATGCCCTGCCGAGATTAATAGTGTAAACACGTGTGAGATTGTCTTCAACTGTTGCCATATCTTGTCAACCTACATCTACGTCGGACCTGCGCCACATCCTTCGCTTGGGGTTGGTCCTCACCTTTCTGTTCGTTCGTATGACTACCCATGCCGGCACCGGCCTGTTCTGCCTTGTGGCCTTCATCAATCGCTTTTTGCGCGAGGTGTTTTTCCGGGCAGGCATATACGAGCGTAGGATTCCCTGTTTCCGCTTTTTAAGTGTTGGCGTGCGGGCAATTCAAAAGTCTTGAAGACTTTTTCAGTCCCGACTTATGCTTTCTTTTGCAGAATTCCCGAGCTGACTATTTCTTGTGTGGCTGTCAAGAGTTTCTTGACATCGCTCTCTTCATGAACATATGAAAAAGCCCCCATCTTGTTTGGCAAAAAGAAAATGTCATGGTCCATCAGCGCCATGTGATACTTTGTCAGCATGCTCCTGTCGGATGTAGCGACATCGGTCGCATTCCTGACTTGCTCATGTCCAAAGTGTGCAAGAAATAGAGAGCCTGCACCCGTTACCTTGCACTGAATATTCCCTTCGGAGAATGTTTTTTCCAGTCCTTTTCTTGCCATGCTGCCAAGCTTGTCTATTTTTGAGTAGACACCAGGATTCTTCCTGAGAAAATTCAGGGTGGCAAGGCCGGCAGACATTGTCAGGGGATTTGCTGAAAAGGTGCCTCCGCCTATTGCGCATCGGGCCTCTTTGTCCTTTCTTGAAATCGGGTCCGCAAGCGACATTATTTCCCTGTTCCCGCACACGATTCCTATTGGAAGCCCGCCCCCGGCTATTTTGCCAAGGGTGAAAAGATCCGGTTCTAGTTTGTAAATGCTAGCCGCACCCCGAAGAGACATCCTAAAGCCGGTGACTATCTCGTCTAGGATAAACAGGCTGTCGTTTTTCCTGGCGAATTCCTGCAGACCCTGGAGGTATCCATCCTCAGGCGTGACGCAACCGGCGCCCCCGAGCACGGGCTCGATGATAATGCACGCAAGGTCGTCCTTTCTTGTTTCGAGGACTTTTAGCGAAGCCTCTAGATCGTTAAATGGTATTGATTCGACGTACTGCCCCTCGTCCTGAATCAGCCCAGGCCCTTCCTCTGACTCGAAAGGATAGTTTACAGTCTGCATGAGGGTGGTGTTGAACCCATGCCACCCTCCTATCGCCTTGGCGATTACGCGCCTTCCAGTCCTGGCCCTTGCCAGTCTGACCGCGTACATTGTCGCCTCAGAGCCGGTGGTACTAAACCGCATCATTTCTGCCCTTGGCATCAGTTTTTGGATCGTTTCCGCCAGCTCGACGCTTACCTGGTTTACCGTACCAAATAGCGTGCCCTTGCGCACTTGCGTAGCAAGAACATCCGCGACAGGCTTTGGCGAGTGACCCAGAATGAGCGCCCAGTGTCCCATCCAGTAATCAGTGAACTTGTTGCCATCGATATCATAGAGATGCTTGCCCTTTGCAGAGTCGACAAAGAACGGATATGGCTGGAAAAATCGAATGTTGTGGTTTATGCCACCCGGAAAAACATTTGAAGAGCGGAAATAGAGGCGCCTGGACTTTGCAGTCCTGCTTTCATAATTCGTTTCGCCCATGAGCGTAGCAACGTGCTGGCTAATTCCTCTATAATCCTTTGTTTTTTTGACCTGATCGAAATGATTTGGTTTATGGTGAAAACATATAACGATCTTTGATTGCAATATTGCAATCATGAATTGCTTGCGATGCCATCATACTCACCAGGCGCATGATTTCAACTCTTTGGGATCAGAGTCTATCTTGCGGGTCGGAAAGTGCCTTGTTTCTAGCTGCGACTGTCTTCAGTACGTTGACAAGATTGAAAAGATAGACGAAGACCTGCTGTAATTACTTGCCCCTGAGTGAAGGCGGTATCTGCGCCTCTTCTTCTGTTACCACCGGAGCCGGCGGGAGACCGTATTGCTCTCTCAGCGTTACCTGCTGTTCAAGGAGCACTTCATCTGAGAATCTGGGGCCGATGTATCCGAACCAGGCCCAGAGGATAATGATTATCGCAAGGGATATCCCCATCACCAGAATCGACCACGCGACTATCTTCATGTCCTTGCCGTAATAGCCACCTGAAGATTCCTCGTGATGGGCGCACATTTCTCTACCAGATCTCTGGATAATGCTTTTTAAAAATATTCGCTTTTGCGACAGGATAAATACGCAGGGAGCCCAAGACTTGGCCATGATCGAAGAAAAGTTGATTGTCCTCGGTGTCGTCTTGCCGGCTCCCCCGGCGTCCGCCGGTTCTTACGTTCCTGTCATCGTCACTGGCAGCCTGGTGTTCGTCGCAGGCCAGATCCCAATAAAGGATGGGCAGCTCGAATACAAAGGAAAAGTTGGAAAAGACCTGAGCATAGAAGACGGGCAGCTGGCGGCAAAGCTATGCACAATAAATGGCCTTGCGCAACTAAAGCACGCGCTAGGCAGCCTTGACAGGATTTCACGGTTTGTCAAGGTGACCGGATACGTCAACTGCGATCCGTCTTTTACGGATCAGCCCAAGGTTGTCAACGGAGCTTCGGATTTTCTGGTCCAGGTCTTTGGAGACAATGGCAGGCATGCGAGGGCCGCAGTCGGAGTAAGCAGCCTTCCTCTTGACAGCGCTGTCGAAGTAGAGTTTATCACAGAGCTTCGCTAGCCGACCCGCTTGTCGACCGTCTTTATGAACTCCTCGAGCCTGTCCTCCGGGATCACCGCGCCGCAGGCCCTGTCGTGACCGCCTCCGCTTCCGCCAAGGCTGGAGGCGACTTCGTTTACAAGCCGGCCAAGGTGGATCTTGCACTCTGCAGCTCCGCGTATTGAAAAGATGTAGGAATGTATGTCGTTTTTCAGTTTGTAAACCATCGCTACTGGCTTGCCAGAAGATCCAAGGACAAAATTGACGACCATGCTCGACGACAGGTCCACGGTGCTTGGCGCATGGGCCACGTTGTCCAGCTTTACTATCGACTCCTGTATCGTCTCCACCGCCTTGGCCACGCTCTTTGCATACTTTTCCGCGATCTCGAAGCCGCCCTTGACATCATGCGGATATTTCATCTTGGCCAGCGTGTCGACTGCCTTGACAAGAAATTCGTCGTTGTGCTGGTTCGCAGAGATCATGTAGGAAAGAGCCGTGGCTTCAAGCATCAGAAACTGCCTGTCGAACCTGGGCATGATTTCAGACGCGACTGGCTTGGTCTCCATATAGTCCGTGAGCGCGCCCATGGCCGCGAAAAAAGCAGCGTGGGCCGGCAATTTTTTCCTGTACCTGGCGTACGCCTGGACGCTGGTGCACTCTTCGATTGTGTGTACCAGTGTGACTCCTGCCTTCTTTAACCCCTGCACAGTTTCCTTGCTGATGTCGTGGTGATCGATATACGTCACCTCTGTACCCGAAGAAGCTATCTTTGATAGCAGCTCTACAAATTTCTGCTCGGTTTTTTTCGACAGACCCAGATCACAAATAAACAGCTGACCTATCTTGTCAGAAGAAGAAACAACCTTCTCAAGCTTTACTATTAGATTGGAATAATCGACAAGCACCACCTTTGACGCGTCAACTGCAGCCTTGATTATTGCACCAGAACAGATCCCGTCGGCATCTTCTTTGTGCGATACGCAAACTATCGACATTGCCTTTAGCTGGGATTTAGAATCCCTGATTTAATGGTTCGTTGAATAAAAAACGACGCGACCGTCATGCATTGGATCACAGTTACGGCAGTTCATTGCGTGTTTCCGGAAGCCGCATTTCGTGGTGCGCTTGCTGCCACCTTTTCGGTGGCTTACCACCAATCAAGATGGCGCAAGCAATCCCAGTATAGTGCGTTGGGCTATTGGGAATGGCAGGCTGAACACCTCGCCGAAGCTTGGTGCTTACACCTCCATCCCATCAACGCTATCTTCTATAGCCGCCCTTCTCCTTACGGAAGGCTGTCTTTTCTCGGGAAAGGCTTCGTCCTTAGATGCTTTCAGGACTTATCCTAAGCAGCTTAGCTGCTCAGCGTGCCCTGTCGGACAGCTGATAAACCAGAGGCTGCGCTGCCCTGTTCCTCTCGTACTAGGGGCAACTTCCCCTCAGACAACCGCGCCCCTGTCAGGCAGAGACCGACCTGTCTCACGACGGTCTAAACCCAGCTCACGTTCCCCTTTAATGGGCGAGCAGCCCCACCCTTGGCTCCTGCTGCAGAACCAGGATGGGAAGAGCCGACATCGAGGTACCAAACCGC
>DATBMW010000068.1:0-8566 GCA_036554645.1 Nitrososphaera sp.
TCACATCAAAAAGCTCGAAGTGTACGGTTTCAAGTCCTTTGGCTTCAAAAATACGGTAGTGAACTTTGACAAAGGCCTGGTAGCCGTAACAGGCCCAAACGGCTCTGGCAAGAGCAACATATTAGACGCTATCATGTTCGCAATAGGCGAGAATAGTACCAAGACCCTTCGAGTCGACAAGATGCAGTCACTATTCCACGACAGCCAGAACAGCAGCCACCGGCTCATCAGGGTGAGCCTGACGTTTGAGAACGACGATAGGGGCATACCCGTTGACTCTGACACAGTTACCCTTACCAGGCAGATGGAGGGCGAAACCGGCGAGAGCAAATACTCGCTAAACGGCAAGCCAGTTGCCAAGGCCGCGATCATGGAACTTCTTGAAGTGGTTCTCGCGGCGCCAAGCAAGCTCAATATCGTCCAGCAGGGAATGATAACCAGAATCTCGGAGCTAAACTCTGAAGAACGCAGGAAAATTATTGAGGAAATCGTTGGCCTGTCCTACTTTGACGAGAAAAAGGCAGAGTCCATCAAGCAGCTAGACGAGGCCGATCGGAGGCTTGAGGTGGCTTTTGCCAGAATGGGAGAGATCAGAAAGAGGATAGACGAGCTTGAGGCCGAAAGGAACGATCAGCTCAGGTACGAGCAGATTAGCTCAGAGCTCAAGAGATTTCGGGCCGTTCAGACTTCAAACAGCATCAGGAGGGTCAGGCAGAAACTGTCGACCAGCAATGAAATCTTGGACGGCAATTCCCAGCGATCTGGATTGCTGTCGGGCCAGCTGGACCAAACGAGGCAAGAGATCGAGAAACTCGATGCCGAAAAAACAAAATTCATTCAGGAAGTAGATGCGGCGAACAAGGCCAAGGCCCAAGTGGCAAGCAGGCTCTCTGTCATTGTCCACGAGTCAGAACGAACCAAGGCTATGCTCGGCGAGGCCGAGCGGCGAATAGGAGAGATCGAAAAAAGGATCCCCGTTATCGAGACAAGCAAACAGACTCTGGTAGAACGCTCCCAGAGCATGCGAAGCGAAGCGGAGCTGCTAAAGACGGCAGCGGACAACAAGAAAAGAGACATCGCGGGCTTGAGGACAAAACTTGATGCCGTTGACGCAGATGTGGAAAGAATAGGCGCCGCGTTAGCGAAATACGCGTCCATCAGGCAGGGGCTCGAAAAGCGGCTGGCCAAAATGTCGTCGCTTAAGGGAAGAATCGAGCTTGAAGCAGCAACTCTGGAAGAAAAACTCAAGACGCTAGAGTACAAGAAGAACGCGAATGAACAATCGCTGGCCGAATTGAAACGCGAGATCGAGGCATCGGCAAAGATAATTTCGGATAATTCAATTTCTATTGACGCGGACGCTGCCAGCCTGCGGGACACTACCAGATTACTTGAGCAGCTGGCAGAAACAAAGAAGGATCTAGAAAGCGAGATCTCTGATTCTTCGCTGCTCCTGTCCCGGGCCGACACTCTTGCAACAAAGTTCGAAGAGAGAGCCAGCATTGCAAAGAACGCCATGAACGAGGATCTGGCAATAGCGGAATTGATGAAAGACGCGGAAAAGTTTGGAATAGACGGCCTGGTTCATGACCTGATACGATGGGACGGCAATTATGAGCGCGCGGTCCTGGCGGCTGCTTCTGAATGGATGAAGGCCTTTGTCGTTGATAGCGTGGCGTCAATGATTCTGATTGCGGCCTACGCAAAGGAGCGCAGGCTTCCGCGCCTGCGCATCATACCCCGCGACGTTGTTGCCAGGTTCAGGCCCAGACCTGAAATGCCCAGTGACGATGTCAGCATTATTGGGAGGCTGTCGGATTTCGTCTTTTCTGACAATGACAAAAAGCTGGCTTCCTTCCTGTTCTCTGACACTGTTGTCACGAGATCGTCCTCGAGCGCATACGCCCTTGCCAAGCAGGGATACAGGGCAGTCTCTGTGGAAGGAGAGCTGTTCGAACCTGCCGGAGGCTCCATGTCCCTAGACTTTGGCAGCAGAATAACCGACCTGACCGACGCAATACTCTTGGGCGATTCTGTTGATGACTTGCGTGAAATGCTTTCAAAGTTGTCAGCGACGATAAGCGAAAAACAGTCAAAGATCGGCGCGATAGCTGAGCAGCTCGCCGCATCTGAAGCTGAACGGGTAAGACTCGATCTCAGGCTCAAGAGCCAGGAAGAACGAATTGCAACAGAGCGAGAGTCGCTTCGCGCCAGGCAGGAGCAGAGCGACCAGGCAGTCGGGCGCTCAAACGATTTCCAGTCAGAACATGAAATCCTGTCCACTCAGCTTGGCAAGCTGGCAAGAAGGCTGGCACTCCTGGGACCCTCGCTGGCTGCGCTTGCTACCAGACTGAATAGCATTGGCGACGAATCGTCGAGCAAGACAGAACTTGCGGCAAGGAACCTTGAACGGAGCCAGATAGTCAAGGCGGTTGACGACTTGAACATCGCCCTGAACCAGTCGGCTGCAGTGCTCAGCGGGATAGAGAGCCGAACCGAGCTTGAGTCCCGCCAGCTCCTCGAACTGGATGAGGAGAAGGAGCGGCTAACCATAGAGCTCGAACACAGGAGGAAACAGGGTGAAGAGATGCGGACCAAATCTCTGTCGCTTGAAACAGAGCTAAGAGCACTCAGGGACCAGGAGCAGCAGGTCATCGATTCTTCCGGGGACTCCTACAGTGTGCTGCAAGATTACGAGCGAAGGATAAAGGCTCTGTCAGAGTCTGAACGCAAACTCTCCAAGGAGCACAACCTGATAGAGCGCGAGTCTGCACTTCTTCGCAAGGATGTCACTGATCTAAGTAATGAAGAGTCGCGCCTGACAAACGATCTGGTGTGGCTTGGCTACAAGAACCTGCTTGACGAAATGGATGTGGCGACTGCTATCAAGGAGCTTGCCTCCGAAGAAGAATCCGTCAAAAAAATGATCAACTTGCGGGCCGACGAATCGTACATCCAGGTCATGGATGGCTACAGGGGCATGTCCGGGCGGCGAAACCAGCTTGAAAACGAGCGGGGTTCCATAGTTGCGTTCATCCAGCACATTGAGAAGGAAAAGAAGGATGTCTTTATGGAGGCGTTCCAGCGAGTTGACGGAGACATTCGAGCTACCTTTGAAAGGATGACAGGTGGCGCCGCGTGGCTCGAAATAGAAAACCAGGATGACATATTTTCCAGCGGCGTCATGCTGCTTGTGCGGTTCCCTAACAAGACAGTCCCGCGCGAATCAACCGCTCTTTCCGGCGGAGAAAAGATCATCGCGGCGACCGTTTTCCTGCTGGCACTTCAGTCATTGAAACCCTCGCCATTCTACCTGATGGACGAAGTAGACGCCCACCTGGATGCACAGAATACAGAGCGCCTGTCCAAGGTCCTGCTCGAGCGCTCAAGGGACAACCAGATAATAATGGTGACGCTAAAGGATTCCACGGTGGCCAAGGCCAGCCTCATCTACGGCGTTTATCCCAGGGAAGGTGCGTCCCAGGTGGTGAAGTACAAGAATCCCACTCAGGTTCCACTCGCCGAGATAACCGCGTCGGAAGGCAAGCAGTAGCAACTGTAAAAACATAGTCTTTGGTAATAATCGCAATTGAATGCGGCCGTGCAGCAGCCCAAAACGCTGCTGAAATTCGCGCTGATAATCACGGCGATCATTGCAGTCGTCGAGTTCGCCGGCGGCGTTTACAGCAACAGCATCTCGCTGGTCAGCGACTCTGTGCACGTTTTCACGGACGTAATGGCGATAGCACTGAGCCTCCTGGCCATAACTCTTGCCGCGAAAAGCCATTCCGGAATCATGACTTTTGGGTATCACCGGGCGGAGGTACTGGCGGCCCTTGCCAACGGGGTTACTCTTTCGGTGCTTTCCGTCTGGATTCTTTTTGAGGCATTTCAGCGCGTGGTAACTCCCCGTCAGATCGATGCTCCGGTAATGCTTGCGGTGGCAGCCATTGGCCTCGCGGGGAACATTTTCGTAATGACTCTCTTGCGTGGTCAGGCTGGCAAAAGCATCAATATCCACAGCGCATTTGTCCATGTCGTTTATGATACTCTTTCTTCTGTCGCGGTGATAATTTCTGGCCTTGTAGCATACTATTCAGGCCTCACAATAGTTGACCCGCTCGCTGCTGTCCTGATTGCCGGACTCATAGCAAGAAGCGCATACGGCATAGTACGGAGCAGCACGCATATCCTGCTTGAAGGAGCGCCAAAACAGCTGGACATCAAGGAGATAACGGACACTCTGATGAGGCTCGAGGGAGTTGTAGATGTCCACGACCTTCATGTCTGGACCATATCGACGGGCATGGACGCCCTTAGCGGCCACATTGTTGTCAAAGACCAGATGCTGAGCCAGTCAGGAAAGGTCCTCCAGCAGGTAAACAGCGCACTCTTGAAATTCAACATCAGCCACACTACAATACAGCTGGAACATGAACAGGAAGTATCCTTCAAGCGGACGGCGGGCACTGAAAAGTAGAGGGACATTTCCCATTTTGACATCGCCTCCCTACGGCTATCGGAGCGATTCTATCGGCCGGTTATAGCTGGTCGATATGCCACTTTGACATGCAGCCGGTACATTCGTAGATCTCGTCGCCAACCGGTCCCGAAACATTGAACTTTACTATGGTGATGCATTTTGGGCAACGACCATCGACTCTTCTGCTCTTCCTGGCCGGCCTCGCCAAGGTCTTTCTTCTTCTACTACCCATACACACCAGCAGCGTCATTGCCGTTTTATAAACCAAAGTTCAGGTTGCAAGTTTTATATTGCTTAGCGGTTCAGCACGCATTGTGCTCTTGCCGGACCACTGCTCCATTAGAGCGGACGGGAGAGGATGTCAGCTGCCCCCTTCCTACGTCGTCTCTGTAACATCAGAAGAGGGAGAGTACATGCTCACCGTTGTCTGCGATGATCACAGAACCGATCTGGAAGAAAAGCTGACCGCGATGCAAAAGGCAGAAAAAATACCCAAGGGCAGAATAAGATTCGAATCAATAAAGACCGTGGCCACGGACTGTGTGATGGGAATAAACGAAGATTATATCGACGTGGAACTAGATCGCGGCATTCAGTCCGAAAGAAAGTTGGATTGAAGCTTTACGCATTGCCTTTTTTTCCATGATCGTAATCAGTTCCCTTTTCGTCATCGGCACCGTCGACTGCCCATGGAAACCACCTGCCGATTATTCGAGCCCAGTCTATCCGAAGAGAATAGTAGACGATTACTCCCACCACCGCTATGCTTATCACCGCTGCGATGACAAGGCCGGTCGTGTCTGTCGTGTCTGACAGCACGCCCTCAACAAAGGGCCTGCCGAGAAATATCGAACTCCACACTATTGCCTCGTTCATGACCATCTTGCCTGCAAAAGTCGCTGTTGCAAACTTCCACGGGCTGTACTTTGCGAGACCCAAGGGGATGTAGACGATGTCGTCGGGAATCGGAGTTGCCGCCGCGATAAATGCCCCCGGCCACCCATACCTGCTCACGACTCGTTGCAGAGGACGCATCCTCTTCTTTGTGTTGTCGCTCAACGCTGCTCGGCCATAATAGCTGATGAAAAATATGATGGTCTTTGCGGCCACGATACCTGCGGCGCTAAAGAGGGCGATAAGGTGCGGGTTAAAGTTTGGATTGAATGCTGCAGTTATCAGGATGGGAAAATAGGGAACGGGGATAAATGGAATTATGCTAAAGACAAAGCTCAGTACGAGGATGCCCAGGTACCCAAGTTCTGGATCGAACGGAAAGAGATCTTCGAGGCTTACCAATCAGCAAGACTCTCTAGTATGCTCTGGCAAACATTACAACCTTCTTGGATGGCTGACCGCAATAGATGCATTTGGAAGGTATCTCACCCTGCTCGAAAGGTACGACTCTGATGTCTGCTCCTGTCTCTTCCTTTATTTTTTCTTCACACTCTTGCCGACCACACCAGCCGGCACGCGCAAACCCGCCGGTATTTTCCACAATCGACTTGAGCTCGTCGTAACTGGCAGGACTGACAATCCTGTCGCGAAGCATTTGTGTTGCCTTTTCAAGCAGGTTCCTCTGGATTTGATCGAGCATCGTCGATGCCGTATCAACGAGTTTTTTTCTGTCAGAAAAGGACTTTTCTTTTGTATCCCGCCTGACAAATTCAAGCTGTCCTTTCTCGATGTCTCTGGGGCCTATGTTAATCCTTAGCGGAACACCCTTCATCTCCCATTCATTGAACTTCCAGCCCGAGGTATACTCGTCTCGCCCGTCCATGTGCGATCTGATGCCGGCCTGCTTGAGTTCCATCTCTACTTGACTTGCATGCGCCTTCACCTGCTGCGCATCCCTGTCCTTGAATATCGGAACGACTACCACCTGGACTGGTGCTATTTTGGGCGGCAGAACTAGCCCCTTGTCGTCGCCATGCACCATTATCAGTGCGCCTATGAGGCGCCATGAGACTCCCCATGAAGTCTGCCACGCAAAATGCTCACGGGTGTCCTTGCCAAGGTACTTTATTTCAAAAGGCTTCGAGAAATTCTGGCCCAGGTGGTGCGAGGTTCCCATCTGCAGAGCCTTCCCGTCAGCCATCATGCCTTCGAGGGTCGTGGTGTACTCTGCGCCAACGAACTTTTCCTTGTCGGTTTTGAACCCGCTGACTGTAGGCACTGCGATGTAATCTTGAATCATTTGCCGGTAGATGTCCAGGATGATCATTACTTCTTCCTCCGCCTCTTCTTTAGTGGCATGCACGGTGTGGCCTTCCTGCCACAAAAATTCAGAGGTTCTGATGAAGGGCTTGGTGGCTTTGATTTCCGCTCTGAGTGCAGAGTTCCAGAAATTGATCTTTAGGGGCAGGTCTCTGTAACTGGTTATCCACTTTGCAAATATAGAGTAAGCGAGAGTTTCAGAAGTCGGGCGCAATGCCAGCCGCTCGCCTATTTCGTTGTCCCCCGCCTTTGTGACCCAAAAGACCTCGGGCGTGAACCCGGCGAAATGATCCTCTTCTCTTGCTAGCAGGCTTTCCGGTATGAGCACGGGAAGAAAGCCGTTCTGATGCCCGGTTTCCTTGAATCGCTTGTCAAGAATGTCGCGGATTGACTCCCATATCGCATAGCCATAAGGGCGGAGTACAATGAATCCTTTTACAGGAGCATAGTCTGCAAGAGCTGCCTTTAGAACCACCTGGGTGTACCACTCGCTAAAGTCCTTGTCCTTTTGAGCGGTAATTCCGGTCTCCTTTGGCTGGCTCAATGAGCAATGGCAAATCGCGCAGGATTTATGAAGTTTTGTTTGCTGCTAGAACGGATCGCCCTTGCAGTATGTCTTGCCCATTGTCCTGCTGAAAAAGTTCTTGCAGACGTAGCATTGCAGAAATCCGACCTCCTGGTTCAGCACCGGGCAGTCGACCGCTTCAAGCTTCATGCGCTTCAGCATCTTGGCGCTGACTCCCTTGATTTTGAGCTTGCCTTTGTCATCCATCATTCCAGAAGCCTGCAGCTCGGCCTTGGACTGGTCTGTCAGCTTGATGGCTTTTTCGACCTGCCTTATAGGCACCAGGTACTTTACTCCGGCCTGCCTTGCTTCTTCCGGTGGAGCCTCGCTCATTCTCGACGACAATCATCAACGCGCGGATATATGACCCTTTGGGAATTCTGCAAAATCCGTTATCCGCAACTGGTCGTGGCGATTTCTCCATAGCCGGCTCTTGCTTAAAATCTCGGCTTCAGAAATAGAGAGTCCCGAGCACGCAAACGATAGAGCACTGGCAAACGTTTCGAAAGTTTCAGGAAGTTCTTTCAAGGCTTCGCGAACGCCTTCCCTTATTTGCCATACGCCTAGCGGCATGACGTATTCTGGATGGATTTCGCGTATGACAAGAGCCGCTGCCTTTTGGCGGCGACGGGAAAGGTGTTCTGCGACTGCAAGTCTTGCCGCGAAATAGGCGCCGGCAATTATCGGGTAGTGGTCAAGTCCCCTAGCATCTTCGTAGTCTGCACCAGTCCCCACCTGGCCATCCGAAGTGTGCCAGGTCTCTGTCATTTCAAAGCTCCAAACATCATCGGGCAAAAGGATTACAGAATAATAGTTCGAGAGGTGAGAGTACCTTGTGACTTCGAAAAGATCTGTGGTTTCATTTGCTTCAATTTCCTGAACGAGTCTTTTCGATATGATGTCATCTGTCGCCGTGATGCTCCAGCGTGTAGGTACCAGTTTGCGGCCTTTTTTCAGCCCAAGCATCCCGATGGAAAGTACTCGCTGTATTCTGCTTGTCTCCACACCACGGTCATACAGGTCAATAATAGCATCTGAAGCGCGGAGGTCGTTATCGTAGTACGTTGACTCTATCCTTTGATCTGAAGACGTTGAAGAAGGCTTGAAGGTTTTTAGTGGAGCGGCAGGCCCAAACGGAGTGATCCCGTCGCTGAGCCTAATTTCTGTTTCGAGTTCTTGCTCGCTGACCGGCTGCCTTTCAAAAGTCGCTTCACTGTCGACCGGTCTCTCTGACATCGCGACCTCCTGGAGGTTTGCGATAAAGCGACCAGACGTGTCATGAACATCAGCAGCTGTGATGCCTC
>DATBMW010000075.1:0-7773 GCA_036554645.1 Nitrososphaera sp.
GTTGAAACTGGGAACATCGTCAGGATAGGGACAAGAAGCCCGCTAAAAGTTCAGTCATGGATATCAAAGTACGGCAACAGCAAAGCCTCATCAGGAAGTTTTGGAGAAGCAGCAGCGTTTGGTGAAATTCTGGTTATCGCGACCCTCTGGGAGGGGACGGCCGCTGCTATCAGGTCAGCAGACCCAAAGAATTTCGAAGGCAAAATAGTAATAGACGTTACCAACCCGCTCGATTTCTCAAAGGGAATGCCGCCAAAGCTGGCTCTCGGCCATACCGATTCTGCAGGCGAAACTCTGCAGCGACTCTTGCCACGCGCAAAGGTTGTCAAGGCGTTCAACACCGTTGGCAATACCCACATGTTCAGACCCGAGTTTCCCGGCGGCCCGCCAACGATGTTCATTTGCGGAAATGACGGCGACGCCAAAGAGACAGTCAGCAACATATTAAAGTCATTTGGCTGGGAGGCCGTTGACATTGGCGGCATTGAAGGTTCCCGGCTTCTCGAGCCCCTGGCAATGCTCTGGATCATGCATTATTTTAGGACAAATAACGGCCAGCACGCGTTCAAGCTCTTGAGAAAATAGCTGAACTGCAGAAACTGATTTCAGGCGTGTCGGCGAATGAGGTCATGCTGGCAACACCGGCGGTCAGGTTAGCAGCCTAACTTGAGAGCGAGCGATCGCTGCAACTATTTATGCATTTTGTATTAGGCGGAGGCTACTCCCTATTGTTTATACTTTCACCAGCTTGTATTCCCCTCTATGAGTCATTCACTTCCAAACAACGTAACACCAGAGTCGGTAATGGAGCAAGAGACCATTCGTGCAGCTATGGAAATGGCCAAGCCAACGGTTTGTGTCATAGGAGCAGGCGGTGCAGGCAGTAACATTGTCTCGTGGATCAAGAGCAAGGGGATCTCGGGAGGCAAGTTGATCGCTGTTAACACTGACGCAGCTCACCTAGGTATTACAAAAGCGGACAGGCGAATTCTTATCGGCCCAAAGCTGACGCAGGGCAGGGGATGTGGAGGTTACGCAGAGAAAGGTATGCAGGCTACGCGTGAGAGCCTGTCAGAAGTACTGAGAGAAGTCCAGGGCGCAAACATTGTTTTCTTGTGCGCGGGTCTTGGCGGCGGAACAGGAACAGGAGCTATTCAGATTTTATCAGACGAGCTAAAGCGGGCAACGGGCGCGCTGGTCGTCGGCGTCGTAACACTGCCATTCGCAGTAGAACGTTTCCGATACACAATGGCAAAGGAAGCATTGCTCAGCCTCCAGAGGTCATGTGACACCGTAGTCGCAATCGACAACAACAGGCTGACAAGAGTTGCAGGAAACCTGCCACTACAGCAGGCACTCGGCGTCGCCAACGAGCTGGTCGGACAGTTCATCAAGGGAACTACAGAGACCATCACGACAGCGTCGCTTATCAACATCGACTTTGCAGACCTGACAGCCATCATGGAAGGAAGAGGGCTGGCAGCTATCGGCGTCGGATTCAACGACGGCATAGACAGGATCGAGCAGTCGACAAGGATGGCACTTGATACGCAGCTCCTTGACGTGAAGGACATGTCAATGGCCCACGGGGCACTCGTACATGTTACGGGAGGCGATGACATCACCCTGGAAGAAGTCACAAGGGCGGGAGAACTGGTAACAAGGTCGCTGCCACAGGATGTAAGGATCGTGTGGGGTGCAAGGGTTGACCCAAACATGAAAGGCAAGGCCCGCGTGATGGTAGTCCTGACAGGCGTCGAAAGCACCTTTGGTGAAGTTCCAAAGATTGCGCAGGCACCAGTTCAGGAAGAGAAGAAGAAAAAGTTCCTTGGAATGTTCTAGGAAACATTCCTCTTTTCCTTTCTTTTTTTCGCGCTAAAGTCATTCTGACTCGGCAGGGTCTAAACTGTATCATTATACATGACCATTGACTAGCTGCTATTCAGTCGCTATCATGTACTCAGAATCGTCAGCAAATACGCCGATCTCCGAGACCAGCTCTGACCTTATATGGTGAGTGCCGGCAGTCAGAACCGACTTATCGAGAACAACATTGCAATCGACTACGGAAGGTCCAACAGAATAGCCGTCGCTCTCAAAGCTGGCTTGACAGTTCGCGTCAGCTAATCCAGCGTCAGCTCTGATCACTCTGCCATTAATGTCGAACTCGTAGAACTTTTCACCAGCCGTACCAGGGTCAAGCGTGATCCTTATCATATCAATAGAATTTCCTGTTTCAAGAGCGGCTCTGATCCTTATTTCCAACTCTTTCCCGTCGTTCGCGTGGGAAGGTGTAGGCAAGATCATAATGGTAGGGTCAGCGCTTGCGCTATGTAGGCCTGGTATTGCGACTGCTGCCAGCAGAAAGAGCGTAATCGCACCTACTACACAGAATCTTAACTCATGTCGAGCAAAGCTGGGGAGCAAGGCACTTCCTATTCATCGGTAGATATCTACCTATTAAAGACGAACAGAAACAAACGAAAGGATGTTCTGGCATCCGTCTCACTGAGTCTCTATGCCACAGAAATTGTATTTGCCTCATGGCGTAAACGAGAAGGGCCACTCTGGTTTTTGACTCGACTCCATCATAGTGTCTGTCATGAACAGGGTTGACGAACAGCCAAATAGATCGGATTGATAGCTAGAAAAGGATGTCCGGACCCGGGTGGCCCATCGACGATCGCGTAATGGGATCGGTTGCGTGATGCTGCTTTGCACAACGCGCATGTTCAGAGGAATCTAAAGGCAGCATCTCTTTCGGCGTTACTTTTTGTCTATCTAGTACTCCTCTTATCAACATCATCTGTCAAGTATTTCGAAACCAGCCATAGAGTAACCGTCCAGCGGGTATTTGACGAAACCCTTTTTGGTTCACCTTCGGCCGACGCCATTGTCGCAGTCGGCTTATTGATGCTATTTGTGGTTGCATCTGTTCCATCCAGAAAGGTAATTGCTGCATCGACAGCTTTCTTTGCGGCAGGTCTGGCAGCCGCCCAGTTCGGATTCGATCAGGCAGTATTGGTACTCGGCCTGGCTACGGTTCCCGTCGTCGCCGTGCTTTTCACCGCAAAGGCCTTCCTCAGATCACGCTTCCGGGGTGCACGGCCGAACTTGCTTTCGAAATTAGATCTAGATGGCAAGCGAATCGCGTTGATCTTTCTCATTATTCTCACCGCAATAGAACTGGGCGCACTTGTCAGGTGGATGTCGTATCCGGTTTTTACGACCGAAGTCTACAGCGATCCGTCATGGAGGCTGGCAGAGTTAGAGTCAGGGTTATTCCACATTTTCGGCCTGCTCTCACCGGTGTTGCTAGTCCTGATGGTCTTCTCTTTCCTTTACAAGGACTTTGTTTCCGGGGTCATTAGAAAACTAGTACCGGGAGGATCAAAAGCCTACAGTGGAGAACCAGAGCAGCTTGCGGAAAATACAGAATTGCCTGGCAGTATCGAAGCAAAGAATCCTGATCTCACTCGCGGATCTCGAACGAGTGGAACAACGCACCTGGTGGTCAGCAAGCCAACCAGACTGTCGTATCGGCACAAGACTGGTGAATTGGCTGTGCTGCTGGCAGCGATGCTGATCTCTGTCCTCGTCATGATCTATGCTTACCTCCCGGGAGTGAATCAGACCGGCAGCGGGATAAGCGTGGATGAAAGGCATTACCTTAGGTGGCTAGAAGAGCTGGAGGTTTTGAGGCAAGAGGGCGCTTCACCAGGCGAGATTATTTCTGCAGTATTTGCCGTTAACGGAGGCGACAGGCCGCTGAACGTCTTATTCATGCTGTTCTTGGCGGATACGACGGGCCTTTCGGGCGCCACCATCGTCAGGTTCCTGCCTGTACTCTTGGCACCCGCACTTGTCGCAAGCAGTTACTTGCTGGTCAGGCTTGTACGTCCGGCAGTTCTGGTCGAAGCAATCCGGGGAAGAAAAGGCATCGTCGCATCAACAGTTGCGATGGCCGCCGCGTTGTCGCCGCAGATAGTTGTGGGGCTGTATGCCGGGATTCTGGCTAACTGGCTTGCTTTGATTCCCTCCCTCTTTTCTATCGTCGTAGCAGTAAGGATCTCAGAGTATGCAAAAAGTAGGGAACTGGATTGGCGCAAGCTATCAGCCAGCGCGGCTGTTCTTTTAGCCTTGCTCACCCTTGCCAATCTATTTCATGTCTATACATGGGGCTATCTGGTACTCGCCCTTGGACTGTTTACGATCCTGTCGTTTGTCGTGATGCGCAAGTCTGGCTCCGTAAACAGACACATTCTTCTCAAAGTCAGTGTAGTCCTTGGATGTGTCATAGTCGCAAGTGTTGCCGCAGACTATGCGAAATCGTCTCTTTTCTCGGTCACTTCAGGTCTATCGCAGGAATCTATTCTGGCTGGAAACACGCTGAGCCCAACCAACTTTTTGTCGCGTTGGGAGGCTCTGGACTTTACATTCAGCTCCTATGTTGGAGGATTTCTTTCCAATCCTGTAATCATGGCACTTGCGTTACTGTGGGTATTTCGCAGCAGCTACCAGAAAGCATTTGATCGGCTATTATTGTCAATGATATTTCTCTTGGCCATACCGATACTATTTGGAAGCAGCGACATTCAGGCAAGGGTGTTCTATGTTGTGCCGCTGTTTATTCCGGCTCTGCTTTCGCTCAACAGCCTTCGCCAGCAGAATAATGGAACATTCTTCCTGGCAATATCGGCACTGGCGATCTCTATGGCAGTGTATGCGCTGCGCGCAATTACCAACATGGATCTCGTTCTGCCGGAAGGCTATGAGATCGAAGAGCCATTCCTGATACCCTGATCAAACCATCCGCTACCTTAGTTTCTTGGCAGCTCTTGACGCGATCTGGTCTGCCATCTGGGATAACGAAGCACTCCCGCCAAGGTCATAGGTCACGTACTTGCCCTCGTTAATGACGTCTTCGGTGGCACGGAAGATGGCATCGCAGACGTGCTTTTCTCCCAGGTACTCGGCCATCCACGCGCCCGACAGGACTGTGGCGACCGGGTTTACCTTGTTCTGTCCCGCATACTTTGGCGCACTGCCGTGCGCAGGCTCGAACATTGCGTAGGTGTCGCCGTAATTGCCCGAGTACACGTTGCCGATGGATCCAACATGTCCTGAGGCGCACTCGGAGATAATGTCCATGAAAAGGTTAGTGCTGAGCAGGACGCTGCCATTGAACCTTTCCGGGTTCTTTACCAGCTGCTGCGTCATGTTGTCGATGTAGTATTCTTCGACCTGGATGTTCTTGAACTGCTTCTGCGCATTTTCTACTGCTGCCCAGAATATTCCATCAGTTTCCTTGAGTATGTTTCGCTTGGTTATCGCAAAAACCTTGTCAAAACCCCTTTCCTTTGCGACCTGGAATCCCTTGTTCGCGACACGCTCGCAGCCCTTGCGAGTAGTCTTGCGGATGGCGATGGCCGAGTCGTCGCTTGTCCGAAATTCAATGCCGGCGTAAAGCCCTTCGGTAGCTTCGCGAACGCATACAAAATCAAGCTGCTTTTCTGCATGCTTGTACGTCTTTATCGGCCTGATGTTGGCGTAAAGCTCGAATTTCTGCCTGATGCTCACTGCGACGCTGCGCGGAGCATTTGGAACAGGGACGGTGGTAGTGGGACCCTTGAAGCAAGCATCAGATTCCTCCAACAGCTTCCAGACTTCGGGTGAGATGTATGAATTACCGCCCGTCTTTTGCCACCACTCTGATCCTGCGTCGCATGGGACCAGCTCGACTCTGGAATTGCAGGCCTTCAAAACCTTGGTCATTGCGCCGACTAGTTCAGGGCCAGTTCCATCGCCTCTGATCACCGCTGCGGTCTTGTTCTTTGCCAATCTGGGATCAATTACGCTGGGATTTTTTTCGCTATTTATTCCTACTTGCTGGTTAGTTCCATTCGCGCGACCATCATGTTATCCTTAGGAAACGGTGGCACATCGGAAGGCTTGGGCACCACGGTGAACTTGCCCTCCTCGGAATAATACGAATACTCTATGTCGTAGTCGGTAAGGTTGATTGTCTGCCAAACGTTTGACCCGGTCGAATTGTCGACGACTTGTATCGAATTCGTAACATTGTAGACTTTCATAAAGTCGTCCATCGTGAACGTGACGGGCCTGATGTATTCGATGTGGACTACGCTTCCAACTTCGTCAGCATGGATGGGCCGCAGGCATTCCTTGCCATCTCTCGGGTGCTTGCCGAGGCTGTCTGGCAGCAGCTTTGCTTTCCCATCTACTATTACTTCTACCCGGGGGTAGAGCTGGAAGGGTTCAATTTCATGGCCCTTGAGGCAAATGCTCCATGGAGCAGGAGGTGGTGCGAACGCGGGGATTATGACGAGCGCGACCAGAGTGGCAGCACCCATCGCGATTGGAACTATCAAGAGTTCCTTCTTGCCCAGCCGCCTTGCAGGCTTTGCCTCCTTTATCTTGCGCTTTGGCAATCCTCAGGTAAGATCAGGCCGGGGGCGTTATTAGTGCTTTGGGCGCACAGTGTTATATAATGCGCCGCGTGCTTGTACTCCAGCTTTGCAGATAGTACAGTTATCAGACATTCACATCGGCAGTCTTTTTGTCCAGAGCGCTTTTGACGCGGTGGTCGAAGAGGTAAACAAGCTCAGGCCTGACGCAATGATCGTCACTGGCGACCTGACTGACGAGGGGCTGCTCTTTCAATTCGAGCGGGCAAAGACTGAGCTCAAGAAATTCACATGCCAGAATATCATCGTACTCGCAGGCAACCACGACTACCGCCATACCGGCTATCTGCTGTTCAAGAAATTCTTTCCGACAAAACAGGTATACGAGTTTTCCGACGCTGTGATCCTGACGCTTGGCACGGCCCGGCCAGACAGGGATGAAGGTGAGGTGGGCTACCGCCAGAACCTCTGGATGGAAAAGACGCTGGCAAAATACACCAACAAGGTCAAGATAGTTGCGATGCACCATCATCTTATCGGGATTCCTGACACCGGTACCGACAGGATTGTGATCATCGATGCCGGCGATAGCCTTCGCGCATGCCTGCAATCAAAAGTCGACCTGGTTCTTTGCGGCCACAAGCACAGACCGTGGGTCTGGAGGCTGGGAACGCTCGACATTGCGTATGCGGGCACAGTCTCGTCGACGCGATTCAGGGGTTTTTTTGAGAATTGTTACAACATAATCGAAGTGAAGGACAGCAAGGTTCGAGTTGACATCAAGATTGTGGGCAAAAAGAGGTTCCCACTTTCAGAACTCGTAGAGCGCTACAAGCCATTCCTTGAACAATAATTTCGTTTTCCGCTATGTAAACTGTCAAAGCTTGAAGATAATTAATAAATACGGAACGCCTTACGCAATGCGGCAGCAGTGAAGATTCAGAGTTAATCCTGACTTTGTGAAGAGAAGGCATTTGACTGAGCTGCCCTCGTATTTTTACAGCAGGACAAAGTTATGCTTAGCAGATATGCTTAGCATAATTGCTTATGAACAAACAGATATGATTTCTATGCCCAAAGCCCTATCATCTGATGCTTTTATCAGCAATTTACGATACAAAATAGTATTTCTCGAATAACCTTGACTGTATTCTGAAGTGCAAGTTAATATACTGGTACACGACCTAGGATACCTATGGCACAGATGCCAGCACTGATACCAAAGGAAGTCGAAATTCAGAGACTAAAGAAAATCTACATCATGGTCATCATGCTGGGTTCAATCGCTGCCTCAGTAGAAGTCGACAACTTTGTCGACGGCTCACTGCACCAGACAGCAATCAGA
>DATBMW010000016.1:0-46043 GCA_036554645.1 Nitrososphaera sp.
CTTCTTGCGTCTGGACTCGTTATTGTAGATAGTCGTGAAAAGATTTGATAATACGTTTAGAGCTGGCATTCCATATCACCTATTCGTATTTTGCGAACCCCAGGCTGGCGGCCACTTCTCTGAAACATTGCCTGCAAAGCATCAAGTCATACTTTCTTATTAGACCAGTATATGAACCGCACCTTCTGCACCACCGGGTACCTCTACCGTGGTTGAGCTTTTTTCTGCCGGTTTCTACGTACTCTCTTGGCTTTGGCATCTACTCCACCTTTGCTCCAAATTCATGCGTAAAGAAATCGGCCGCCTCTTCTCTATTTATTCGGTGGTGTTTTCCTATTTTCGCGCTTTTCCTGCTCTTCCTTGCTATCCTATAGCCCGGCCTGCTCAGCGTGACATTCACGTCCATTCCAAAGATTCCGATATCAGGATTGTACTTTGTCCCCGGAATGTCGATGTGCTCATGGATGCCCAGCGAAATATTGCCATAACCATCAAACGATGAAATCTTTAGCACGTTTTTTTTGGCTGCCAAGACACGCTTTAGGAACTCTATCGCGGGGGCTCTGCGCATAGTGACAATGACACCTATTGGTTCGCCCTTATGAATCCCAAAATCCCTGACCGTCTTTTTTGCACCCCGGACAGCTGGATGCTGCCCTGTAAGCTCCAGAAGGGCCTTCTTGGCCTTTTCAACCGGCTCTCCTGACTTGCCGACTCCGATATTGATGACTACTTTGTCGACGCTTATTTTTTTCATCGTGTTTTGTTGCAACGCTTGACTCAATCTAATCAGCTCACCTTCATGACGGGTCCGTCCGAACCCACCACCATGACCATCTCCACTGGCAACTCCACCGACCGGTCCTCAAAAGAAACGAGAGCCCTTCTTGGCAGTGAAAATATGCCGTCCTTAAAGTCGTCTACCTTTCCGATATGACCTGCGTTTTCCCCTGTTATGATCAGAACAGTCGCCGACTTTGCAAACGGAATGTGGTTCTTTATCTGGACTTCTGGAACCTGGATCACGCAGCTGTCACCGACCTTTAGGTTCTGTTCGCTTGTAATAGTTTTTCCGTCATGGAATCCATACTGTATTTTCTTTCCCTTGATTGTCTTTTTGCTTGTAACCTTTACCAGTTTCATGTTGCCTTCTGATTTGTCTATCGCAATGGATGTCAGGAGTAACGAATCCTTGGGAACCATGCGGAAAACCTGGCCGGTAGACAGTTCGATAACATCCATGAGCCCGACCGCCAAATTCGCGTCGTATCTTGTGACGCCATCGACCTTGACTTTGCCTTCGACCAGAACGCGTTCAGCCTCGCGCATTGTTCCCGCCAGCTTCAATACATCCCTCAGTATCATGCCCAGAGGATATGATCTCTTTTTTGGATGCGGTCCTGGTTTCGTACTAAGAACAAACTGGCTCTCTTTCCTCCTGATGTCCCAGAATCTCGGAGCCATTTGCCGCTTCATCCTGGTGTCGCCACCTTTCTTGCCCATTACTCACTAGCCTCCTTTTTGGTTTCTTTTTGTGGAGTCTCTTCCCTCCGTTCTTTCTTCTTGGCGAGCACGGCCTTCGGATCTTCGCCCTGAATCTTGCCTGCCCTGTACTTGTCATCCAATCTTAGATTTATGAGCATGACTTTGGAAGCGTGTATCGGCACCTTTACCTGGCCGCCACGGATTTTTTCCCTCTGAACCCCTTCAATATTCAGGGTTCCAAGTTCAGTGTTAATCCTTTCGACTTTACCTTCGACTCCCTTGTATTCGCCCCGCATGACCTTGACCGAATCTCCCTTTATTACGCGGGCGGTCCTCTTCTTGTACAGTTCCCGCAGGCCATCAGCGAGGGGCGCTGAAATCATTCTGTCGCGCTGGTGCTTTGACATGTGGATTAGCTTCGGATTAATTTCTGCCATGGCTATACTATCATCCCTGCAAGATTCGCAATCCTGGGCCACTTCTCGGCGGCTTCAGACGCAACCGGTCCCTTGATATCCGTGCCTTTTATCTCACCTTCGGGAGTCACGAGCACAGCTGCGTTGTCCTCAAATACTACGCGCACGCCGCCTAGCCTCCGGATGGGATACTTTTGTCGGACTATTACCGCACCAAAAACCTGCTTGCGCAGTTCCGCTGGCCCCTTTTTTACTGTGACTGTAACAAAATCGCCGACTGCTGCTGCGGGCTGTCTAGAGTGCCTGCCCTTGTATCTGGTAACCTGTGCAATGCGCAGGATCTTTGCGCCGGTATTGTCCGCGCACACCAGGTTTGCAGTTACAGGTAGCGCCCTGGTGACATAGGGCCTGAATTCCTCTACGCCCTTGGCGGAAACCGCTCTTGACTTAGTTCCCGCCGCCATCCTTGATGTTCACCTCAATAACTACGAACGATACTGTTTTTGAAAGCGGCCTGCACTCTGCTATCTTGACTTCCTGCCCTTCATTGACATCGATGCACGAGGGGAGATACGCATGAACTTTGGATCTGCTCCTCTGGTAACGCTTGTATTTTGCAGTAGAGCGCGGGTACTCGCGTGATACGACGACCATCTTTTTCGCCTTTGAGCTCGAAACGATGCCTGTAAGCAGTTTGCCCCGGACAGAAAGGGTCCCATGAAAGGGGCAGAGCTCATCCTCGCAAGTCTTTCGGGGAGAGACGACTGATACACCAATATTTCTTACCATCAATCATCACATCAAGATAATCGCGATATACGATCCTCAGGTCTTCCTATCAAAGAGGAACCACTTATAAAGCAAACGCCAGCGTCAGTTTGCACTTGTATTTTTGTCGCGGCTTTCTTTGCTACTTTAAGAATACGACTTGAACTATCCCTGATTGAAATCATGTTCTTTGTTTCAAACGTTACGACTCCGCCTGTGCCACAAAGTGTCGGATCAGTGGACTCTGCGATGTTGACCGCAAGACCGATGATCTCGTGTGATAGAATGTTCTCCGCAGTAACGCTCATTCCGCGGCAGCCTTCCTCTCGTTAAGGATCGTCATCATGCGGGCGATGTCACGCTTTAGCCACCGCAGGTTGGCAGTCTGCTTTTTCAGCGTTCCCTTTGACTTTTCGAGCCGAAGTTTGGCAAAATCTGCCTTTAGCTCTGCGAGCTTGTCGGCAAGATCATGGTCGTTCATTTCACGGAGAGTCTTTAGCTTAAGCCTGGCCATCTTGCTTCACTCCTTCCTGAGCAACCACCGGTGTCGCCTCTGTGCTTGCTGGTTCTACCGCCGCCGGCACACCGGGTTGATCGGGCGCTGCTGGTCCGTTCTTTAATTCAAATTCCTCCGGAATAGACGCTTTCGAAGCAATCTTAAGTTGTATGCCCATCAAGCCCATTTTTGTCAAGACATGCGTGATCCCGGTCCTGACGATATGGCCCGCGATGTCGCCACTCTTTGGCACGACGCCGATAGTGTGTTTCTCAAAATGCGCCCGCTCCGTCCGCAGTTTGCCCGCAATTGTGACCTCCACCCCAAGGGCGCCATTGTTCATCACAGTATTAAGAGACCACATTGCAGCTCTCCTGAACGCCGTACCGCGTTCAATGAGTTGAGCGATCCTGTTGCACATGATGTCAGGGTTAAGCTCGGGGTTCATTACCTCAAGAACAGAAATCTGGGGATTTTGAAGACCGAATTTCTGTTCGAGTTTTGCCATCAGATCCTTGATGCCGGTTCCCTTGCGACCGATTACAAGCCCGGGCCTGGTCACAAAAACAGTTATTCTCGCACCAACCGGAGTCTTTTGCACTTCCACGCCGCCGTAGCCTGCGTCCTTTAGCGCCGCGGCGAGAAATTCGTTCAGCTCCATGTTGCGGTAGTTGTTTTTTACCACGTTCTTTACGGCGCTCATTCTTCTGTCTTGGCCTCCTGTCCTACAAGTTCAACGTGAACCAGCGTGTCGTATTTGGGACTTGATCTGCCAAACGCCCTTGGCTGGAAGCGTTCCAGTTTCGTGCCCTTGTGGACAGACGCGCTGATAATTCGCAGCCTATCAAGATCCATCCCCTTGTACTCTGCATTTGATTCCAAGTTGTCCAACAGTTTCAAAAATTCGCCGGCAGCCTTTTTCGGGAATCTGCCAGCGGAAAATCCATCACGGATATTCGATCTGTGCGCCACCTCGTTATTGTAGCGCCTGTAAGGCACTGCGACTTTTCGCGCAATGACGCCCTCGAGAAATTCGCGCGCTTTTTCTATAGACAGCCCCTTGATGGCAAGGGCAATTTCGCGCGAGTGCTTGTGCGAAATGTCCTTTTCCCTCATCGCCGCGCGCACGTGTTTTGTTTTTTCGTAATTTTGGAAAGAATAACCGAACTGTGGCATGTCAATCACTTTAGCGGGACGTAGAGGCTGGACCTTGAAGCGCCCACACCTGGAGCGCCGTGCTGAACGCGCTTGTTGGTTATGGCATATTCGCCCAAGTAGTGTCCTATCATTTCTGGCTTGATGCTTACCTGCGCAAATTCCTTTCCGTTGTGAACGTGGATAGTTAGACCTACCATGTCAGGCAGGATTATCATGTCCCTGACGTGAGTCCTGAGCTGACCCTTCAACTTGCCTTCGCGTGCCAGCTTTACTTTTTCTCGCAGTTTTCTTTTGTCGTCGTTCATGTAGGTGCTGACGCGTTTGTCAAGCGACCTGCGCTGCCGAGAGTTAAGCAGCGGTAAAAGATTTTCTATAGAAAGCGTTTGAAGCTGTTCAGGAGTATAACCCTTAAACTTGAATTCGCGTACCAACTATATCATTCACTCCTTCCCCGACACACCACTTTTAAATCTAACGAGAAATGCCATTTTGACCACTACACCAGTCCCAGCTTTGTGGCCAGATCCCTTGCGCCTTCCGGAGACTTGAACCTTGCAAAGGCCTTTTTGCCGCGTATCGTCCTGGCAGTATTCACTTCATCGATTTCAGATTCGTAAAGAATGCGTATTGCTTCGATTATCTTTTTCTTGCTCGCCTTCTCAGAGACGATAAATGCGAGCTTGTTCTCTTTTTCTATCTGAGTAAAAGTCTTTTCTGTAACATAAGGCGCTATTATCAGCGTGGTTGCTTCCTCGGCAGTCATCGCACCTGCCATCTCCTTTGGTGCAGCAGCCGGGGCCAATTTTGCGGGTTCAGGGCTAGTTTCTTTGTCGCTCACTTGTTTATCAGCTCCATAATGTTGTGATGTGGTGCCCTGACATTTTTCATATAATCAACCGCATTTTGGGAGAATATCGTGAGCCTGATTGGCTTTGAGCCGGGTGCAAAATCCAGGACACTCACATCTCTGGCATGCTTTATGTCTACGCCGGGAATCGTCCTTGAAAGATTGACGAGATTGGAATCGTTTCCTACAACAACCAGGGCACTTGTTCCAGAGCGCGCTTCTCTGCCCCTTCTCCTGGCAGTTCCGGATCTTGGCTTGTGCGACCCGGTTGCCCTGTCAAGATCTTCGCCTATCCCTAGGTCGACAAGAGTCTTTTTCAGGTCCTTTGCCTTTGCTATAGACTCTATTCCATTTGATACCACGAGTGGAAGTTCAATTTTCTTTGCCAACTTGTGGCCCCTTTTTTCAACTAGATCCCTTCTTGCAGTCGCTGCAATGGCAGAACAGAGGCCCAGCTTGCGTTCCTTCTCGTTGACCTTTTTGTAGATGTTTTTCCAGGATTCTGGGGGATGAGCTACCCTGCCATGCCTGACACCTGCGACACTTGCTGCCTGTCCTGCCCTTGGAAATCCTTCGCCTCTTGCCCTGGCAAGCCTGGCTATACCAAGTCCTGTGTTTCGGGATTCGGCACTGACCATCTCTCCCGCGGCTGGGTACCTTCCCTGTCTCTGATATGAATGCGAAAGCAAGTTCACATATGTCTTGTGAATAACTTCGGGTCGATAAGGAGTTTCAAAAACGGCAGGCAGCTCTATCTCGCCTTCCTTGCCCGTGCTGCCAATTGCGATTACCTTGGCCTTTGCCATTACTCTACGACAACCTCCAATACTTTTGGTTCAAGCACTTTTTTTGGAACGTTGCGTATCGGTAGCCTCATCTTCACCAGTCTTTTTGCTACACCGGGAACTGATCCCCGGACTACAATATAATCTCCGTTTACGAGACCAAAGTGCTTGAAGCCTCCGGACGGATTTATCGAATTCTGGCCGTCCTTTTCGGTACTCGACATGATCAAAATTCGCTTGTTGTACTCTGTTCTCTGATGAAAACCGTGCTGGCCCTGCCTTGCAACAGTGTACATTACGACCGCCGGAGAAATCGGCCCCAGAGTCCCTACTGCACGAACGCTCTTTCTGGACTTGTGCTGCTTGCGCTTTATTCCAAACCTGGTAACCGGGCCCTCAACGCCTTTGCCTCTGGTAATCCCCGAGACATCAACGTTCTGGCCCAGCTGGAAAATGTCACTTGCCTTGATTTCCCTGCCAAGCACGGTTCTCAAGTAGTCATAGCGTGCTTTGGCGTCTTTTCCAGATACCACTACTTCAAAGACAAAAGGTGTCTTTTGAGATAGCCCTATGGAATGCGGAGATACGGCAGCAATCGCCACTATGCTGCTTGCATTGCCAAGCATTGACTCTGCCTTTGCAAATGACTCTTCCACGTGCTTTGCGTCAACCTTTCGTGACAGCTCTTTTGGAAGATCCTTTGCATAAACATCAAACATGGCATGCTCGCCGTAGAGATCTTTTTTGTAGCCGCGAATCCCGATAATCTTGACGGGAGGCGTTGCAATGACCGTCGCAGCGTTCAAAAGTTGCTTGCCAAAATTTGGGGTCTTTTCTCTGTCGTCGATAGTCAGTACGTGTATGCCGCCAACCTTGAAACCCGCAAGTCCCAAAAGCGAGGATTTTTCTCCGGCCATCTGTGGCCATGTTCTGACTCTTGCTTCCAGGCTCTTGGCTCGAGACCTTGGCCGAAAAGCAACACTTCCTCTTCTTGGGGCGCTATACTTGCGATGACCCATAGATACTGCATCACTCCGATATTCCCTTTAATAAGTTATTTGAAGAGGCCTGTTTTTCTGAATTTGGAAGTGAGCTGTTGAGAATTGCCAACGATCCTAACAATGCTTCTTCAAGCCGGACAGTTTCCGTGGCTTGATTCGGAAACATGTTGATAACAAAGTCGTACGGTTTCATGCTGCCGCCTTCTTTTGCTATCAATTCATGTACGCCATGCTTTGGTGATCCAAAAACTATCAATAAATTCTGAACGCTCTTGCTGCGCTCGATCAACTTTGTTTCCATCTTTTTAAAGTGCGCTCCCTTCCTTGAAGTAAGAATTACCTCTGCATTTTCCAGACTGGCGATCAACTTGGTTATCGATGCGACATCTTTTACTTCGTAACCCCAGTACTCATGAATGTCATCCGGAGACGCCTCAACCGCTCGCAAATTGGGATAGGCCGCCGTGAACTTTACATTGACCTTCCTTCCTTCGAAGCCCTGACCGGAGAAAGGGATGAGGCCGCCCAGTCCGGTCTCGACAAAAAGCTGCCCCTTGACCTTTACAATGACCGCGGTCCTGATTGCACCTGGCTTTACCTTCTTTATGTCCTCTGGAGGTTTGTGGTGCGGCGCCTTGATCGGATGCAGGATTCCGGCGTATTCGAGCTGGGGCATCTTTGGATACAATATTTTGCGCAGGTACTGTGGCGTGTCCAGAAAACGAAGGATTGTCCTTAGCAGGTCAGGATCTTCTCTCTCAAACTGCGAAAGCATGTCGTGGTAGATGTAAATGCGCTTTACTCTGAAAATTGCGCAGGTCCGGGCGAACTGGGCTATTTTTATGCTCTTGTCGCGTTTTGTCTGCTCATCAGAAAGTGAAGAATCTGGCAGTGCAACCCATATTTCCGGCATGGTAATTACTCGTTGAGCAGCTCCTTTACCGCGCCCTCAAGAAACCCATCCGATCCAAAGAACGTTGACCGCAAGTTGCCTTTCCTATCCACAAGAATACTCGAAGGCGTACCACGGAGGGCGTATTCCTCAAATGTCGCCGCGGAATATTCTTTGGTGCGCAAAATTTGCCTTACGCGCTCGATTAGGGTCTGCCTGTCCTTTTCATTGTAGGACCTAAAGTCAGGGACGTTAGCTTCAACAAAATCCATGACCTTGCTGTCAGTAAGGGGCCCGGATTCTTTCTTCAAAAGATCCATAGCAACAGGGAATGGGATCTTGTACGGGAGCTTGCCGCCCTCTTTCAGCTGGCCGTACCGTGCAAGTGCCCGGTGGGTCTCACCAACGACCTCTCCGGTGGTGACGAGTTTCTGGAGGTTTTCCAGGTTGTTCTTGTCAAAGTCTTCAAAGGCTGTCGCAAGGCCAAGGACAGTCAGCCCTTCCTCTCTGTGCTTGTTGTAAATGTCTATTGTCTCGGGCATTCCATAAATGAAACAGCCGGGGCAATTCACCTGAAACACCTCGACCAAGACGACATTGCCTTTTTCATTGTCAAAATTCGTCGGCTTGCCCTGAACCCAGGAAGAAACGTGCAGGTTGGGAGCTTTTGCGCCTATCTTTACTACCATTTCCGGATTAAGCGAATCTGGTTTATCCTTAAATTAATTCTACCTGACTGATCGCTTAGGAGCCGCGTTTGCCTGCCCTTTCCTTTGCCATGGCGGCATAGTTGTCTATTTCTTCGTCCTCTACCTTGCGCATTGTCCTTGTTTTCGTGTCAATTATCGCCATCTTTAGATGTCTCGTGCCGGTCTTTTCTTCACTGACGAGATATATCGATTCTATCGCAAGCGACGCAGCTTCTGCGAGCCCGAATTCTGGCTTGTAGCTCTTTTCAAGAAATTCAGTCACCTGATCGCTGCCCGCTCCTATCGCAACTGCGTCATAGCCAATGTATGTTCCGCTGGGATCGGTCAAAAAGAGCTCGGATCCATTCTTGTCTACACCTGCCAGTATGAGCGCAACACCAAACGGCCTTACACCGGCGTACTGCGTGAACTGTTGGGCCATGTCCGCGATATTCTTTGCAACTCCCTCAACATCGACAGGCTCGTCATAGATGAGCCTGTTACTTTGAGCAAAAAACCGGGCATGATCTACCTGCGTTCGCGCATCCGGAATATAGCCAGCCGCAGCAACGCCGATGTGATCGTCTACCTGAAATATCTTTTGAGTTACGTTTGATATCTGGAGTTTTCTAGCCTTCTCTTCAACGCCTAGAATCACGCCGTCCTTGCATTTGACCCCTATCGCAAGGGTCCCTCTTCTGACGGTTTCAATGGCGTACTCTACCTGGTAGAGCCTGCCGTCCGGCGAGAATACAGTAATGGCTCGGTCATAGCCTGCTGCTGCTGGTAACAATTCGATCTACTTTTTTTGTAGTGTACCATTTAAGTTTACCTCGGTACATTCGGCGGATTTTCAAGGTTGATTTTAATATCGACACAGCGCCGCTCTTCACGTGCTTCAAGAGGAAATACAATTCTTCGGTCACCCCAATGTTCAGTCCTTCCATGCCCGCACTATCGAAGTAACGAAAGACGAGCACCTTAGTCTGAAAGGGGACTGCATAATAGGAGTCCGGGCCAGCAAGAGCTGCGCTGACATTGACGAAAAGATCAAACACAAGCTGAAAGATGATGATTCTGTTGTAAAAATGGAGATCATTGTGGGCAGCGAGTCATTCTCGATCACAGGCAGGGGCGACAGCAGGCTCACGCTCTTGAACCAGCACGACATTGTAGTCCGCAAGTCCAGATTTGTATGTCCGCGTACCATGTCTGTCATGTGCGACAAGGCCTCGTCAGATTTGCCGAGAAAGATGGTGAAGATGCTGCAGGCCGAGGACGCGAGGGGACTGCTTCGCGTGTCAGTCGAATGACAAGCAGGCCACTTCGGCGATCCGCTTCTGGTGGATGTTTTGAGCTCAGGATTTACCTATTGCAGGCCTTGACTCCCTTCCACCTGCGACATCGGCATATTCCTGTTTTTCCATCGCCCTGACCGTGGCAGAGTTGAGAATTTCCATGACAATAAATTCCCTGAAATGATTGGTCTTGCATAGATTGCACGGGGCGCCATTCTTGGAATCAAAGGATGCAGCAAGTTTCTTGTCTTCGTAGACTGCCTTCATTACTTTGAGGAGCTTTGAGCTGGTGTCTTCTATCAGCTTTGAATGTTTCAAATCCAGGTCTGCCGGGGAGCTGTAGCTGAACGCCCTGAGTGTCGGAGCGTAGTATTTCATGACGGCACCTCTGACTTCGACCATTTTGGTGGCCTCTATCAGGCCGGCTTTCTTTAGTGTATCCAGATGATGTCTTATCGTCGTCGTCGCCTTTTTCAGGCCACCAGTGCCAAGCGCCTTTGTCAATTCTTCGGCTGACATTGACCTGTGACTCAGAATTTCCAGAATTCGCAGCCTGACAGCGTCATTCAAAGCGCGGGCCGCGACATGCCCGAGTGTCGTTATTCTCTTGGTTCGGACGTCCTTTTGCAGTAGAGTAGCCGCCATTGGCGAGCATCGAATTAATCGTTACTAAATGCCCATATCAGATACTTTTGTCAAACGGGTCAATGGAATCGCTATCGTGCTACCACTGGAAAAAAGTCGGCGCTTTGCCTCTTTCATTGCACCAAAGGGCTTTCCTCTTGAAAATAATCATCATTTTTGATATGCAACGAAGATCATAGTTAGCGACATGTCCGTGCCGTCCGCGTGGACAATGCACGACGACGCGAGCATGGGCGGGTACAAAGACTGTCGTTTCGCGGCGACAAAATAGAGCTATAATTTGCGGCCCGCTATCCGCTCATAGGCAAGAATGTATCTCCTGCTGAGCTCTCCTGCTATTTCGGAGGAGACCTCTGGAGATTCGGGCTTTTTGCCCTCCTTTGCAAGGCTGTCGACCTTGTCCTTAAAGCCTTTGCTGACAAGCCAGTCCCTCAGTAGCTGCTTGTCGTAACTCTCCTGGGTTCTTCCGGGACGGTAGTCGCTCGCAAGCCAGAGCCTGTATTCATCCGGTCCCAGAGAATCAGCCAATACGATATTGCCTCCTTCTCTTCCGAATTCAAACTTTACATCTGAAATGATAAAACCAGCCTTGCCGACTATGTCGCTCATCTTGCGATACAGATCGATCGATATTTTTTCAAGATAAGCAAATTCTTCGCGAGTGACCACTCCCGCCGAAATGGCTCCATCCATAGTTATCGGCCTGTCGTGATCCTCCGACTTTGTGGTGGGATCAAAGATAGGCTGAGGCAGCCTGGATGCAAGAACTGGATCAAAGTCTTTGGGCAGAGCGGTTCCAACATGGTCCTTGTACCGCTCTACAAGGCTGCCGTAAAAGTACCCCCTGACAACACATTCCATCGGGATCATTTTCAGCTTTCTTACTTTCATCTTGTCCTTTGCCACCACTCTTAACATGTGGTGCCTTACACCAAGCGTGTCAAACCAGAACTCGCCAAACCTGCAAAGGACCTCTCCTTTCCTTGGGATGGGAGTTGCCATCTTTACGTCAAAGGCTGAAACACGATCCGTGAAATGGAACATGAGGTTTCCATCCGCCAGTTCGTAGATGTCCTTGACCTTGCCTTTCCGGATCAGCCTCATACTTTCGAGATCTCCTGCCCACCAATAAATAATATCTTATTGAAAGACTTTTAATGTCGCGGAGTCGGAATTTCTTTTAGCAATGGGCGTCGACGCGGACATTATCGCAATTGACAGACCCATTTGTGTCGGCATTATTGGTGGCGGCCAGCTAGGCAAGATGATGGCCCACGAAGCAAGGCGAATGTCTCTCAAGGTAATCGTTCTCGACCCTACCGAGGGCTGCCCTGCGGCGGGAATCGCTGACGAGCAGATCGTTGCCGATTTCAAGGACGAGGGCGCCATCATGAAACTGGCGCAATCATGCGATGTGCTCACTTATGAAATAGAACTTGCGAACTCGGCGGCCCTCAAGGAGCTGGAATCACGAAACTATCCGGTGAGGCCGGCTCCGGAAACCCTACGAATAATTCAGAACAAGTTCAGGCAAAAGACGTTCTTGAAAAAGCATGGAATCGCAGTGCCGGATTTTGCGCCCGTGACCTCGGAGGCAAGTCTGAATGAAATGTGCGAAAGGTTCGGCCTGCCCGCAGTTCTTAAGGCATGCGAGGATTCCTATGACGGACGGGGCAACTTTGTAATAAGATCGATGAATCAAGTGCGCGAGGCCTACGGCGTGTTTGCGGGAAGAGAATGCATGTTGGAAAGGTTTGTGCCCTTCACCAAAGAGATTTCGATAATGGTGGCCAGAAATCCGAGCGGACAGATACAATCGTTCCCGGTGGCAGAGAATATGCATCGAGATGGGATCCTTGACACCACCATCGTGCCTGCGCGCATAGGCAGCAGGGTAGAGTTAAAAGCAAAGAAGCTGGCAGAAAAGGCGATGAGCAAGCTGGAGGGTGCGGGCATATTTGGAATAGAAATGTTTGTCACGAAAAGTGGCAATGTACTTCTAAATGAGATCGCGCCAAGGCCGCACAATTCGGGCCATTATTCGAACGAGGCATGCTCAGTTTCGCAGTTTGAGCAGCACCTGCGTGCAATTCTGGACCTACCACTCGCAAAGCCTGAGCTCCTGTCGCCAGCGGCGATGGTCAACATACTTGGCCCTGAGGGTTTTAGCGGCTCTTATTCTCTAAAGGGTTTGAACAATCTGTTCAAGGTTCCGGGAATCAAGCTGTACCTGTACGGCAAGAAATCGACCAAGCCCCGGCGCAAACTGGGGCACATTACCGCGACAGGCAGGACCCAGGATCAGGCCATGCTGCGAGCATCAAAGGCGCGCAAAATGGTTTCAGTTGTCAGCGGATCAGGTGCGAACAAATGAAAAAGAGCCTTGTCGGAATAATCATGGGCAGCGATTCCGACCTAGAGGTGATGAAGGAAGCACGTGATGTCCTGGCTGACTTCAAAGTCTCCTGCAACGTAGAGATAGTATCTGCGCACAGGACCACCAAGGCCATGTTCGAATATGCCATGAACGCCAAACAAAAGGGGATTGAAGTCATAATTGCTGGCGCAGGCGGCGCCGCTCACCTTCCTGGAATGGTCGCTTCTCTCACGCCCCTGCCAGTCATCGGCGTACCGATAAGAACTAGGAGCATGGACGGCCTCGACTCGCTGCTGTCAGTTGTGCAAATGCCTCCTGGTGTGCCTGTGGCAACGGTAGCCATAAACGGAGGAAAGAACGCCGGCCTTCTTGCCTGCCAGATCCTCGCGATTTCGCATCCAGATATCGCAAAGAAAGTAGCAAAATACAAGGCGAGACTTGAAAGCAGCATTCTCCGAAAGGCTGAAGATCTCCAAAAGATTGGAGTGGAAAAGTATCTTAAGATGATGCGGAAGCGCAAGTAGTAGAATTTCGATATTATTTAACTAATTAATAGTAAATCACACGGGTGGAATCAGCCTCTGTCGTCAAGATTGGAGTTATTTCCATCCAGAATACCCATGGCTTTACTTAACGTCGCCATCCTAGCTGCCATATAGATCTCGTACATGTTCTTCCAATTACTTCCCCGCCTGTATACGAAGAGTTGACAGGCTAATTTCCTGCCATCATCTACAGGTTCAGGGTAGGGTAAATGCCATAATTCTGAGTCCTCAAATGCCTCAGCATAAGGTGGAATGGGAAAAGTATCTATTACTTTTGTAACACGGCAAGCACCTACCTCTCCATACACCCGGACATCTGCTTCATTACTAGCAGTAAGATCGGCTTCACCTATTCTGCAATTAACTTCATAGCCCACTATGCTGAAGCCTCTAGCTTTTAGTATTTCTGAAAGTGCAGCTTTTTCTAATATTTGCACGTTACCTCTACCATAATAAGCATCCTCGGTCTTGACATCTGGTAGGGGCATAGTGATGTTTTCTTTGTGCCGCTCTATCCCATTATTCTTAACAAAAATATCCAGTAGTATTGCAGAATCATAGTCAAGGTACCTAATATCATCACACGTCAGTGTGTCATGAAGCTCCCTCCAATCAGCATCATCGGTGAGCATGAGCTCTGCCTTTTTGCAACGCACTATGAAATCTTCAAGCATTAGTCTCGTTGGTCTTCCTATATCTGCCAAACTCCCTGACTGTTAGCCAAGATCCCAAACCAGTCATTATGATGCCAGCTATTGTGAAGTAGATTGGTAGCACAGCTTCAGGTGGAATGATGAACCAGTCAGTGTCTCTAGGTGTCAGGTTGGGCTGGATGAAAGAGCTGAATATCCATGGTACAAAATCAGGCAGGAATCCAAGAACAATGCACCCAACTCCTATGAGGGTTAGTATCAGTCCTGACCGTGGTATCAGTGCAACTAGCTCATGAGCTTCTTCCAATAGTATCTATGCCGATTCGTGTGATATAGCAATAGCGTTGTTATGCCTCAAAACTATCTCTTATACTGGGTGGTGGCAGCTACTCCCACTTCGTTAAATAACGGGCATACGGTAATTGTCTATTGAGCTACTGCAAGGATTGTGGCAAGGAATTGCTGTACAAGGGTGCTGATTATTGTCAACATTGTGGTAAGGCTCAGTTTGAGGAATCTCCACCAGAAGTGGAGGAAGTAGAGCAGGAAATACCTGTGAAGAAACTTAACCGAGCGACAAAGGTTCAGAGGACAGAAGTAAGGATTATCAGGACTGTGTCTCACAAGAGCCCTGGTACGGCTGCACTAATTGCCTTTGTTGGAGCTATCTTTGGATTCCCGGGCATCGGACATATCTATGTGGGACGGATTGGACGTGGGATTGGAATTTTGGTAGCTGGCTTTCTGCTCTACATCATGATGTGGATAACATTTCTTGGTGCCATTATCGGCGGCGGTCTGGCGGCAGCTACCGGTGGTGGTTCGGCAGGTTTTCTTGCCGGTGGAACAGTTGCTGTCATGGTGGTTCTTCTATACCTAGGGTTGCTAGTGTGGCAAATATTCAATGCCAGATCCGTAGCCAAACAGCATAACGAGAAGGCTGAAAGAATAGCGATGAATGATACTGAGGCTGCGTAAGTCCTGCTCCCCGTCATGACAAACAATCACCACCAAAAATTTCAACTTCCTCTGATCCTGGCTGCAGTGGTACATTCAAAGTTGTATATTCCCCTCCTCCAATCTCCACCAATCCGGCCATGGTTCCATCAATAAACAGTTGGACTGGTTGATTATCCGGGGTTGATCCGCCACATGCGAATGCTTCAATTGCGAGTGCCCGTGGAATCCGAATATCAAGCATTGTATTCCTGTAGACACTGTGAATGCTTATAACCAGTACGCCAAGCTCACTGTCAAAAGCTATGCTTCTGATGACTCCAAAGTCAGTTGTATAGATGATGTCATATTCATTACCACCCGTTGCCAGAGTATAGGTCTCAGTTATCGGAGCTCTATTTTCAGACTCTACTACCAATATGCCACTTCGCTCTACAACAACAGACAAGACCTCTGGATTCGCAAGATTAGATATTGCAAAGCTCCTGAGGACATAGTTGTTGCAATTTGGATAATTGCACACTGTATCTGGTCTCCATGAAACACCCATCGTGTAGCTAGCATTGCCCGCAATTGTGTTACTCTGATATGCTAGATAATTAGTAACACCACTCTCCTCTCTTATCTCAACAATAATAACAAATGCACGTTCCCTTACGGGATCCAAGTTTCGCACTGATACCTCCAACAATCCCTGCTGACCAACCTGAATGCTATCTATAGCCTGACCTGCCATGTTGTACAAAGTTGGAGGGGAATCGTAGCCTAAGTAAATGTAGTCATAAACAATCGTGTCTCCAGATATGGGATTGAAGGAAGCAATTAGAATTGTCACAGCACATACCAGAAAAGACTGACTGAAGTGCCTCTTGTGCAAGTACCAGTAGTGGAGACAACAACCCTTTCAACTTTCTGTATTCCCCATCTTTGCTGCTCCACTTTCACTCCTTCTGCCACTAATGACTCTGTGGATTCCAAGCATTACCACTCCTGCAATGGCTGGAAATAATCCGAAGTAGAACTCGGTCGGAACGAGAAATTCGCAAATTAAATCCGCAGGACACGGATGGAAATTAGTCTTGTTGTTAAGCACCAATCCCTCAAACAGAATGATGGTTATGCCCAGTGTCAGAAGCGATATAGCTATGAGCAGGAACACTCGCAACTTTACACCGTTAACGGAAGAGCTATAAAATGATGTAGGGAAGATAGAATACACATGTTCCTTGATTGGTCATTCTGCGAACGGTAGAATTTATTTGAGGCCGCCATTTTTACCTCCATTCGTGGAGCACGATGATTCCCACGAAGAAGAGCACGGTCACGGCGAAATAGAGCCTGTTGTTGCAAGAATATTGAGTCCGACCCAGACGATGGCGGCAGAAATGAAAAAAGGTGGTGTGCAAGGCGATGCACTTGAGCTCGGCCTACATCCTCTAGAAAAGGGGCCTTATTACAGCCAGCTGTTCGCACTGTCTTCAAAACTTGCCACGAACAAGGGATTGATAAGAGTCAGCGGAAAAAACGTCGACTTTATCCAGGTACTGCAGAGGAATTGAGATGTCAGAACAGGACCCAGCCCCACTTCCATATGGCGCTCTCCCGTACTTTCAGGTGCATTATATAGTTCAGGTCGAAAGCGATGAGAATGCCAGATTCCTTGCCAAGTGCGAGCCGATAACACGGGGGCGCTTTGGGAACAAGCGCGTAATAGATGTCAGGTGGACGGGATTGGACGGTTTTGCCGATGAGCTCCAGGCAGACGTAGAGCTGACCGAGCTCCTAAAGAAAGGCATGTTGCGTGCAGGGGAAATCCGAGTAGACCCACAGGACGACCATATCAGGATTTATGGCAAGTGGACGCATGAAGACAGGTCTTCATACGATGGAACCATGCTAGAAATTGCGGACAGAATCGCCATGCACATTCGACGGAAACTGAGAAAGATGGGAGTAAAGGC
Organism: Nitrososphaera sp.; assembly: GCA_036554645.1. Classification (GTDB taxonomy): domain Archaea; phylum Thermoproteota; class Nitrososphaeria; order Nitrososphaerales; family Nitrososphaeraceae; genus Nitrososphaera. Next base: position 16,974 of record DATBMW010000016.1, read on the forward strand.
CTGAATACACGTCTCAGATCCGTTGCGGATCCGTCAATCCTGAGATAAAGTTAGCTTTAATAGTGTTGGAGAATTGCCAACACCATGGAGTCGCAAGCCTTCATGTCCAACCAGAGATTTAGCGGTAAAACGGTTGTCGTCACTGGGAGCGGCACAGGCATAGGCCAAGCAATAGCCAGGAAATTCGCCGAACAGGGTGCCAATATCGTGATAATGGGGCGGAGGAAGGAACCTCTCGATCAGGCTTCTAAAATATTGAATGAAATAATTACTTCATCCGGATCCAAGGGCAAGGTGGTCGCTTTTCCTGGCGTGGATGTCGCCGACGAGTCTGGCATCAACTCCATGTTCGAGGGCGTAAAGCAGCAACTAGGGAGGGTGGACATTATCGTAAACAACGCCGGAGTGTCCGGCCCAGTCAAAACTTTCACCAATGCAAGCGTTAGCGAATTTCGGGATGCAGTAGCAATCCACCTGACCGGGACGTTCTGGACTTCTGCCAGCGGCCTGAGCGCGATGGAAAAGGGGGGCAAGCTCATTACTATCGCCACTTTCTTTACGGAAGAGAACCGCTATGAGCAGCGCCCTTATAGATTCAGAACACCATACACAGCCGCGCAAGGGGCCAAGAACAGGCTGGCAGAGGCCCTCGCGTGGGAGCTGGCCGACCGGGGAATACGTTCTATTTCGACGAACCCCGGACCAGTCCATTCTGACAGGATCTACAAGACCGTCTATCCAAAAGCTGCCGCGGAATTTCTCAGAATAGGCGGATATCCCGGACTTTCTTCTGTTGAAGTCGAGAAGGTAACGGCAGGCGCGCTTCCGCTCCTTGGGGAACCTGAAGACGTAGTGGCGGCAGGCGTTCGACAGGTGGCCCAGGAAATAGCCACTTCAAGGGGACAGGCGAGTGACGACGTCAGAGGCAAGCTCGAGCAGACAGTGTCAGGCTCGCTTGCCAAGATACAAGAGATTGCCGAAAAAATCCAGAACAACACCAGCAAGATGATAGTTGACGGCGAATTCCTGACACAGGAAGATGTTGCAGAAATGGTCATGAACCTTTGCGATGAAAAGATAAGCAAGCTGATTAACGGCAGGGTAATTCCAAACGACCGGGTTTTCTATCCTGTAAAGCCCATCGTCGGGACAGCGGTAAACGGCCCTGCCCGGCCAGATCTAGCCGGCAAGGTACTGGTGCTCACGACCAGCTCATCGTCGCCAAAGGACGTGTCGCGGGTTAAAACAATGGCACAGTCGATGCAGTCCTATGGGGCCAAACAGGTTATAGTCCTCACCAGATCCCAGAATGACCTGCCCGAGTACAAGGATTTTCACAGCCATGCCATAGACCTACTGGATGAGGGCAGCGTACGGCGCATCTTTAATACCGCAAAAACGAAATGCGGGCAGATAGACGCGGTCATTCATTTCACAGGTGATCACGACTACAATGTTTCGTTCAATTCGCTTTCCAGAAAGCAGTGGGATTCACTAGTTGAAAATTTTATCTATATTCCAGGGCTGGTCACCAAGGAAGCAGTCAACGCAATGGCCCCGGCCGGGGCAGTCGAAGAGCCATCAAAGTACAAGGACTCGAAAGGAATGGTCGTGATCGTGGGACCTGACGCCCCTGTGGGCAAAAAGATCTCTGGGACAATTAGGGCTAGGTCAGATGTGTTCCGGGGAGCGCTGAGACCGTATACGGCAACCGTGAACCAGGAGCTAAATGACGTACTGGGCTCCCGGATCAGGCTTTACTTGGTCTTGGCTGGAAACAGCGAAGGGTCCGAGCCGGACGCCGAATCACTGGTGAACTCTGTGTCAAATCTGGCAGCAGGCGTTGCTCAGAAAGGCAACGAAGCCATTTTTTACCTGGACGAATCCAGAAAGTAACAGGCAGTCGCGGTCACCTCGAAGAAAACCAGTCAAGAATGAACTTGACTGCCACGCCTATCAGTGCTATCCCGAGCAGCCTCTGTAGCAAAACGTCCTTTGCCGATTTGGAGAGCCTTGCTCCGACTTGTGCGCCTGCGAATGCTCCTGCCGATAACGCGATGGCCTGAATATAGTCTGGATGGCCCAGAAAAGAGTGCGTCAGTACGCCTGCTATTGATGTTATCATGAGGGTCAGTTGTGATGTTGGAGCAGCGCGCTGCATGGTCATTTTCATAACAAGAAGCATGATGGGCACAAAAATTATTCCACCTCCAACTCCAAATACGCTCGATATCAGCCCGGCGCCAAAGGTCGCAGCGAAAACTGCGATCATTACATGCGCAGGCTGTTTTCTTGATGACTCGCTACCTTCCTTGAGGATGGAATTTCTGTAAAGGATGTAGAGGCCTGTCAGCACCAGCAGTATTCCGAACGCGAGCTTGAACGAACCTTCTGTCAGATAATCAGACACAAACGCACCGACTATGGCGCCAGGAATGGCAAGCGCAGACAGCTGAATTCCGAGTTTGTAGTCGATTCTTTTCTGGCGAGAGTACTCGATCGTCGATGACACGCTCGTCGAAGTCACCGCGAATAGACTTGTACTGGCTACGTGCGGTGGCGGCAGGCCAAGGAACGTAAGTGCAGGTACCATTATTATCCCGCCGCCGACTCCGAGGACAGAACCTAGCGCCCCTGCTCCAACGCCGATTCCTATCAGAACCAAAATCATCGAAATCGGGTCGAGCAACATCCCTCTCTTCCGGTGATTCAGGTTTTATAACTTGCGAGGATAAAGCGTCCGCAAGCGGGCAACGCCGGCATCGTTTTTATAGTTTTATTAAGCCCACGTCGCGTTAAAGCAATCTGTATTGCGCATAATCATGGTCGGATTCGGAGTCGTCGGGCAGAGCTTTGCCAAACTCTTGTTGTCGCGATCGGCTGACCTCTACTCAGAGCATGGAATAAAGCCTCGAATTGTGGCATGCGTAGACAACAGGGGCTCTGCTGTCGCACCGGCTGGCCTTGACCTGCAGCGTCTTCTTGAAGCCAAAAAGACAAAGAGCACTGTAGGCGCGTACTACAAGGGCAACGAAGGATTTACTCCGGCACAGGTAATTGAAAATGTCGAAGCTGAAGTTGTCCTCGAATGTTCTCCGACAGATCTCTCCACCGGCGAACCAGGGACGGCGCACATAATTAGCGCAATGAGGAACGGCAAGCATGTTATAAGCGTCAACAAGGGCCCGCTCGCACTCGCGTTTCCTTCGCTAATAGAGCTGGCGAACTACAACGGAGTGATGCTCAGGTTCAGCGGAACGGTAGGCGGAGGGACTCCCATACTGGAATTTGCAAAGCGATGTCTCAAGGGTGACAGGATAGTGTCATTTCAGGGCATACTAAATGGGACGACGAACTATATCCTCAGCAAGATGGAAGAGGGGATGGACTACGAAAATGCCCTTGCAGATTCCAAGAAAAAGGGATACGCGGAAGCCAACCCTTCGCTGGACATTGACGGATTTGACGCGGCCGCCAAACTGGTAATAATGGCAAACTGGGTGATGGGAATGAAAGTGACAATGAAAGATGTAAAGAGAACTGGAATCAGCGGTGTAAGGTCGGCGGAAGTCAAGAAAGCGACGCAGCACGGAAGCGCCATCAAACTAATCGCGACTTGTGACGGCAGACGCCTGGATGTCACGCCGACAGAAGTTGCAAAGAAGGATCCAATCTGCGTGAACGGCACCCTTAACGCCGTCACATTTTCGTCAGAGCACTCTGGCCAGCAGACGATAATAGGGCGAGGTGCCGGTGGGATGGAAACCGCATCTGCCGTCCTCAGGGACTTGATAGAAATAAGGGACACCATTTTTGAACGTTAACGATCTTCTGGTAGAGCTATTACTTTATATGTAGATGTCTACTAGACTTCGACAGTCGTACGGAATGGCCGAGCCTGAACTGCCCGTATTTTAAGATAACAAAAATAACTATAAATAGGCTCATAGGCTGAAATTACTCTAACATAAAAATGCAGATTTTGGACAATACCGCAGTGGAACAGAAGGAAATTTCACGTGACGACGTAATGTTATGTAGCCACTGCCATGAAAAGCCGGCCGAGATATTCCAGGTCATTGGTGACTACTGTCTGGAGTGCTGGCAGATCATAACCCACACCAACGCCTGATTTAGCCTACCCTGAATCCACCGAACGACACGCCACCTGATCCTGACCTGGTTTCTGCGCGCTGATTGATCCCGAGCAGGTCGATGAACTCTCGGATATTCTTTGTCTGAAAATAGACAGAGCCAGGGCCGGTGATTTCAGTCGCAAGCCCTTCTCCGCCCAGAATAGTAGTTTTCATTCCGCCAACTTTTATCACCTTATAGTTGGCTTCATCGCCGAGGGCGACCAGATGATAGTTATCCAGCGTCAACTTCTCGCCGGCCTCCAGTTGCTTGTGGACTATGCCCCCGTACGCGTTAAGGAATAGTTCCCCCTGCCCTGTGGCCTTCAACATGAAAAACTCGCTTCCAAAAAGACCCTTGCTGAATCCCTGCCATTGAGTGTCCAGGACAACTCCAGAAGTAGATGCGACGTAGGAGCCCGACTGCACAATGTATCCTCGGCCTGAGCTGACCTCAAGGTGCACGATATCGCCAATGGGCGGCCCCGTAAGGCCTATCGAACATTCGCCATGGGCAACATAGTCATTGACAAAGAAGGACTCGCCGCCGAGGGCCGTAACCTTTAGTTTCTTCAGAAAGCCTCCTTCCCGAGTCCTGGTCTTGATCTCAATGTCGCCTTTCATGTAGACCATCGCTCCCGACTCGGCCGTGATCTTTTCGCCAGAATCAAGGCCGACCTCAAGTATGGCCATGGGCTCTTTCATTATCTGGAACCGCATTTTCGAACATAGATCTCTTCACACGTAATAAGGCTTTTTCCGGAGCCATATGCAAGGAATTAATTATCAGGCGTACTTACAGTCGCTGACAGAAACTGAAGACATTTACACTTTCAAAGACTGAAACCTCCGGGCTTGTTGAAACAATGGGCGGCTCGTGGCCATCTGGGTCACTCCCGAAAGTAAAAAGCATCAAGGTGTACGAGATTGAAGACGGCTGCCGGCTTTTGGTCGTTGACGATTCGGTTACTGCAGTACAGATATCCGAAAGGATCCTCCCTTTCATCGGAGCCAAACCGGAACTGCTTGCTCTGTTCCCATCCGTCACAGTCGACATGGGTGCGGTAAAGTTCGTCTGCAACGGGGCAAAAGTGATGAGGCCCGGGATTATCGCCTTTGGTTCGTTCAAACAGGGCGACATTGTCGCGGTCAAGGATCAGTCGCACGGCAAGACTCTGGCGGTAGGGATCGCACTGGAAGACAGCGAGTCAGCAAAGACCATGACCAAAGGCTATGTGGTTGAGAACCTGCACTATATCAGTGACAAGATATGGGAAGCATCCAAGCAGATCTAGGCGTTTCTGATGGGAATCGTCTCTTCCCTTGGACCGCCTTTTGTCACGTATAGCAGATCGATGCCGTCTCCACTTGCAGCGTCTCGAGCTATGGCCGACCTGATCGCCCTTACTGCCAGGTCCTTTGCCTTTTCTTCAGACATGTTTGGCTTGAACTCTGCATCCATGATACCAAGGGCCATTTCCGCGCCTGTCCCCACCGCAGCATAGTCATCCGGCAGGACTGAGCCCAGAGGATCCAGCGTGTATATTTCTGGCTTTGAATCAATGCCGCCCACAATGACCTGAGTAAGCAGAGGAAAATACCTCCTTTCGAACATTATGACCGACATCAACTTGGCGACAGAGTTCGGGGGGACGTCTCTTCTCGTTTCCAGCTTGCGGATCTTGGCAAGCGCCTCGACCTGCCTGACCAGGACCTGCATGTCTGCGACCATCCCGGCACAAGCAGCGCCCACGTGGTCTGTGACGTGGAATGTTTTCTTGATGTTTTTGTTTACGACAAAGTTGCCAAACGAAACTCTCTTTTCTGCTGCCAGAACAACGCCATTATTGTACGAAATGCCGACAACTGTAGCGCCCGGCATGAACTCAAAGGCCATACATCCTACTTCGCTATATCAGTTAGATTTAGTCGTTTCTATCAAAGTAGTCCGCGATACCGCGGCTATCGCTTGGCGGAATGATCGTGAATCCTGATCGCTTCCGCTACAAGGCGGGTCTGGAGCTCAAGCGCGTCCTTTCCTTCCGGATGTTTTGACTGCGCGACGGCATCTGCGACGATACTAATGACGTGCCGCAGCAGAAATTCATCTCCCCTTGTGGCCTCGGCGCGATATGTGGGGTTTGCCTTGTTCACGAATACCATGTTTTCAGTCGTAAAGCTATAGCGCGAATCCGTTTCGTCTTCGTAGGGTATGACCTTGTATCCTATTCTCCTCAATGCGAATGTTTTCTTTAGTATGGGCCTTCTTACCTTACGTGTCCTGACTATTGTCCCGTCTGCCTGCGCTTCATCAAAGATTTCGACTATCTCTCCGGATTCGACTGCGACATCAGAAGAGTAAGGCGCGCGGCCCTCAGCAGCAAAACCGCTTTCATAATCCCGGGACATGCCAGAGTCTGACGGCCTTATCTGGTCGAACTGCTCGACCTGAGCTGGATGTGAGTGATGCGTATGCCCCTTGTGGGTCTTTTCTTCTTGCTTGGGGCCGGTCTTTGTCCTGACCACCTCCTTTACGTCCACCATTTCATAGCCCTGGACCTCTTCTTGCGTTTCCAGTGTTTCTATCATTGCCTGACCAAGGACCTTGTCGATTTCTCTGTAAATCTTGGATTCCTCGCGGGTTATAAGTACGTCTTCGAATTCAGTAAGGCCGGGCAGGACAGTATCGATAACAAAGGTTTTCATCAACTGATTGAACCTTGTATATTCATCGTCTTCAATTATCGCTGACTTGTCCGCAAACCTGGTGGTAAGATCGTCGCATCTCACAAAACCCGTAACGCGATTGAGCTTGGTATCAAATCCAAAGTTGCTTCTTGTAACGATATGGTTGCCAACCATCACGGCAATTCCGCGTTCATCATCAGACAGCGGTCTTTTTGCGATCACTATTTCGCCAGCTATCCGGCCGTTATCCAGGTTGACAGGAATCCTGTGTCCCTGAATATCGGGGGCCCTGATTACCTGGCCGTCATCAAAGTTCCACTCTTTGAACTTGTCGGCCGATTTTATGTAGACTTCGAACATGGGCTGGCGAAGGACTGCAAGCTTCCGGATCTCTTTCATGACTTTGAATATGTCCACGGCTGTCCGAGCGCCGCTCATGACGAGCTCGGTACCGTCTCGCTTCAGAGGAGATTCCCTTAGCTCCGCCAGCTTTGCGTTGCCGGTGAACAGTTTGTCAAGCACGTTGGCATCGATTACCAGTGATTTGTGGAAGCTGCCCCTTTTTGTCCTGATTCTCATGCTCTGGAACGAGGTCAGAAAAGACAGCCTCCCAGTCCCGTACCTGCCGGTCCTTATCCGCCTGAGCTTTGGCGAAATGGTTTCGACTCTTTTGTGCGGCGAGCCCAAAAGAAGGAATTTTTCCACTCCATTTTGATCCATTCCCGCATCGTCTTCAATAATAATAGAGCCGTCGTTTAGCACAGTTACCAATACGCGGGTCGCATCCTCGTCAAAGGCATTCTCTACCAGTTCCTTGACAATTTCAGTGGGCGACACCCATGTTTTCGTGGCGAACTCTTTGAAAAATGATGGATGAACCTTGAGCTCAGTAGGCATATCTCGATTGCTGATATTTCCTTACCTTTATTTATTACTTGTCGCAATAATGTTGACAATTTTATCAAGGGCCAATTTTGCACGTCTGATAGAATGTAATTGATTCCTACGATACCAACCTTATATCCGACACCACGCCATTGAGAAAGTTGCATGCGGGTCGTGGGCCAGGCAAGACGGCTTGTTTCTGCTAGTTGCCATATCAAGTCGCTTGCTCCCACCGATCCGAATCATGCGTAAGGAACTTATGCGACCAATCGCCAATAAGATGAATTGGCAAAATGCAGCTGCGGCAGGGATGTCAGGACGTTTGAGGCATGTACGCCTACAGGCTGCAATACCTTTGTCGTCTGTGCCGGATGTTCAAAAGAGATCGAGAAATGTTCGTGCGCGGCGTTTACGTAGGCTTGTAGCGCAAGATCGCCCCAATTTTCCCAAGGCTTGCGAGCTGGGCGCCTTCTTCGGTACGGCCGGATATTACTTCAAGCCTGCTCCCTGTCATTGAAGTCAGTTCTTCCAGATACTCTACGATATCCTTCTCGACCGCGTCATAGTCGGTGGCGCCGCAGGATGGACATTGCTTTGACATGTATGACTGCTTTGTGGCGATAACATCAGACCTTTCTACCACCTTTTCCTGGACGGTCCTGCACACTTTGCACCTGAACTCGAGCTTGACAAATGATATGTCATCGGTGACAACTACGAGATCTGCAACGCCGTTCTTTGCGGCATTAACCACGTCATGAATCCCGTATATTCCAAGGCCTCTTCCTGAATGGATCTCTGTCATGAATTTGTCAATTATCTGCTTTTCTTCCATCAGTCGAAATTCCTGAAGCACGCCTTCCTTGCGCGCTTTGTCAAGTATTTCGCGAACTCCCTCCTCGCCGGAATATCCAGTATCAAGGGTAGCGATGATTGAATTTTGAAGCCGGTAGTCCAGGTACTCTTCCTTTAGGAAGTTCTCCTTCGTTGGCCCGGGGCCCCCGACTATGATCCCCTTTACGTTGTACTGGTCGATGAAAACTGCCTTTGCGTGTGCCGCCACCCTGTGGTAGTACTCGTTGAGCTCGTTATCGCGCAGCCGCTCAAACCTCCTTGCGGACTGCCCGCCTTGTCTGTGCTTGCCTGCGACGCCAGAGGTGAGCGAGTCAATCGTCTTTGAATCGTTTCCAGTCAGAATTCCTATGCCGGCCTCCTGGGTGTCTATGGCCAGGATGCCTATTGCCTTGTCGTCCTTTAGCATGTCTTTTAGATGGTCAGTCCAAAAGTGGTCATCGCAGCGATACAGGCTAATCTGAACTGGCTTTGGCGGATCGACCGGATAGATTTCTATCTTTTCTTTCCCTATTCCCCGGTCATTTGGGATCGCCCCGCAAAAAACGACCAGTCCGTTCTCCGGAGTGGTCTTGTATTTCTTTAGATATTCCATCGTGGTGCTCAGGGCATCTTGGACATGCGACCTCGTCAGGTCTGACTTTATGTTGGATGCGGTTCCAGCCTCGTTTCGCAGCTGGGAAATAACCTCAAATATCGGGCGCCGGGGCGGGATGTATACCGTGACAAGTTCCGTGCCATGGCCAGAAATGCTCGCCAATTCGTTTATCATTCTGGTTAACTTGTATCTTCGAACCGAATCCCATTTGGCGCTCGCGTTGGCATTAACCATAACAGACAAAGAAAAAAATCTCCCGCACATAATATAAGGCTATAGAGCATTGCGGGAAATAGTCGATCTTAACTATTCATTGCCTCAAAGGTGTCGCAGGATTCGACGTCACCGTTTTCAAGTCCGGTATTGAACCAGCTCACCCTCTGCGCAGAGGTGCCGTGAGTGAAGGAGTCTGGCGAGACACGCCCTTGTGATTCCATCTGAAGCCGGTCGTCTCCGATGCTGCTTGCGGCGTTAAGGGCCTCTTCCACGTCGCCTTGCTCCAGAATGCCTTCCTGGTTGGCGCTATACCCCCACACACCGGCAAAGCAGTCCGCCTGCAACTCTTGCATTACCGAAAGCCTGTTAGCGTCCACCTGGTCAAGCCCTATTTGGGCTCTCCGAACCTGCTCCATGATGCCGAGCTGGTTCTGCACGTGGTGTCCTACCTCGTGCGCGATGACGTACGCCTGGGCAAAGTCGCCGGGGGCTCCGTGCCTGTCTTTGAGATCCCGGTAAAAGCTCAGATCAATGTACACCTTTTCGTCGGCAGGGCAGTAAAACGGCCCTACTGCGGACTGGGCAAATCCACATGCGGATTCAACTGCGCCAGAGAACATAACCAGCGTGGGCTCGCGGTAGTCAATGTTATCGGCAGCAAATATTGCAGACCACGTATCCTCGGTGTCAGCAAGCACCACGGATACGAAATCTGCGAGTTCCCTGTCTTCCTCGGAGATGGAGGCAGAGTCAAAGCCCGGACCCCCGAGCGTGCTGTCGTTCAAAACGGTCCCCGGGTCAACGCCAAGCATGACCGCCAGGACAAGAACGATAAGCCCACCTATCCCTCCCCCGACGGCCTTCATCGGCATGCGGTGTCCTCTCCTGTCCTCGATATTCGAACTCTTTCGGCCCTCTCGCCATCGCATTTGCTTACTGTCTCACTTCTTTGACATAAATCTTTGCCGGTGTCTGCGCTGCGTATTTTTTAGAAAGAGCCAGCAAGGTTTTTGACAATAACAAAAAGTGCGCAGCCCCCTTTCACAAGCTCATATAAGTATGAGAAATGGAGAACTAGATTCGCCATGCTCCCGCGATTGGAGTACATCAAGCAGGCAAGGATCAGACTTGGCATAACTCAGAGAAAACTGGCGACACTCACCGGAGTAAGCACGTCGATGATAAACCAGATCGAATCTGGCCGATGCAAGCCGAGCTATGAAACCGCAAGAAAGATTTTTGAGATACTGGGCTCTCTTGAGGGACGCACGTCGATGAAGGCAGGAGATATCTGCAGCCGCAATCTGATATCGGTGCAGAAGGACCAAAAACTCCATTCTGCCATAGACATAATGAGGAAAAATTCTATAAGTCAGATACCAGTTTTCGATTCTTCAAAAGTGGTCGGAATTCTGACTGAAGACGGACTGGCAAAGATAATGGTGGAAAAGGAAGAAAAGGAACTGCGCAACGTTCCTGCTTTCCAGATGATGGAACCGCCTCCCCCGATTGTGGATACTTCGACTCCTGCAAAGGCGCTGATCCCTCTGGTGCGTTTCGCCAAGTGCATACTGGTGAGCGAAAAAGCAAATGTTATCGGCATAGTAACGATAACTGACACGCTAAAGATGGTAGAATAGCTAGCCTTTCAGTTTCTCAAGACCGACGCAGCAGTCCGCACATTTCATGCACTCGCTGCATATGCTTACTTCGCTACCTGCGGGCAATCTGGTTCCACACAGAGCGCATTCCTTTCCCGTCTGCAGTTGTGCCATGCGATAGTTCACATGAGTATGCACGCTATTTGAAGCCTTCTCCTATCTGCTGTAGGTTCCCAGTACACCTTTGTTCTTTTATATCGAGAAATCCCCGTGAACTTCATGGAAAGCGTAGCTGTTGAACTCGTTCATTTCAAGATAGCAAGAGGAGTAGATGAGGAGACGTTTCTGAAAGCATCGGACAACGTGCAGTCGTTCCTGAACAGGTCAAGGGGGTTTGTTCATCGAGAACTCGTGCGGACTCCGGATGGATTGAACTGGGTCGACATTGTAAAATGGCGAAGCCGCGCTGAAGCTGACCAAGCAGCAAAGATTGCTGCGAAGGACCCCAACTGTATGGCACTTCTTGGATTGATTGACAAGTCAAGCGTCAAAACACAGCATATGGAACTGACGCGTACCTACCACTAGGCGAGGCACTTAGCCAAGAAATAATAATCGCGCTGCCTTGGTGAGCTTGCCGAGGTTAAGCGCAGTGACGGCTCTAGCGAATTCTACACTTGCAATAAGACTCGTATTCTCAAATAGAATGTATTCTTGCGTCGCAATCGCGGTCGGAGTCGCCCTCTGGATCATTTTCAATGCATTAGACGGACTTCTTTTTTTCTTGCCCGGACTAGCTTTTTATTATCCGCTGCCCGAAGACGCGGTACCCGGTTTTTTCTTTTCGATAGCAACCGCAGCTCTTGCTGGCATCGTTGTTAGCATGAACATCTTTATTGTCCGTTCAAGATTGAAGCCGGAGAAATCATCGCTTCTATCTGGCTCTACCCTTGGCACGATTTCGAGCATGTGCGCAAGCTGCTCTTCAGTGGGTTTCTACCTTGCCGCCACTTTCGGAGCTGCCGGAGTGGCTGCCTCGAGTTTTCTTGCAAACTACCAGCTGCCTTTGCGGCTCGCAGCAATAGCCTTGCTCATCCTTGCATACTATGCAGCAAATAAAAAAATTGCCGGAAGCTGCAAGATAATTACTTGACCTTCCCTGGATCAAAATTTTGTCAAGTCTTGCCATGTACTTGCCATGTATTGTTCCAGACATCAAGCCGTGAAAGCAGTTTTCTTTGACCTGAAGTAGAGATATGCTCCTAGCGAACCCATTGAAGCAAGGACCATCGCGAGGGCACCTATCGGTGATTCCGGTAGGACAAAGAAGGGAATACTCAGCGTGTTTCTTAGCACTTGACCATTTCCAAAATCTGCCTCAACAACCCAATCGCCTGGAACATCAGGGGCGAAGGTGTCTTCAGGCGAGCCTATCGAAACGGTAACTTCTCTTACTATTTCTGCAGCAGGATCCATCCATCGGAATGTTATTTGATCGACCGAAGCGTCGATAGTGCTTGCCACCGCCCGAACGTCCTGCCCAAGTCCAGTGGTGCCGTCTGAGAACTCATCAAAGTTCTCAAATATCGTAAGCGAATAGTCAAGACTGGGTCCACATTGGGCTGCTGGTGGGATTTCAAAGTCCTTTATTTCAAATTCTGTGTTAGCTAGTGAAGCCGAGGTGTCTTGAACAACAGCTTCCGTATCGTCCACGCCGCCAGATGTTTCAACTACCGTAGCTGTGGCATCCTCAACTATGTCCGATGAAATGCAGTTGTCAATAACTCCATCAGAGTTGAGCTTTAGAAGCCAGAAGTTCGCGTTAAAACCAAAAGAATGTGTTTCTCCAGCTGCTACATAACCGCCATCAGGTGTCTCGTCAATAGAATGAAGTCCGTCCCCCTTGTATGATTTTGTCCATTCGATATTGCCATCAGGATCCAGCTTCACCGCCGATGCAGGGAACCCCGCTGCTACATAACCGCCATCAGATGTCTCCCTTATATATTCCAAGAATCCAAAATCGTCACCACCGAATGCTTTTTCCCATTGCACGTTTCCATCCGAGTCAAGCTTCAGCACCCAGAAATCCGCGCTTCCATCTCCAAACGACTCTGATGTTCCTCCTACGATATAACCTCCATCAGCTGTCTCATCTACAGAGGTCGCGTCGTCGATCCCCTCACTCCCGAATGCTTTTTCCCATTGCACGTTTCCATCCGAGTCAAGCTTCAATACCCAGAAATCCCCATTTCCTTCTCCAAATGAACTTGTGAATCCGACGACTATGTAACCTCCATCGGATGTCTGCTTCAATGCGTTTGCACCTTCTCCGGATCCGCCACCGTACGCCTTGTCCCATTCAATGTTTCCATCCGAGTCAAGCTTCAACACCCAGGCTGCCGGCGCGGGGGAGCCCAAGAGGTGACCAGCAATGACATATCCATTATCCGACGTTTGCTGGATAAAGTGGAAGAAACCGATTCTCGGCGTATTGGATTTCTGCCACTCAATGTTGCCATCGGAATCGAGCTTGAATATAAGCGGCGTATCAGGAAGATCAGCTAAGACTATATACCCACCATCCGCCGTCATGTGAGCTTCTTGGGCCGAAAAGCCTTGGCCCGCCTTCGCCCACTCGACATTACCATCAAGGTCAAGCCTCATCACCAAGAAACCACTGGCAGGGCCGATAGAATGCGAATCTCCCGCTACCACCATGGCACCATCAGATGTTTTCTCCGCCCATAATGCAGGTCCGCTTCCATAAGTCCTAGACCATGTAGCCGCGTCAGCGTACGCTGACATGGGCAGCAATCCCGCAAAAGGGAGCAGTGGAGCTAGGACAAGGACAATGATGAATGTGAATACCACGAAGCTGTCCTGCCAACTAAGCCTAATTCTCGTATTTGCCATGAGCATTCACGGAATAAGCATTATTTAGCAGGGTATGAAACAGTTCAAGCGATGTTACTTACTGGTCCATACTTTTTCCTAGGTCAGTGGACTTGGCCCAAGTCAGAAAGCCATTGATTACCTCGAGAACCACCTCTCTCTATTCGATCAGAGCAGGGAGCTACAAACGCTTGCATTCTGCTCAATATTATTGCTTCGAGTATCGCTAAGTCTGCCTGAACTCTTCTTCCAAGATCTTGCGCTTCTTGCTGACCTGAAAGAGGTTGTCGGTTCTCTTGAGCGCCTCTTCCCGGGGGCGCCTGAAAAGCATTGACTGGAGCAGGAGGTGGTTTTCTGGGATTACCATGCCTGTCTGGTCGTCTGAATATCCTATCTTGACCGTGTCCTCCTGAACCCTCAAGATGTCCTGATGAAGATGCACCATGTTGGTATCGCCGTGTGCAAAGCCCAGCTCGATCGCCCTCTTTCTCACGTCACCCGTTCCCTTGGCAGAGCTGACAATGGCCACGCCAAATTCATTTCGATAGCATTCCAGTAACTCGTCCTTTGAGGGAGCCCTGTCCTTGAAGCGGATAAACATGTGGTGGAGGTGCATCATCCTTGAAGGGACCTTGAACGCGTCGACGTAAAGGTTCGCGCCCGGAATAAAGTCCTTGACATCGTCTTGGTGATGCGGGTTTCTGTCCCACTCGATAGAATCCTTTACTGCCTTGGTGTCTTCCAGATCCGCCCACCTCCTGATAAGCTGGACATCATACCGGACGATCCGATCACCAAACTTTTCAATCAATGGCTGCATCATCCTGCCCATTCCGGACACGTTGCAGCTGCCCTGGATGACAAAAGTCCTGCCAGCGGCTTTTGAGTAATTTACGCGTGAATTGTGGATCATGTCTGCGACTGCCTTTTCCCCATGCCTATCCTCGCCGCCCTGGAATATCGCCGGCTTTTCCATGGGTTCGTACATTTTTTTCTTGTTCTCGTATCCGCCGCCTTCCTTGGCCGCATCAATGACGAAGTCGCTTTTCTTGACGGCTTCGTCCACAGAGCCCGCAATGTCGTAACCCTTGCCTCTGAACTGGGCTACCATATCCTTTGGCACGTAGACGCTGAGCCGATTGTCCAGTGCTTCCTTGACCTTGTCGTCTATGGTGTACTTTGCTACGCCGACCAGCTGGATTTCTTTGTCAACAGAAAATGCGCTTGCGAGTCGCCTGCCTATGTTTCCATATCCGTTTATGAACACCCTAGTCAAAATCAATCACTTGTTCGAAAGATATACAATTTTGAAATATGTCGCTTCCATTAAATACGTTATGGATATCGAGGTATGTATTTTCAAGCACATACGCTGCACACTAGACTTAAATACCCTGTACGCACTCCAAGTTTTGGAGTAGAATGCAAAGAGGCGGTTTTCTTTGGCAACTTCGAGCATTTTCTGCCTAGTTACCTACCGTTAGGAGAGCGCTTTTCATGAGAGTACTTGTAATCGACAACTATGATTCGTTTGTCTACAATATTGCCCAGCTGCTGGGCGAGATGAATGTGGAACCAACTGTCGAGCGAAACGACAGCCTGACTCTGAACGAAATTGCTTCGATGAATCCTGACGCAATTGTAATCTCCCCCGGGCCGGGTCATCCGGCCGACAAAAAGTATTTTGGAGTATGCACCGATGTCATCACAGAGCTAGGCCCCAAGACCCCGATCCTGGGAGTGTGCCTCGGGCACCAGGGGATCGTGCATGCCTTTGGGGGCAAGGTGATAAATGCAGGAAAGGTAAGGCACGGCAAGACCAGCCCGATAGAGTACACACAAGACACGCTGTTTGAAAACGTAAAGAATCCCTTCAGAGCAACAAGATACCACTCCCTAGTAGCGGACAAAAAGACCATTCCTTCTTGTCTAAAGGTCACCGCTCGGGCTCTTGACGACGGGGAAATAATGGGGATCAGGCACGAAAAATATATCATAGAAGGTGTTCAGTTCCATCCTGAATCAGTCCTGACGGGAGAAGGACGCAAGATTTTACAGAACTTTATTTCGATGGTGAAGAAATGAGCATTTCTACGGACCTGCGTCCGGCCATAAGGAAACTGGTCGCAAGAGCCAACCTTTCAGACGACGAGGTCAGGTTCGTATTCGACGCGATTCTCAGGGGGACTGCACCAGAGACTTCAGTTTCTGCCTTTCTAGTCGCACTGGCAATGAAAGGTGAAACCGCCGGCGAAATACGGGCAATACTTCAGACGATTCGAAAACATGCCATACGCATTACACCCAATGTAAAGGAGCCGCTCATAGACACCTGCGGCACAGGTGGCGACTCGATAAGATCATTTAACATAAGCACAGCCGCAGCAGTGGTTGCCTCCTCCGCGGGAGCGAAAATCGCGAAGCATGGAAATAGATCCGTATCGGGCATATGCGGAAGCGCAGATTTCCTTGAAGAGGTCGGGGTTGACCTTAACTCCTCTCCCGAAAAGACAAGGTCCTGCATCGAAAACGTGGGCATTGGCTTTCTGTTTGCTCCAACTTTTCATCCGTCAATGAAGAATGTGGCGAGCTCTCGCAAAGCTATTGGGATAAGAACCGTCTTTAACATAGTAGGTCCGCTGAGTAATCCATGCACCAACATTTGGGGACAGGTCATTGGAGTTTTTGAGCCGGCCCTGATGGAGGTTTTTTCCGAGGCCTGTCAGGGGCACGTGAAGGAAGCCATGATAGTTCACGCCGCTGACGGATTTGACGAGCTGTCAAACACCTGTGATAACGATGTCTTGTGGACAAGCAACGGCCAGATCAAAAGATTGCGCCTGCACCCAAAGGTCCTTGGGATGCCTGTTGCCAAGCCAGAGCAGCTGGTCGTCAGCTCGAAAAATGAATCGATAAGTTCAACCCTTCAAACCATATACGGCAAGGCACCAAGAGAAAAACAAGACATCGTCGTCATGAATGCATCTGCCGCCCTTGTTCTGGGTAAAGTTGCGCGGGATTTCAAAGAAGGAGTGGAGCTGGCCCGAGAATCGATAAGAACCGGCAGGGCCCAGGACAAGCTATTGCAACTTGTCAAGCACAGCGGCGACGAGACAAAACTAAAAGAGGCGGAGAAAAGGTTCCTCTAGCCTACTCTTCTGAGTCCTTTTCCTTTGACGACCTTTTCTTGGGCGCATCCTGATCTGTGTCGTCGATGCCTTTTTCATTTACAGTAAATCTGACATCGTCGTAAGGATGATAGGGCGAGTCTATCATCTTGGCTATCCTATCGGTACCAGCCTTTCTAAGGTATATCCGGTATGTCGATGCATGCCCGATAATGTTTCCGCCTGCGGCTTTGGTCGGATCACCAAAGAACGTATCTGGTGTGGATTGCACCTGGTTGGTTATCACGATTGCAACATTGTAGATTTCCGCGATTCTCACCAACTTGTGCATGATGCCATTCAGGCGCTGCTGCCTGTCGGCGAGCGTTCCTCTGCCAGCGAACTCGGCTCGATGGAGTGAGATAATGCTGTCAATGATTATCATTTTTGCCTTGAAATCATCGATGTACTTGCCCATCGACTTTACTATAAGTTCAAGGTGGCTGCTGTTGTACGCCTTGCATATCGCCACCTTCTTCAATACTTCATCTGAATCAATGCCTCTTGCCCTAGCTATCTGATCCACTCTTTCGGGCCTGAATGTTCCTTCTGTATCTATCAGTATGACTCCTCCGTCCAGTCCTCCGGCTTCCACCGGCATCTGAGATGTAACGCATAATGTGTGGCATATCTGGCTCTTGCCGCTGCCAAATTCGCCATAGAATTCGGTGATGGCCTGTGTCTCTATACCGCCGAGCAGCAATTCATCCAGAACCTTCGCCCCCGTGGTACATCGAAGCAAAGCCTTTCTCTTTTCAAGCTCTACGTCTGCAGTGGTGAATTCATTGTCAAGCACTCCGCTGTCCCTCAGCAATTTTTGCGCTGCAATTATGAATGCGGCAGCGGTTTCCTTCGAGCCACCTAGGTCAGAAGCCAGTTCATCCGGCACAGTTGTAGCCAGCTCCATCACCGAGCTTATTCCTGCTTCCTTCATCTTGCGGGCAGTGGTCGGCCCGATACCCTCAATGTCTTCTATTTCCAGTTCTACCACATTTTTCGAATCGGTCATCCTGCGCTATATTTTCTGACAGTGGTATATAACAAGTAACGCACTGCAGGGGGAGGGGGTATCCAATACGGAACAAACCGACATGAAAAATAGGACAGAAAAAAGGCGCCTAGGTATCACCTAGGCCCCCTCGTAGTTATCGTTACCTTCTTTTCTTTGCTTTCGACTTTTTCTTGCCGCCGGATTTGGCCTTGGCCTTTGCTTTTCCGCCTCCGCCGCCACCGATCTTAAACATCTTGGTCCCACAGACCGAGCATGTTCCGGTCAATGCATTACGCCCGTTTTTCATAACTACAGCTCTCTCGCCTTTCATTTCCCTCTTTGCTTTGCATTTTACACAATATCCCGTCGTTGCCAACATAAGTGGCTCTTGCACGCTTGGATATAAGAATAGCTCCAGAGAGCGTCCCCTTGGCGTGTTTCAATGTAAATTGCGTCCAAAGTAGGAGAATATTTCACGCCGTGATTGACAATCGCCCTCGAACAGGTCCTCCGCAGGGCGTTACCAGATAGAAACCCGGCACAAAGCTTCGTCCCGCCGCATTCTCATTGCCGAAATCGCTACCGCATTCTGAGTGGCCTACGTCAGAAATCGGCATCCGTACAGAGGGCAAGCGGCCTTTGGATTTACGATTTACGTCATGCATGATGTTCATTACCGACGCTTTTCATTGAAGTAAGGTGGTTGGTAATTGGGCGTACCAGGATGTCTACGATATACTGGAGCGCTGTGAATAACCCCCGGGGTCAGAATTTTCGAGCCAAAGGCGCCCTGCCAGTCTTTCGCTACTCATGGTTTTCATGTCTGAAAACCGATACGATTTGCCCTTGGCAAGCATGGTGAAATCATGTCTAGTAGAACAAGACACAGAAGATTCTTGCTCGCCGTGAATCACAGATGAACGAATCGCATAAACGTAGCACTCACGAAGGTCGCCAGAATTGACACGATGCCGGCGACGAACACAAAAAGATCACCCCCCAACCGAAAGGCAAGCCAAATCAAGAATAACCCGAATACAAATAATACGATAGTTAGAGAATAATCTTTAATCGATTCTCTTAGCCTATAGCCACGCCTGATCACATGATACCCTGCCGCTAATACTGGCGAAGCGATAACAAGACCAAAGCCGACTATCAAGAGCGAATACCAGCCCGCCAGCAAGGCATGATTCGTAACAAAGACCCTTGCTAAATAAAGACCGACTTGGTAGCCTAATGCAAGCATGATTAAACCTACCGCTGCCGTAATTACGTAAACGTGCCTTATAGCCCAATGCGAGCTCTTAGGGTCAAGCAAACGCAATAGGCAATTTATCAATGAAGTCGTAGATTAGGGTTATGTCTGCCTCGAGATGTACCCCTCCTGTTAGGGTGATCGATGCTTTTGTTGCGACACGAAACCAACATCTTGCGTGGCTAACTTTAACCCGCCCAAGACAAAATGAAAGTGTCGTATGTTTCTGGGTGATACATATGCCAACAATATTGACAGAAGCCCTGGTAGCCGCCCTGACCGACTAGTTCGCCTGTGGCAGCATCGACAAAATACGTTGCATAACAAGATTCGCCCTCGAAAACAACCCACACGTATCTATCTTTTAACTCGCTAGCCAAGTAATTGCCTTCAGGCGCGCTAAATCTAGCTTGCCCATTGTAGCTGATAGTTCTCCTATTGTGTGGGTCAGCACTAAGCCAATGAAATGCCGGGTCGCCATTGATGTCAGTGCCATTGTATTTTATCAGTGCGAACGTGGGTTCTGGCTCAGTAAGGTCGATACCTTGGTCGCCCAAGTAGTCGCTGACGATCTCGATTGCCTGCTCTTTATTCATTATACCCTCTGCTGGCGTGTTGATCATGACCACGACTAACCAAGCCAAGAGAAGCGGCGTCGCTACCGCCCCGGCAATAGCGAGCATTTCAAGTTGACGCATCGCTAACCCGCAATGCTATTATGAAGTAACCTTGGCTTTAAGTTCATTGTTGGGTTAATGTGATTTCATGCTAGGTTGTACGTGGATTCAAATTGTCGCATGAAAATAAAAAAATACCACATGCGCATAGCATAACGTATATTTTTATATCATCTGCATTCTAGCCTTATCAAATTGTCTGGCACCGACATTGAGCGCCCCGACCTGGAGGCTCTTGGCTGGGACGAACTCGTTGCGCGTAAACGCAAACTTTCCTCCGAGCTCAAGACTTTGACCGATAGAATCGTAGAGCTAGACAAGAATCAATCCCACAAGATAGGGGCAGAGATTAGAGACCAGCGGAGCGCTCTTGATGGCCTTGCAGAAAGACAAAAACAGCTGCGCGGTGAAATCGACGCCGGCAACGCGGCCTTGTTGGCAGTCAGTGAAAAGATCTCACAGTCCAAGAACTTTCTTTCGTTGATGGAAGCCAGACTGCCAGTCGAAAAGGAACAAGATCTCCAGGAGTCGATAAAGAAGAACCAGGCACTGGTAGATTCAAAGGATTACAAGAGCGAACGCGAAAAGAACGAAATCCTGTCAAGGGTCAAGGACGCTTCGATGAAGCAGGAAGCAATCAAGGCCGTTCGCACCATACGTGAACAGATGGGCCTGCTAACTCTGGAATCAACAAACCTAAACAGCTCGATCATGCGGCTAAACGAAGAACGAGACTCGATCAGAGTAAAGATTACCGAGATCAATGGCGCGCTGGATGGGCTCTACGAGTCGAAAAGAAAGACGGCAAGTGAACGCGACTCGTCTCTGGCTGAATATGATGGACTGGCAAGGCAGTTTGATGCGATCAATGCCCGCCTTGACGTGATGGCTGAAATGAGGAGAAAGCAGCGGGAAGAATACGGTCACGGCCTGCCCAGCGATGCCCTATTCAAGGCGATAGAGACGGCGCGGAAAAAACTCCAGTCTGGAGAGAAGCTGAGTTTTGACGAGCTGAAACTGCTTTATGGTGAAAAAGATTAATCTACGAATCATGCCTCTTGCGCCATGACGATAAATGATTTCGCTTTGGCGTGTGCCATAGACGGATCGTCCGCTTATTTTACTTATCATGAAACTACAATGCTCATGATACAGTCCGAGAAGGAGGCCAAAGCAGGCATCAGCAGTTTTGCCCTGATAGAGCCGTTCATGGAAGCCCTGATATCCCACGAGTCCATTCACGTCACTATGAAATCGATCACCGACACAGAAGTTTCTGATTCGCTGGACGACCTTGAAGTAATAGTCGAGCAAGGGGGCAAGAAATTCCAAGTTACCCTCAACAACATCCTGTTTGCGACGGATAACTCAGGACTCGTGCTGCCATAGCAAACGCGATTGACTTTGCTTCAAGCAAAACTGAAAAGACTCAATTTCTTGCACATGCCCTCTTCATCGACTTTGCAAACTTTTCTATTCTGCGGAGCATATCGGTCCTGTTGCCGCCTGATGCTCCAATCTTGTCCAGTATGGCACTCCCGACTATTACCGCATCTGCGCCCGCAGCCATCATGTATCTGGCATGCGCTGGAGTGCTAATACCAAAGCCAACTGCTACCGGGATCTTTCGCGCAGCTGCAATTTTCACGCGCTTCACCGCATCCCGGGTGTAATCCTGGAATGAATCGCGAGCACCCGTTATGCCAAAGACAGAAACGAGATAGAGAAAGCCCGTGGTGCTCTGTATGATGCTTGAAAGCCGCTGGGGAGAAGTATTTGGCGATGCCAGAAATACCGTCGCCAGATCCAGTTGTGATGCCGTCGCGATATATGACTGCGATTCGTCCACAGGCATGTCCGGGATGATAAACCCGTCGATTCCGGAATCCCTTGATTGTGCCATGAATTTTTCCAGGCCTGTTCTCAAGAGTATATTTGAATACGTCATGAAGAAAAGCGGAAGTTCAGGGTGTTTTTTCCTGACGTTTCGAGCAACTGCCATCGCGCTGTCCGGTCTAGCACCTTTCTCAAGTGCGTAATTGCAGGCGGCCTGTATCGTGCGCCCATCGGCAATTGGATCGGAGAAGGGTATCCCGATCTCGATCATGTCTGCCCCGCCTCTGACCAGCGAATCGATGACACGCTCGGAAGTCTTGATGTCAGGATAACCCGCAACCACGTAGCAAATAAGGGCCCCCTCTCCCTTCTTTGCAAGTGCTCCGAATTTCGATTCTATCCTACTTGCTGGCATGTCGTCTATCCCTAGTCTTTTTGTTCAGATAATCTTGAACGACCTGGACGTCCTTATCGCCGCGTCCAGAAAGCGTGACGACTATTACGTCTTCCTTGTCCATCTTGGCTGCCATTTTCATGGCGTGCGCGACAGCGTGGGACGGCTCTAGTGCAGGTATGATTCCTTCGAGTTTTGACAAAGTGAGAAATGCCCTTACCGCCTCGTCGTCTGTTGCGCTTGCATACTTTGCTCGTTTCACATCCTTTAGCATCGCGTGCTCTGGGCCAACCCCCGGGTAATCAAGGCCTGCAGAGATGCTATGCGTTTCGACAATCTGGCCATATTGGTCCTGCAAGAGATAGGAAAGCATGCCATGGAGAACACCTTCCGAACCTGCCGCCAGAGTAGCAGAATGCTCGCCCGAATTCAGCCCGTGCCCTCCTGCTTCTACACCTACTAGTTCTACCCCGGAATCGTCCAGGAAGGGATAGAACGAACCGATGGCATTGCTTCCGCCGCCCACGCACGCGACGATCGCATTGGGCAGGCGCCCAGCGCTCTTTTGAACTTGCTCTTTTATTTCTCTCCCTATCACGCTCTGAAAGTCCCTTACCATCATTGGATATGGATGAGCACCTACCACAGAGCCGATCAGATAATAAGTCGTCTTGACGTTAGCAATCCAGTCTCTGAATGCCTCGTTTATGGCGTCCTTTAGAGTCCTGCTCCCCGATTCTACAGAATGGACTTTTGCCCCCAAAAGCTCCATCCGAAAAACATTGAGCTTTTGCCGCTCGACATCTTTTGAACCCATGTATATTTCCGCGTCAAGTCCGAGCACCGCACATGCGATCGCCGTCCCGACTCCATGCTGCCCTGCCCCTGTCTCTGCGATGATTCGTTTCTTGCCCATCCTCTTGGCGAGCAGTGCCTGCCCTAGAGTGTTGTTGGTCTTGTGAGCCCCGCCATGAAGCAGGTCCTCGCGCTTTAGAAAAATCCTGGCACCGCCGGCGAGGTTCGTGAGATTCTTTGCAAAATAAAGAGGCGTGGGACGGCCAGCGTATTCGGTCAAATAATACGAGAGTTCTTTCTGAAAATCATTGTCGCCTTTGTACTTGTCATAGGCAGTCTCTAGCTCCTCTATCGCGGGAGCCAGCGTTTCCGGTATGTACTTGCCCCCGTACTTGCCAAATTTGCCGCCGACCGGATAGTTGCCCAGCATGAAATCCTCTACCTGAAAAGGGGTATTAAGGGATTCGCAATCAGAATGAATTATAGAGCTCGCGGACTTTGTGTGCGATGTCTCCCGTCTCCATTATGCTTGTTCCCACAAGAAAAGCATCGGCACCGGCTTTTCGAAGATACTGTATGTCTTTAGGTTCTGCAATCCCGCTTTCACTTATTACCGTGCTCTTGCCTTTGTCATGACTTGAAAGCAACCGTTCAGTTGTTGCAATGTCTACCTTGAGATTGTCAAGATTTCTGTTGTTGATCCCGACAAGGTCGCGCTTTGACTTTAGGACTTCGGCAAATTCTGCATCATTGTGAACCTCCACCAGAACATGCAATCCTTTCCTTGCTGCGTATTCCGACAGGCTTTCCATGCTTTCCTCCGCCAGGTCGCGGTCAAAGAGCGTCTTTATCAAGAGTATGCAGTCAGCCCCCGCCTTTCTGGCGGCATCGATCTGCAGGCGGCTTACCATGATATCTTTCATCAGCAGCGGCACGCTGACTGCTTTGCGGATCTCTACCAAATATTCAATGGATCCGTCAAAAAGATAGGGCTGCGTCAGTACTGATATCGCGACCGCACCAGACCCTACCATCGTTGCTGCAATTTTAGTCGGCATATCCGTTTTCCTTATGCGTCCCTGAGAGGGGGAGGAAAACTTTACTTCCGTTATCAGCGGGGCGTGTGAGCACGACAAAATGGCTTTCTTGAGGCTTGCGGGGTCATGGTTGAGGCTGGTTTTCAAGTCGTACGCGCCATCGTCTATAGCCTTGAAAGAATTTTCGGCCAAGCGCTTGATGCTAAAGTCGGCGCGCAGGAACTTGCTCATCCCCTGCCTACGATGGTCTTTGGCGGATATTAATTCTATTCAAAGGAGCGCATGGGACGAAATACCGGGAGACTCTGTTCACGTATATATGGATGGTCGCGCACTATTGAGCAATAACGACTTATGATGTCTGACAGTGCCATATTCCGGGATCGGTCCAAACTTTCGCCGCGATACATACCGGAAGAGTTGCCGCACCGCGAGTCGCAGATAGAACAAGTCGCGCATAGCTTCTCAAAGGCCGAAATGGATCCGGACAAATTTCCACTCACTATCGTGCAAGTTATCGGCCCTGCCGGGATTGGAAAAACCTCTACCGTTATTCGCTCCTCTAAGATCATCGAGGCACGTTTCGCAGCGCACAGACTGGCATTCAGGGTGGCATACGTCAACCTAAAGCTGCAGGGAGGAAACAAGTTTGCAATCTACAGGTTCCTGCTCGAATGTCTGGCGCCGGAGCTGCCCGCGCAGGGCCTGAGCGCAGAAGAAATGCTAAGATATTTGCTGAGGTACCTGCGCGACAACAACCTTTATGCGATTATTATCATGGACGAGATCGACTACCTGATAAAGACGAGCAAGGATACTACCATCATCTACGACCTGACGCGGTTAAATGAATTCGAGCCTGAAAAGCCTTCCAACGTCAAGGGCGTCATCTTTATCGCAAAGAACACGGATTTCTACAGCCGGCTAGATCCAGCCGAACTGAGCACGCTGGGGCGTATCCCGCTCGAATTTCAGCCATATACCATGGGCGAAGTAAGCGATATCTTGGAAAAACGCTGTAACGAGGCGTTCATGCCCAGCGCAATCGGATCAGACATAATTGACAAGGTTGCAAGCATCACCACATCAGAGCAGGTAAAGGGTGACGTCAGATACGCCCTCGACCTGCTCCTGTACGCGGGAAACCTTGCCGAGTCGCAGGGCACCGGCAGGGTGACGCTGGACCAGATCCGGAAGGTTCATGGACAGATGCACCCGTCCATCACGACCGAAGAGCTGGAGCAACTGTCGCGGCCACAACTATTGAGCCTGATAGCGATCGTTCGCGCCTTGCGGGCAAGAAAAAGACAGTACGTTGATCTGAAAGATGTCAGAATTCACGCGTCAGAGCTTGCCGAGCAGCTGGGGGCAAAAAAAGTGGAAGTGGAGGATTATCTGGACGACCTCAAAGTCAGAAAGCTCGTTGACATCAGATCGTTCAGGGAGATTGGACTTCACGGCGCGTCGCTTGCAGAACTCGAGCCTGTGCTGATGGACAAGGTCAGGACTGGCAAATAGGATGGATGCCAGGAAAACGATTGAAACGGGCCTTGGGAGCATTGGCAAGATCAAGATAATCAGGGTGCTGGCAGAAGAACAAAAGATGGCGACGGTATATCTGCTCCACAACAAGACCCGCTTAAAGCGCGAAGATATCAAGAGCAACCTGGATGACCTGGTTCGTCTGGGCTGGGTAAACCAGACCA
Organism: Nitrososphaera sp.; assembly: GCA_036554645.1. Classification (GTDB taxonomy): domain Archaea; phylum Thermoproteota; class Nitrososphaeria; order Nitrososphaerales; family Nitrososphaeraceae; genus Nitrososphaera. The sequence continues at coordinate 42,703 of DATBMW010000016.1, forward strand.
GATATGCCAACGTGATGTACAGCATAAACATGGAAAACCCGTACGTCAGTAAGCTGGTCGCTTTTCTGCGCGAAGTCGGCTACGTAGGGCAGTAAAACGACAGATTTTCCATCGACAGAGCCTTCCAAGGCAAGTTCTGCCATCTGGACACGACAAAATGACCATATCGCTGTTATAACATGGTTACCAGAAACATGGTGAAACTGTGTCTCTGTCACAAGGAATCGTTGGAAAGTTGCTGGCTGCTGGCGTGGTTGCCAGGCGTCAGGACGAATTCTACTTCACCGATGAATTCATTGAACACCTGGTAGATAGCAATCCAGAACAATACATCAAGGCCGGTCAGCTGAAGGGATGGAGAATAATTCTCAGCTATTTCAATCCATCGCTGCTTTCCCTGTCGGACGCAGAGGTATCAAAGACTGTGGCACTTTTCGCCTACTTTAGGCACAATATGGAAAACAACAGGACGCCATTTGTGTACGGACGCAAGCGGCATCCAATGGAATAATCAAGGTCGTTATCCGTAGAAGCTCAGGTATCTGTCTTCAACTTTTCCGCTGGTCTCTAACCGGGCCAGGCTCCTGAACAACACTTCTACAGCTGCTGGCTCTGCAATTTTGCCCTGCGCCACCTGTAGCGCCATTCCGACAAAGTCAAGCTCCTGAAACCGCTGCAGGATTGCTTCCCTTTTCATTCCATTAGCCAATGCGCGCGTGGAAAGTGATAGGAAAATTCTGTCAACATGGTAATTTGTGTGAATTTCTGCCGCTTCGTCATGAGACACTCCGTACAAGGTAGATATCGCGGACTCGAGCCTCGGTTCGTCTTCGCCGCTCATGCCAGCATGGGCAGCCTCTATAGCATTTCGGCCTCGCAATTTTTTCATATGGGGGAGTTCTTGCATGGTTTTGTGGTACGACGTGAATGCTCATTTTCTTCTTATTAACATAGCGACACGCCCCCGAAAAGGAATAAAAGGGTGTTCATTCAAAGTTTAATGTGCAGTCAAAGTCCAAGCCGCGAAACGGGCCATGCAAGTTCATTTTCGTTACAGGCGGCGTTATGTCCGGTCTTGGCAAGGGCGTTACAACTTCTTCCACGGCAAAGTTGCTCCAGCTTGCTGGCTACAGGGTATCATGTGTAAAGATCGATCCTTACGTCAACTATGATGCCGGAACAATGAACCCTGTTGCTCACGGCGAGGTCTTTGTTACCGACGATGGCGGAGAATGCGACATGGACATCGGAAACTATGAACGATTCATAGACATGCCCATGTCAAAGGACCACAACATAACGACCGGCCGGGTGTACATGGATGTAATCAAGGCAGAACGCGAAGGCAAGTACCTCGGCCAGTGCGTGCAGATAATCCCCCACGTTACAGATGCTATAAAGAAAACGCTGCGCAAGATAGCCGATGATGAGGGGCTGGATATCATGGTGGTTGAATGCGGAGGCACGGTCGGCGACATCGAGAGCCTTCCCTTTCTCGAGGCCTTCCGGCAGATGGAGCTCGACCAGGGGCTTTCAAATACGCTATTTATCCATGTTACCTTGGCTCCGGTCCTTGATGTTGTCGGCGAGCAAAAGACCAAGCCTACCCAGCACAGCGTACAGGAACTCCGCAGGATAGGAATACAGCCAGACCTGCTGGCAGTTCGATGCAAAACGCCACTGAGCGCTGACGCCCGGCGCAAGATATCGCTCTTTGGCAGCGTAGAAGAAAAATGCGTGATTTCATGCCACGACGCGCCTTCGATATACAAAGTCCCTGAAGTCCTTGAAAGCCAGGGTGTGCTCGGCGCAATCACCGAACGGCTAGCGCTAAGAAAACCGACGCTGCGATGGGGCAACTGGCAGTCGATAGCTGACTCTTTTTCGAACCAGAGCGGGACGGTAAAAATAGCAATAGTCGGCAAGTATGTTACTCTCCCGGACAGCTACGTTAGCGTTTATCACGCTCTCTCACACGCAGGGGCGGGCATTGGCAAGAAGGTTGAAGTCCAGTGGATAGATTCTGAAGGTTTCGAGAACGGAGCCGCAAGGAGCCTGGCTCAGCTCAAGAACTTTGACGGGATACTTGCACCGGGCGGATTTGGCAAACGCGGCAGTGAAGGCATCATAGGCGCCGCCAACTTTGCAAGGACAAATGACATACCATACCTTGGGATATGTTTTGGATTCCAGCTTGCAATAGTTGCATTTGCGCGACATGCGTGCGGGCTGACGGACGCGAATTCAAGCGAGCTCGATCCGCACACCAAGAACCCTGTTGTAGATTTCATGCCTGAGCAGAGAAATGTGCATGACATGGGAGGAACAATGCGGCTTGGCAGCCACAAGATATCCGTTGTAGCTGGCACAAAAGCTGCGAAGCTCTATTCATCAAACACTATAGAGCGCAGACACAGGCACCGCTACGAGTTCAACCAGCATTATCTCGACCTGCTTACAAAGAAGGGTCTCGTGCTTTCCGCCAGCTCGGACAATGGCAGGCGCATCGAAATCCTCGAGATACCAGATCACAGGTTCTACTTTGCTGTGCAGTACCACGCGGAATTCAGCAGCAGACCCGGCAGGCCCGAACAGGCTTTCGACGCGTTTGTAAGGGCAGCGGCCAGGCGCTAGAGTTTCAGCTCGTAGATCCTCTGCCTGGCGTCTCGGAGGGAGGTCTTTTTCTTGACGTAGCCCTGGCTCAAGAGATGGCTCAGTGAAAGCCTGATCGTTCGTTCCGGCAATAGTGTCCTTGCTGCCAGATCCTTCTGGCTCAGCGCCCCTTCGTATTCAAGGGTCTTTAGGATGAGCTTGGCACTCGGAGGCATCTTTAGCATGTCTTCCGCAAGTTTCACCTTCTTTGCCATAAGCGAGGCCGCGGATGAGTCACCGGCTAGCCGGACAAGTCTTGCCGGAAATTCGTGCTTTGAGCATTCCAGCGTGTTCTTTACCTGCAGCCTGCGACCCCCGTCCAGAACTACTTCGCAGTGATATCGGCTTGTAATGTCCGCGATCTCCAGCCTGCTGTCATTTGGAACCACCAGGGGCCTGCGGGTATTGTCCAGAGAATTCACAGAGACTATGATAAAGATCTGAGATCTTTGCATTGCCATGGGGCCCCCAGCAGACATCGAATACGCTGTTGAACCTGTCGGAGTCGCGATAATGACCCCGTCGCTCTTGTCATGCCATACGTCCTTTCCGTCTATCCTGAGCACGTGCTCCATCAGAGTCGCGCTCTTGCTGGGAAACACCGCGACATCATTGAGCGCCGGATCTATCGGACGCCCGTCAACTTTGACGGCAAGGCGGAATACTTCGTCGACCGAATAGTCGCCCCG
>DATBMW010000023.1:0-14093 GCA_036554645.1 Nitrososphaera sp.
GGAATCGAGGCCTCCGCTCAAGATGCAGACTGCACGGGGCTTTGGGACCAACTCGATACAGTAAGTTCATCGGTTATAAAACAGTGGTGTGGCGCTCGATGACGCTCCTGTATTTCGGATACACCCTGACTAGTTCCCTTCCGCTGCCCAGCTCCCAGTCGCGGTAGTCAAAACCAGGCGAGACCGTACAGCCAACAAGACAGTACGATCTTTTATTCTGCAGCGACGCAGCTACCCAGGATCCAGCCTCTACGACGGCCTGCCTTCTGCCCCTCATGCCGATCTGTGTCTTTGACAGGATCCCGTCCCTTATGACGTACAGATTCAACGAACCGCCGGAATAATGGTGCCACACCTCGTCCGACCTTATCCTGTGAAACGCCGAGAACTGGTCGCCGACCAGCATGTAATAGATGGCGGTGGAAGCGTGCCGCGGCCCGGAGAATCCGTCGGCTTGTACCATCATCTTGGACCTGTAGGTCTGAACAAAATATCCGCCTTCTGGGTGTTCCTCTAGATGAAGCTTCCTTATCCACAGCAGGGCCCGCTTTTGCAACTTTCAAAGCGGGGAGGCCGGATTGTATTAAACGTGTAGCGTCCTTGAAAGACATTAATTCGGGCTGGAAGCGATCACGCTAACTTGTCATGATCATCGGCTTGATAGGCAAGGCGAACGTAGGCAAATCGACCTTCTTTAACGCCGCGACCGAGCTCGCCGTTCCTGCCGCGAACTATCCCTTTACAACGATAGATCCAAACGTCGGAGTCGCGTACGCCCGGATAAAATGCGTCTGCCGCGATTTCGGCGTTCAGGACAACCCTGTCCACTCGATGTGCATTGATGGCAACCGGTTCATTCCTGTAAAGCTCGTGGACATTGCAGGCCTTGTTCCCGGCGCTCATGTCGGCAAGGGGCTTGGCAACAAATTCTTGGACGATGCAAGGCAGGCCGATGCTCTCATACACATAGTCGATGCATCGGGCTCTACGGACAGTAACGGCAAGACCGTTCCTGCCGGGACTGGAGACCCGACTGGCGACATAGAGTTCGTCGGAGAGGAATTTGATCTCTGGCTTGCCTCCATCGTCGGACGCGACTGGGCCAAGACTGCAAGGGAAACTGAAAGCCAGGGACAAAAACTGGAACAGATGCTTGCCAAGAGGCTGTCGGGGCTTGCGATCGGCGAGCAGTCTATAGCAGGCGCTCTGCACGCGTCGGGCCTTGCATCAAAGAAACCCGTGGCATGGGCCGAGCAGGACATACTTGCGTTTTGCAAGTTGCTGCGTTCGCAGTCCAAGCCCTTCATGATCGCAGCAAACAAGGCCGATCTTCCTTCCGCGGACGCTAATATTGAAAAGATGAGGGCAAATGGCCTTGCGATTGTACCGTGCGCGTCAGAAGCTGAAGTGCTGCTGCGCAAGGCCTGTAGAAAAGGGGTATTGCATTACCTTCCAGGCGATGGCTCGTTTGAAATCAGGGCAGGCATCGAGCTAAACGCCCTGCAACAAAAGGCACTGGACATCGTAAAATCGCTGATGGCTAAATATGGTTCTACGGGTGTCCAGGAAGCCATCAATATGGCCTGCTTCAAGCTCCTAAAGATGGTGGCAGTCTATCCAGTCGAAGACGAATTCAAGCTCACTGATAAAAAGGGAAACGTACTTCCGGATGTCAGGTTGCTGCCGGAAGGCTCCACCGCCAGGGACCTGGCCGGAACTATACATGCGGACCTTGCGAAGGGCTTTCTGCATGCCGTGGATGCGCGGACCAAGCAGAGGATCGGGGCTGACCACCGGCTAAAGAACAGCGACGTGATAAAGATCGTCTCTGCCGCAAGCAGGGGCTGATATGATGCTCTGTCTCGGAGTAGAAAGTACCGCACATACCTTTGCCATCTCTATCGTCGATTCCAGTGGCAGGATTCTTTCCGACATTCGGGACATCTACAGACCACCTGAAGGCAAGGGGATCCACCCAAGGGACGCGTCAAGGCACCACATGGAAGCATCGTCCAAGGTGCTGCATGACGCGCTTGATTCCGCGGCCGTTTCAATGCAAGATATCGGCATTATCGGATATTCTGCCGGGCCGGGGCTCGGGCCATGCCTCCGGGTTGGCGCAGTGGTGGCAAGGGCGCTGGCCAGCTATTACGGCAAGCCCCTTGTTCCTGTCAATCATGCACTAGGGCACATCGAGCTGGGAGCCCTCTTGACTGGCGCATCTGACCCGCTGGTCCTGCTCGTCTCCGGAGGCCATACGATGCTGCTTGCATTTTCTCATGGCCGCTGGAGGGTGTTTGGTGAGACGCTCGACATCACGGTGGGCCAGCTCCTGGACCAGTTCGGCAGGTCGCTTGGGTTTGCATCTCCGTGCGGAGGCAGAATAGAAGAGATCTCTAAAGAGTCGTCTGGGGAATACCTGCAGCTTCCATATGCCATCAAGGGAAATGATGTCTCTTTTTCCGGTCTTTTAACCGCGGCGGTCAGGATGGCATCAGAAAACCATGACAGGCTTGCAGACGTCTGTTCTTCTCTGCAAGAGACCGCATTTGCAATGCTTGCAGAAGTTGTGGAGCGAGCGCTCTCTTTCACCGGAAAAAAGCAGGCCATGATAGTCGGCGGAGTGGCAGCAAACAGAAAACTTGGCCGGATGCTTCAACAGGCCTGTGAAAGGCATGGAGCCATGCTGTTTGCGTGCCCGACCGAGTTCGCCGGCGACAACGGCTCGCAGATCTCGTGGACCGCTCTACAACAATACAGAGCTAAAAAAAAACAGGTGAGCATAGAGAAATCATACGTCAGTCAGTCGTGGCGGCTCGATACGGTTGACGTCAGCTGGCACCTGCCTTGAGCGCCTTTATCTGCCGTTCCCACTTTCCGTTGCTAAGGACCCCAAACTTGTAGCTGACATCGCCGGAGCTGACGACGAGTTTCTTTACGAGAAATCCCTCAGACCTGACGGCGGATATCTTGTCAAGTGGAATGTCAAGGGCGATCTCGCCTTCCTTCTTGGACAGAGTCGCCATCCTTCCCTGTGTTTTCTGGAACACGAGCCGGTTGTTGGTCAGTATCAATATCCCGTTTCTAAGCTTGTCCTCGGCACAATCCTCATCCAATACGATCTTTTCTCCGGGCGCCGGCTCAAAGTTCACCACGTTTTTATCTCCTAGCAAGAGGCTATATTATGATTGCAGCCGCGGCTCATGAAAAAGGGCGCAGAGGCAGACATCTATCTTGTCGACTGGTTCGGCAGAAGAGCAGTATGTAAGATCCGCTCGCCAAAGCCATACCGGCACAAAGAGCTAGACGCGGTACTTCGGAGGCGAAGAACGATACACGAGGCTGTTTTGATGTCTGCCGCAAAGGCCACCGGAGTGGCCTGTCCTTTCATTTTCTTTGTGGACCCATCAAGGGCAGAGATAGTAATGGAGTTTGTAAAGGGAAGCAATGTCCGTGATGTTCTAACTCCTGCCCTCTGCGAAAAACTTGGTCGATGCGCCGCAATGCTTCACTCTGGCAACATCATCCACGGGGATCTTACTACTTCAAACTTTATAGTTGACGGGAAAAAGCTGGTTCTGCTCGACTTTGGGCTTGCCTACTATTCAGAGCGAACCGAGGATGCAGCAACAGACCTGCGGCTGATAAAAGAGGTGCTTACCAGCGCACACGTGGAGGTCAAATGGAGCTTTCGGCGTTTCATGAAGGGCTATTCAGGCATAGCGGGAAAGAAAAGAGCAGATAAAATACTGGAAAATGTCCACGAGATCGAGCAGCGGGGCAGGTACGCGCGCTTCACCTAGTTTTTATCTTTGTTGCATTCTGGATTTAGTGTCGTTGCTTTCGGTAACTTTTGCGAGCACAAATCGGAACAAGTTCCTTGAGGTGCAATCGATCCTCTCCACTTTTGACATTGACGTGCAGTTCGCGCAGGTAAGCCTTGTCGAAGTGCAGTCAGATTCGCTTGAAGACATAGCGACGCAAAAGGCGAAAAGTGCAATTGAGCAGTCACAGAGACCAGTCATGGTAGAAGACGACGGGCTGTTCATCGATTCGCTGAACGGCTTTCCGGGCCCGTATTCTTCCTTTGCTTTCAGGACGATTGGAAACGAAGGGATTCTAAAGTTGCTTTTCGGGACGGGACAGAGGTCCGCCTCGTTTCGATCGCTTATCGCATATCACGATGGAAAAAACACATCGATCTCGGAGGGCATCATGAAGGGCAGGATCTCTGAAACAATCACTGAGGGGGGATGGGGATATGATCCCATCTTCATACCATCCGGCACAGAGTTGACCTTTGCGCAGCTCAAGGACAAAAAGAATGAATACTCGCATCGAAGGCGAGCCCTCGAAAAATTCGCACACTGGATATTGTCGAGTAGAGATTAGTTTCTAACGGAGCTTGAAAATTCTTGTCCTCGTCGCCACTGCAATGACGCCTATCACACCAGCCAGCGCGCCTAGCGCGGGCAATGGAAATTCAGGGATCTCTGATTCTGAAGTGGTTAGAACTCCCCATGATCTCGGCGATTCTACCCTCAGGTATTCCGCAGATCCGGTCTCGGGCCAGGAATAATAGTAGGTAAAGTTCGTCCCCTCTTTGACGGTGTCAAAGGAAACATAGAATCCGTAGTAGACCCTCTCGGATCCGATGTAATCGGCATCAAGTCTGAATTCATAAGTCATATGATCTCTGTTCGAAGCATGAGGGCTGTTTGCGCCGGAAAGACCCCTCTCTCCGATCACGTTGGGGCTCCTCGCCGCCTGCTGCATCAATGTAGTCCTTCCATCTCCATGATATTCCCTCAGCGTTTCTCCACGGACATAGCAGATATCGTCAGGATTCATGTACGGTCCTCCATCGCTCAGGGTGTCAAAGCAAATAGCGGCATGACCATCAACAATGAAATCCTGTGGCATTTCCAGCAATACGTAGACAAAATCTGCGTCGCGCATCGCCCGTATTACTAGGCTGGTACTGTCCGTATAGTTGTGGACGGTTTCGCTGGCCTTGTCCCATTCCGTAGAACTGGTCCAGCTTCCATCAATAGTCGGCATCTTTGAATCTTCAACTACGGGGAGAAAGATTACTTGCTGCTGTTGCGCACTTGCGGCTACCGGAAAGCTAGCTAGCACAGCAAGCGAAAATATGACCGGAAGTAAGACATTTCGATTCAACGTCGTTTCTGGACGGATGGTAAATCCTCAAGTAATTATATAATGACTAGTATGACGTTGGGCAAGCCATACTATGGCTCTAGTATGTGAGGCGAGTTATCCTCGCAATAGGTCTTTATCCACCTATCTGTGTAGCGTGTCCTGTTCTGCAGAACCACTATTCTGGATATCTCGCTCTCGTCCATTATCACAAAAGAAGGCATCATGCCGCAAAGTGAGCCTGCAAAACCTCTTACCTCGTCCATCTCCAGCATGCGATCCTTTTCTAGGCGCTGGGTCGACATGCCTATGTGCATGTACGACTTTAGCTCGATAAAGTGCGGGTTTCCTGCCTGCATCATTTCAGCAAACTCGCTCACAAAACAGGGACTGTCGTTGTACCCTCTTATCATAGTCATCCTGAGAACCGTCCTGGTGTCGACAGTCGACATGAACCTCAGGCTGTCCCACCACCGCTCCCAGGCGTCCCTGTGGCGCGGACGGTTGATCTGGTAAAACATCTTTTTGTTCGAAGCATTGGCGGAAAGATAGATCTGGGTGGGCAGGGCATCCTCAGCCACCAGCCTGCGCAGCATGTCCGGTTCCTGGCCGTTTGTCACCAGAAATATAGACTTTGTAGCTTTTAGCGATCTCAGGTACCGTATCAGCTGGGGGAGCTTTGGGTACATGGTGGGTTCGCCTGAGAGCGAGATGGCATAGTGGGCCGGGAAAAGAGACTCATCCAGCTTTGCCTTGTCGTTCTTGGCGTGACCATAGAATCCGTTGATGAGTTTTTTGCGCTCAGCCATTAATTGCTCGACTATTACATCTGGCTCATCCACCAGCTCTTCAGGCATTTGCAGTGTGTCATAGAACTCGGTAGGGCGCCAGCAGTAAATGCATCTGTTTTCGCAATTCATGGCAGTCGGAGTCATTTCCATGCACCGGTGGGTGGAGATACCGTAGAACTTGTGCTTGTAGCAGTTGCCCTCGTTTGCGAAGGACTTTTTCGTCCAGTGGCAGAGCTCGACGGCTGAATGGTTGTACACGCCATACTTTGCCTTCCTGAGCTTGGACTGCAGCTGGGGCGTAATCCTGATAAGATCCTCTCCCGTGAAATGCGACACGTGCTCGTCAGAGCAGCTCATCGATATCCTGAAACTCCGGATCAGATTTAAATTTTCCACCATTCTCTGAGCTATATAGTTGGTCGCAGTTGACACCGAAAGAATCATGAAAGTCGGCTTGGAGCTTGCGGGCTGGAAAAGGCTGCCTGCCGACAGCGCGGTTCACGTCAGGGGTAAAGGCATACGGAAGGTCATGATAGCAATCGATGTGGGCACTGCGGAGCTCATGCTCGCCAAGAGCCTTGGCTGCGACTGCGTGATCGCGCATCACCCGATAGGCGTGGCTGCCGTGAATTTTTACAGGGTCTTTAGCAGGCACGTCGACTACATGCTAGAGAATGGCGTGCCGAATCGTATAGCAAGGCAGGCCGTACGAAAACTGGCAGAACGCGTGGAGGCTAGGACCCACGCAGACATCTATAGCGACGTAGTCGGAGCTGCCAAGGTAATGGGGATGCCGCTGGTAAACATACACCAGCCCTGCGACGAGTACATGCGACAGGTCATCCTGAAGAAGATTAGATCGGGCAGCACAAGATACGTTTCAGACATTGTAAAGTCCGTCAGCGCTATTCCAGAATTCCGGCATGCTGCAACAAGGGTGCGAGTAAGATTTGGAAGCGAAAGCAACAGGGCAGGCCGCTGGGCGCTGGTGGTAGCCGCAGGAACCAATGGAGGATACCACGTGGGCAAGGCATACTTTGACCACGGCATCTCCACAGTCATTTACCTTCACGTCGACTATGCCGACCTCACGAAAATGCGCGAAGAAAAATTGAAGGGAAATTTGGTGGTTCTCGGGCATCTCGCGGGTGATTCTGTTGGTCTCAATGGCCTTGCAGACCGGCTCGAAGATATTGGAGTGGAGACCGTGCGACTCGGCATTCTGAAAGGATAATCTAACGATTATATACAGAAGCTGGTTCAAATTTTCTGGCTGGCCTTCGTAGTATAGCCTGGTTAGTATAGGCGGCTGTGGACGGCTTGATCGTTTTCGGCAGTGACCGCTTGAGGAGGGTTCAAATCCCTCCGAAGGCCCCATTCCTTTTTTGGCAATACCTTGCGGTGGATCTTGACTAAAAAAGAAAAAGGAAAAAGGGAAGGCTTAGAGCCTTGGAAGGAAGCTGTTGAGCTTGCCGTATCTTGCAGTTGCTACGATGATTCCAACGATTGCCACAGCAAGAACGATTGCAGCTATTGCACCAAACTCTGGCACGATCCACGTTCCGACGACTTCGATTTCTTCCGTTCCTGCTTCAAAGTCGATCGATAGTTCTCTTGTGCCGGTGGCTGGATTCTCTTCTTCGTCAACTACTGCCTCGACACCGTCTGCGAACACGACATATTCCACATCTGTTCCACCAGTTGGGACGCCTACTTCAGTCAGTGCCTGCATGACAGTCCTTGGAAGCTGGAGTTTCAGGTTTCCGGTACCAGTCGTGGAGATTCCAAATGTCATCGTTGACAGCTCGACATCTGCCGCCACTGTCTGCAGCGTGCCTCCCGAGATCTGGTATCTTATCACATATGGATTGCCTCCAATGTTTACGGTCCAAGGTCTCCATACGGTGCCAGCATCAAAGTTGAATGTCGTCTCTTCGCTTATGCCTCTGTAGCCTGCGATAACTCTATACTCTCCGCTTGCCGCCATCAGAGGGCCGCCTGATGGGTACGTGTACGTCCACGATCCATCAGCTGCCACCGCGACAGGGTCTGTTCTCGCAAGAGCACCCAATGGGTTCATCACCCTGATGAGCACTTGCTGTCCCGTCTGAACGTTGGTTACCGTGCCCGAGATCGTTATATCTTCACCTGCAGTGTAGCTGTCTTTGTCGGTGTCTACTGTCACAGTGCTAGTCTGCGCATACGCAGTTCCTACGAACGCAACAGACGCAACTGATGCCAGCAATATTGCCATTAGTGCATACGCTTTATAGTCCATTATCCCTCATGCACACCTACCTCGCCTATATTTCTATTACTATTTATCCTTTTTGTGAAGAAACTCTAACGACTTAGCTCATTTCAGGCAACCGATTAAATACGCTCCGGAAAATTTCAAAAGAAAATCAAGATTGCAGACAATATATTGCGAATACTTATATATGCTCATTTTTGTTTTAATAAATTTGGCTTTGATGTTTTCTCTCGAGCACAAGCTACTTTCGAGTTTGGAGGCGCTTTTGAATTTTGTATGAAAAGAAAGCAGCCGCTGTAAAAATAACAAACCACATCTACCAGCCCAAGCATGAAATCCTGCCCCGAAAAGAGGCCGAAGAAATCATGAAAAAGTATAACGCAAAACCGAGCCAACTGCCGTACATAATGTCAAGCGACAAGGCGATTGAGGATCTTGATGTAAGACCCGGTGACATCATCAAGATCACAAGGAAAAGTCCGACCGCAGGTGAAAGTGTATATTACCGATATGTCGTAGAGGGTTGAGTAAAACGAGATGATAGAGAATTCTGTCGAGATGTGGCCTATAATTAATGACATTTTGAGAAGAGAAGGCGTTGCAAGACAGCATTTGAACTCTTATAACGAATTCATGGAGCGCGGACTCCAGAGCATCATCGATGAAGTCGGCGAGATTGAAATCGAAACCGCCGAGTACCCTTACAAGATCAAGCTGGGAAAGATAAAGCTGCAGCAGCCGAGGATAATGGAACTGGATGGTTCGATAACTCACGTCGCGCCAATGGAAGGAAGACTGCGCAATTTGACCTATGCTTCTCCTGTAATGCTTGAGTGCAGCGTAGTAGAAGACGGCAAGATCCTGGAATCGAGATTCATCCACATTGGAGACATGCCAGTCATGGTAAAGTCAAATACCTGCATCCTGCACAACCTCCCAGAGTCAAAGCTGGTAGAGTTTGGCGAGGACCCGCGCGACCCGGGCGGCTATTTCGTCATAAACGGATCAGAGCGCGTCATAGTGGGGCTTGAAGATCTTTCGTATAACAAGATAATCGTGGACGCGGAGGAGACCACTGGCACGCTGCTGTTCAAGGCCAAAGTATACTCCTCTATAGTTGGCTACAGGGCCAAGCTTGAACTGGTAATGCGGCCCGACGGGTCGATAGTGACAAAGATTCCAGGCTCGCCTGTTGACATACCCCTTATCACCCTCATCAGAGCGCTTGGCCTCGAATCTGACAAAGACATCGCAGATGCAGTCTCGCTCAACGACATTATCCAGGACGAGCTGGAGCCTTCATTTGAAAAGGCAGGCGACGTGGCCAGCAGCCGGGACGCCATAGTCTACATCAGCAAGAGAATCGCGCCGGGCATGCTCGAGGAATTCCAGATAAAGCGCGCCGAGACACTTCTTGACTGGGGGCTTCTTCCGCACATCGGCAAGAACCCAGACAACAGACATGAAAAGGCGCTGTTCCTGGGCGAAGCAGCATCAAAACTAATCGAGCTGAAACTAGGCTGGATTGACGCAGACGACAAGGATCACTATGGCAACAAGGTGATCAAGTTTGCCGGACAGATGCTTGCGGACCTTTTCAGGACCGCGTTCCGCAACCTGATAAGAGACATGAAGTACCAGCTAGAGCGCTCCGGCCAAAAGCGCGGCATCAACGCAGTCGCCGCCGCAGTAAGGCCCGGCATTGTTTCTGACAAGCTCAACAATGCAATCGCGACGGGAAACTGGGGCCGGGGAAGAGTGGGTGTCACGCAGCTCCTTGACAGGACCAACTACATGTCCACCATCAGCCACCTGAGAAGGATCCAGTCGCCATTGAGCAGAAGCCAGCCCAACTTTGAAGCAAGGGATCTCCACGCGACCCACTTTGGAAGGATATGTCCCGCTGAAACCCCAGAGGGCTCCAACTGCGGGCTCGTAAAGAACCTGGCACTGTCCGCGATAATTTCGGTAAACGTCCAGAGCGCCGAAGTCACAGAAAAGCTGTACGAGCTGGGCGTGCAAAACGTGGAAGAAGCTGACAGCGATCTCAGGGCAGGTGGTACTAGGGTTTTTGTCGATGGCAGGCTGATAGGCTACATCGAGAAGGGCGAGAACCTTGTAGACACCCTGAGGTTGATGAGAAGGTCAGGCAAGATCCACCCTCACGTCGGCGTTTACCTCTACACATCACAGAATGAAAAGGCGACAAAGAGGCTTTACATCAGCTGCAACGCGGGCCGTGTGCTGCGACCCCTTGTAGTGATAAAGGACACGAAGCCGCTAGTGAGCCTTGAAGTAATCGAAAAGATTGTGAAGAAATTTCTCTCCTGGGGAGACCTGCTCTACATGGGAGTCATTGAAATGGTCGACGCCAACGAAGAAGAGAACTGCTACGTTGCAATAGATCCAAAGCAAATAGAGCAAAAGCATACGCACGTTGAAATATTTCCATCAGCGATCCTTGGCGTCGGCGCCTCTATAATCCCGTATCCGGAGCACAACCAGTCGCCGAGAAATACCTACGAAAGCGCGATGGCAAAACAGAGCCTCGGATTCTCAACGCCACTGATGAACGCCAGCACCTATGTCAGGCAGCATTTCATGCTCTACCCCCAAAAGCCGGTTGTCAGCACCAAGGCCATAGACCTTCTCGGGCTGGAAGAACGGCCCACGGGCCAGAACTGCGTGGTTGCAGTACTGCCTTTTGAAGGCTACAACATTGAAGACGCGGTCGTTTTCAACAAGTCCTCGGTCGACAGGGGACTTGGCAGGACCTTCTTTTACAGAATTTACGAGGCTGAAGCAAAGCAGTATCCCGGCGGCATGAAGGACAATTTCGAGCTGCCGCAGGCCGATGCCAACATACGGGGCTACAGGGGAGAAAAGGCCTACAGGCTGCTGGAGCAGGACGGCGCTATCATGCACGAAGCAGTGGTAAACGGCGGCGACATCCTGATCGGCAGAACATCTCCTCCTAGGTTCATGGAAGAATACAAGGAATTCGAGGTCAAGGGTCCGTACCGGCGCGACACTTCTGTCGGAGTGAGGCCATCAGAGAATGGAGTCGTCGATACAGTAATCGTTACCCAGTCAGTGGAAGGCGGCAAGATGTACAAGATACGGGTAAGAGACATGCGCATTCCGGAGATAGGTGACAAGTTTGCCTCGCGGCATGGACAGAAAGGTGTCGTGGGAATGCTGGTAAACCAGGAAGACCTTCCATATACCGAGGAAGGAATCGTGCCTGATGTCATGATCAACCCCCACGCTTTTCCATCAAGGATGACGGTCGGGCAGTTCATGGAGTCGCTTGGTGGCAAGGCTGCATCGCTTCGGGGAAAAATAGTGGATGGCTCGGCGTTCCTTGGCGAAAAGCTAGACCAGATCAAGGGTTCGATGGAGCAGTATGGCTTCAAGTACACGGGCAAGGAAACAATGTATGACGGAAGGACAGGCAGAAAGTTCCCTGCGGACGTCTATGTCGGAGTCGTCTATTACCAGAAACTTCACCACATGGTTGCTGACAAGATTCACAGCAGAGCAAGGGGACAGGTCCAGATGCTTACAAAGCAGCCGACCGAAGGCAGGGCTCGCGGAGGTGGCCTCAGGTTTGGAGAAATGGAGCGTGACTGCTTGATCGCTTATGGCGCGTCCATGATGCTCAAGGACAGGCTTTTGGAGGAGTCGGACAAGGCTGAGGTCTATGTCTGCGAGAAATGCGGCCTGCTGGCGTATTATGATGTCAAACAGCGCAGGTACGTCTGCAGGGTTGATGGAGACAAGGCCAAGATCTCTTCAGTCGTCATCGCGTACGCGTTCAAGTTGCTTTTGCAGGAGATGATGAGCCTCAATGTGGCGCCGCGGCTGCTGGTAAAGGAGAAAGTGTAGAGGTCGATTGCGATGTTAGAGGAATCAGCAAAGATACTCGGCGGGATAAAGTTCAGCGTATGGTCGCCAACTGAAATACGCAAATTCTCTGTAGCAGAAGTCACTGCCCCCGAAACGTACGACGAGGACGGGATGCCGGTCCAGGGGGGGCTCATGGACAACAGGCTCGGGACGCTTGAGCCCGGGCAAAAGTGCGCGACCTGCGGAAATACTTCGGCAAAGTGCCCCGGTCATTTCGGACACATAGAGCTGGCCGAGCCGGTGCTGCACATTGCGTTTGTAGACGACATACACAAGCTGCTCCTGATCACTTGCAGATCATGCAACCGGATAAAGCTGGATCCTGAAGAACTGGCCAAGTACAAGGACATACGGGACAAAAAGGCAGCGTACGCCGTCATTACGCTGGAAAACATAAAGGACGAGATAATCGAGCGTTCAAAGAAGGTCAAGGCGTGCCCTCACTGTGGCAAAGACCAGTACGACCTGATATTTACAAAGCCGACGATATTTGTGGAAAAGACGGACGCCGGCGAGAACAGGCTGCTGCCCATAACGATAAGGGAAAGGCTCAGCCACGTCCCAGACGACGACCTTGCGCTGCTGGGCTACGACCCCAAGACTGCAAGGCCAGAGTGGTTCGTCCTCCAGGTGCTGCCGGTGCCGCCAGTGACTGTCAGGCCATCTATTATCCTTGAAACAGGCATAAGATCAGAAGACGATCTTACGCACAAGCTGGTTGACATTATCAGGGTTAACCAGAGGTTGAAGGAAAGCAAGGAGGCCGGGACTCCTCCGCTCATTGTTCAGGACCTGGTGGATCTTTTGCAGTACCACGTTACCACATACTTTGACAACGAAGTCTCGGGAATTCCACAGGCTCACCACAGGTCTGGAAGGCCGCTAAAGACGCTTACCCAGAGGCTGAAGGGCAAGGAGGGCAGGTTCAGGGGATCTCTTTCCGGCAAGCGCGTCGACTTTTCCAGCAGGACCGTCATTTCTCCGGACCCGAACCTCAGGATTTCTGATGTCGGGGTGCCGACTGACGTTGCCAAGAAACTCACCATCCCAGAAACCGTGTCGCAGTGGAACCTTGAAAGGCTCAAGGAGCTGGTGATGAACGGGCCAAACACATATCCTGGGGCGAACTATATCATCAGGCCCGACGGAGTAAAGATCAGGCTTGACTATGTCAGCGACAGAAAGGCAATAGCCGACTCTATTGCGATGGGCTACATGGTAGAGCGCCACCTTGCGGATGGCGACATTGTGATCTTTAACAGGCAGCCTTCGCTGCACAGGATGTCAATAATGGCGCACAGCGTAAGGGTACTTCCATACCGCACCTTCCGCCTGCATCCGGCGGTCTGTCCTCCATACAACGCTGACTTTGACGGAGACGAGATGAACCTTCATGTTCCGCAAAGCGAGGAGGCCAGGGCAGAGGCCACGCTTCTGATGCGCGTCCAGGACCAGCTGATCTCCCCAAGGTACGGCGGGCCCATCATTGGCGGCATCAGGGACTTTATCACCGGAGCGTTCATGCTGACCCGGGAAGGCTCTACTCTGACAAAGGACGAATTTGCGAACCTGGCAATGGTCGGGGGCTATGCCGGGCCGCTGCCGGATCCGGCCGTGAGCACAAAGGACGGACAAAAGTTGTATGCAGGCAGGCAGCTGTTCTCCCTGTTCCTCCCGAGCGACTTTAACTTTATCATCACTTCGAAATGGAACAAGGCTTCAAAGGGCGAGGGCAAGGATGTTGTGATCAAAAACGGCGAACTGATGAGCGGAGTCATTGACAAGGCGTCGATAGGTGCTGAAGAACCTGACAGCGTGCTGCACAGGATAGCAAAGGACTATGGCAACGAAGCAGCTCGAAGGTTCCTTGACTCGATACTTACCATGCTAAAGACGTACATCACCCATCGCGGCTTTACATACGGATATTCCGACCTGTGGCTGAGCCAGGAGACCAGGCAAGAGATCACCGATATTAT